>JAIOIK010000143.1 GCA_019912545.1 Ignavibacteria bacterium | reverse complement strand
ACTCTATACGCTCCCGGAGATAGTAATTCCGATACACTTTTCTGCTCAATTTCGGTTGGCTCCAATGGCGGCATAATCAGGGGAACCGGAAGATCATCTATAGTATATCAGCGAATGGAATCTGGGACAATACAACAGCTGAATATGGTCAGAGGATCAAACAACCCTTACCAGAACAATGCTGCTGTTGTTGGAAACAATGGAACAGTTCTTGTATCAACTAATACAGGTTTAACTTGGTTAAGTAAAACTCCAATAACAAGCGCTGATCTTAAGGGTGTTGACCATAGTTCTTTCCTGTTTTGTGTAGGGGATAACGGAACTATTCTATTTGCAATTGAACTCGTTACCGGTAATTTGGTTTCACAAACAAGCGGAACAACCAGAAACCTGAAAGATGTTGTCATTGCTCCTTTTGCTCCCCAAAGGGTTATAGCAGTTGGTGAAAAAGGGACTATATTGAGAAGTTCCGATACTGGCTTTAACTGGTACAACGTTAGTGTTACAGATACCTCATTTGATTTCAATGCCCTGAATAAAAAGAGTGCATACAGTACAGACTTCAGATATATTGCCGTTGGAAGCGGAGGCAGGATATATAAATCTACTGATCTGGGACTTACCTGGATACAAAAGAACAGCGGAACTGTAAACAATTTAAAGAGCATTTACTTTTTGAACCTTGATAGCGGCATGGTTGCGGGTGATAACGGCACTATCAGACTTACTACAGACGGAGGTGAAACGTGGTTTAGTGACCCATTTTTAGAATCACCGGCTTCAAGAAATTACAGGTCAATTTCATGTATCCATCCTCAAAGCGGCACTTTCGCTGCAATGAGTGATTCATTATTTATCATTTCAAATGACCCGATCAATATCGTTCTGGGAATTAACACCGTAAATGCGGCGATACCATTTGATTTTTCTCTATCTCAAAATTATCCTAATCCGTTTAATCCGCAATCAAAGATCAGGTTTCAGATATCGAAATTTTCTGACACAAGGCTTATCGTTTATGATATGCTTGGTAAGGAGATTGAAACATTGGTCAATCAGGAATTGAGGGAAGGTACTTATGAAGTTGATTTTGATGGAAGCAAATATTCAAGCGGAGTTTACTTTTATAAACTCATCACTAGAGATTTTGCAGAAACCAGAAAAATGATATTGCTCAAATAGATCTGTTGCGCAGTCCAATTGCATAAAGGCAGATCAAATCTGCCTTTATATTTTCTTTTAGTAACAATATTGTAAAGCAAGGCCGCTGCGAAATGAACAAAAGTGAATGAAATATGTTATGCATGTTGGTGCTCGATAAGCTTCATGTTTTCTGAATTCAGGAACCATTTGAATTTACCGGTTTCATTAGAAGGATCATATTCTATTTTACAAACACTGGCATTCTTAAAATTCATTTGCACTCCGCTTGGATTACTGCCCCTGATGAGATTAAGAGAGTATGAATTTACATCCGGCGCATGACCGAAAATACCAATGCTTTCATAGTGCGAGTTTCTATTGACCATTTGAACAAAGCGGCTGAAACTATGCCCTCCAATCAGCTCTACTGCTGTCTTAATTTCATCATCAAATCTTAGAACAGACCCGAATAACTCTGCTGTTTGGACAGCTCTGACAAGCGGACTGGTTAAGATTGCGTCGAATTTTACGTTCATATCTTTCAGACGCTGAGCTACTATCTTGCAGTGATTACGGCCGTGTATCGAAAGGTAGCGCTGCCCTTCATCCGAAACCTCGCTTCCAATATCTGCTGCAACTCCGTGTCTGATAATATATAGATCCATTATGCTGCTATACTTCCTTCTGTAAAATTAAATGTATCCGCAGATGATATTCTAACATTAAGTATAGTATTTTCAAGTTTATGTCCTGCTTTGACCCTTGTCTTGATATAGTTTTCACTGAATCCATAAATAAAATCATCTTCCTTAACAGTTTCAAACAATACTTTATGGGTTTTGTCAACATTCTTCCTGTAAAATGCAAGACGCTTCTTATTCGAGATTTCTCTTAAGATTCCGCTTCTTTCTCTGCGGCTGCCTGCATCAACTCTTCCCGGAAGAGTAACGGCGAAAGTATTTTTTCTTTCGGAATAAGTAAATATATGCAAATAACTTGCCGGAAGTGGCTCCAGAAATTTAACAGTATTCATGAACTTTTCTTCGGTTTCCTGAGGAAATCCGGTTATGACGTCGATCCCGATCCCAACTCCCGGAATTTCTGAATTAAGCTTATATATCAGGTCCTCGTATTGATCTCTGCTGTATCTTCTTCTCATCAGTTTAAGTATTTCCGGGTCTCCGCTTTGAAGCGGTATATGGAAATGACGGCAAATACTATTTGAAGACTTTACCAACTGGATAATCTCATCGGTCAGCAGATTTGGTTCAATGGAGCTTATTCTGATCCTTGGAATATTAAGCTTCTCAAGTTCAAGCAATACATCCATCAATCTGTAATCTCTGTTTCCGGTATCCGTCCTGTAATTATAGTCGCCTGTATTTACTCCTGTCAAAACTATTTCTTTATAACCGGTATCAATAAGTTTTTTTGCATTATCAATTACTTTATCTATCCCCAGGCTGCGCGATTTCCCTCTTGCAAGCGGAATAGTACAGAAAGAACAATTATAATCACACCCATCCTGGATCTTAAGAAAAGCGCGTGTGCGGGAATCAATATCGGATGAGTAAGCATAATCAAAATCAGTTACTTCGCTTATTGGAGAGGTAAATACACAAGAAAGGTCTTTCTTTTCAAAATTGTTCACGTAATCGAAAAGTTTGAATTTCTCATTTGCGCCAAGGACAAGATCAACACCGTGAATTTCTGCAATTTCGTTTGGCCGGAGCTGTGCATAACAACCGGTTACTATTATATATGTATCAGGGTTTTTGTTAAGAACGCTTCTGATTATCTGACGGCACTCTTTATCTGCATTATCTGTTACAGAACATGTATTTAGCACAAATATATCGGACGATTCACCATAGGGTTTCATGGCAAATCCACTTTCAGAAAACTTGCCCGCTATAGTGGAAGTTTCTGAATAATTCAATTTACAGCCAAGTGTATGTAGAGACACTGATTTTTGCATTGGTGCAAATTTACTGATTTTAAGCTACATATATTATGAATTTTTCAGTACATTAATACACTAAATTCATTAGTAATTTTCACAATAGATGTAAAATCTAATCATTTATTGAAAATTTCGGTATAAATCGAGTGAAACAGTGCGAACTTGCAATAGTACTTAAGCCGTAACTCCTAATTTGCTCTCAACCCAATCAAGAAAATCAAAATATTCAAAGGCATTTTTTTCATATTTGTCTTCCTTCAGCACTTCAATCCGCTTCCTGAACTTTATGAACATAAAATTAAGGTCGTCATCAGTTTTGACCTCAGGCAGCTTTCTGATGAATTCAAGTATGTATGATTCCAGTTTATAAAGTTTTTCTCTTTTATATAAAAAGCGGTAAGAGGAAATGATCAGATATTTTAAGAGTGAGTAATTCTTCATTTCAAAATGTATTATGAGTATGATCACTCTCAGGTAACTTTCATAATCAGCCCTTACATACAGTAAAGGGTGCAGAACAAGATTGTTTGCGGCCTTCAGAGCTGCGGAGTATTTTTTTTCGAGCAGCCGGCATTTTACAATACCAAACAGGATCGAAATTTCAGTATCCAGAAGCAGCTTATTTTCGTATCGTTTCAGAGTGCTTTCAAGTTCACTGATCAACCGGCCTGCTTTGTGGTAATCTCCTTTCTTCATTAAAATACTGAATCTTGCAAACAGGCTTGTTATTCGAAAATCAGCATGGGAGCCTTTATCAAATGAAGCGTTCTCTTCTATCTGCCTCAGGTATTCTTCCGCCTCAGAGTGCCTGTTTAGCTTCATGCTTGCTTCAAACAATGAGTACAGGGCATCGCCAGCATAGTTTATGATAAAGTCTTCGAATGGTTCCGGAGTACTATTTACAATTTGCAGTCTTTTTTCCGTTTCACTCACAGCTTTTTTGTAATCAGTCTTTATATCGCTGATCATTCCCATTAAACGGTAGTAAACTTCTTTGCCTCTTTCACTTTTAGCCTCATCAACATTTTTCATGATCGGTTCAGATAGAATACTGTCCAGGAACTCTTCCTGTTTTTCGGATCTTCTGCTGCCGCTTGTTCTGTAAATATTCATCAGCCTGCTTGATACTTTCGAATAGTCAAATATATTCCTGAATTTTTCCAGTGCGCTTATGGCTTCTTCATATATCTGCGCTGATTTTAATGTCTGTATTTCCTGTTTCCTGATAATGATCTTTTCCATATCAAGCACCTGCAAATAGTACCCAAACCGCTCATACTTCAGCGCTAATTTTTTAGCGGCTTCTATTGACCGGAAGTACTGGCCGAACAGCGCTTTTGAAAACAGAATTTTGCATTGCATAATCATTGTGTGAAGCCTGTAGTCAATTGATGAATTCTTCCTGTAACTTGCCATACTGTTTATGATCAATCCATACAGGTAATTTTTGGTGTAAGCAAACTGCTTCACGAATTTTCGGGCTTTATACTTACTTTTGATCGCATTTTCGTCATATGTTTTCTGGCATTCAATTGCATCAAACAACTCAATGTAATTCTTGCTGCCTGATAGCACTTCTGAAGAAAGCCTGAAGTATCTCTTCTCATTTTTGTCCATTGATTTGATAAGATCAAACAGGTCACTATTTCGCTTCATGGAAATCCAATTTAAATATTATAAAAAATTGCATTAAACTCAAAATAATCAAATAAGAATCAATAATCAAAGTAATTGAAAACCTAATCTATACTACAATTCTGCTTTTGAGTCTGATGTTCGTTTTGGATATATTAGTCATTGAAAAAATAAAAAAATTAATGAAAAAATACTCTCTGTTATTGAATGTCCCTCAATTTGTAATTTTCACATTTTTATTAAGCGGCTTTTCAAATTCTCAAACTTTTACAAAGATAACTACAGGAGCTTTTGTAAATGATGGCGGCGCTTCAAGGTCTGTTAATTTTATTGATTACGATAATGACGGCGACCTGGATCTATACGTTACAAACGGTAAAAGATACGGCCAGTATTGTTTTTTATATAATAATACGGGCGGAATATTTTCAAGGGTTCTTGGTGCAGGGCCGGTAAACGATAGCCTTCCCTTCGATGGAAGCAGCTGGGCTGATTTTGATAATGACGGTGATGCTGATCTAGCAGCAATTACGTGGTATGACTCAACCGGCATTCTGTTTAAAAACGAAGGAGCAGGTTTATTCACTTTCCTCTCCTCAAGCCCCATCGTTACCGACAGGGGGTTTTCCGAAACCTGTTCTTGGGGTGATTACGATAATGACGGGCTGGTTGATATTTTTGTCACTAACAGCGATGGCATTGGCACATACCGTAACAGGCTTTATAAAAATACGGGCAGCGGCAATTTCACAAGAATTGATTCCGGTGCAATTTATCTTGACGTTAATAAACCATCCAGATGCGTCAACTGGGTAGATATTGACGGCGATAGAGATATGGACCTGTTCGTGACAACTGAAGGCGCACAGGATGAAATGATGTATATAAATAACGGCGGCGGTTACTTTACTAAGGTGTCGGGAATTCCGCCTGTTATGAATGCGGGTGAAACATGGAGCTCAAGCTGGGGTGATTATGATAATGACGGGGATTTTGACGTTTTTTTGGCCAACTGGAATGCAAAAAATGCATTATTCAGAAATGACGGAAATTTCACTTTTACAAAGATACTTAACGATACCATGGTAAATGAGACAGGAAGACATGCTGTATCGGGATGGGGAGATTACGATAATGATGGCGATCTAGATATGTTTGTAACTCAGGCTTACACTACTCCAAATGCACCCTTAAACAATAAACTGTACAAAAACCGGCTGATGGAAACAGGAACTGCCTCGTTTGAAAAGATAACTACGGGTGATATTGTAAATGACGGAGGTTATTCATACGGATTTGCGTGGGGCGATTGGGATACCGACGGCGACCTCGATATATTTGTAGCAAAAACTTACAGTGAGAATGAGAATAATGCAGCTTTTCTGAACAACGGAAATGCTAATAGCTGGCTTGAAATTAAATTGCAGGGTAATCCATCAAATAAATCGGGTATTGGAGCCAAAGTCAGGATACGGGCAGTAATCAACGGTAACCCTGTATGGCTTTCGCGCGCAGTTGAGGGACAATCCGGCTATTGCGGCGAGAATCTAGACCTCCATTTCGGGCTTGGTAACAGTATTGTAGTTGATACCATAAGAGTTGAGTGGCCTTCGAGCACAACTCAAGTATTCACTGGAATTGCTCCAAACCATAAGATCTCAATCGATGAAAATACCGGCATAATAGGGCTGAATCAGAATGGAACGGAAGTACCGGAAGGATTCGATTTGAAACAAAATTATCCGAATCCTTTTAACCCCAGCACGAAAATAGAATTTGATATAAACCAGACCGGCTTTGTTTTGTTGAAAGTTTACGATCTGCGCGGAAGAGAATTGAAAACGCTTGTTTCCAAAGAACTGAAAGCCGGATCTTACTCATACAGCTTCAATGGTGGGAATCTATCAAGCGGTGTATATTTCTACAGTTTGATATCAAGTAACAATAGAGTTGACAAAAAGATGATGTTAATCAAATAACCTGGTAATTTATGAAACCCGGGAAAGAATTAAGAAAGTAAAAGAACGTTCTTTAAATGACTCTCCGTGATCTTTTCAGTTTCAGTGTTAGATCTGTTCAAAAGGAAAACTAATTTATCGGTATCAAACATAAATTGGTTTCTTTGAATTTCTGCCATCAAGCTGTAATGAAGCTATCTTCCTGTCTATCCATGTCGAAAAATCGAACTGAACCACTGCGTTCTTTTCAAAAGGATCATTTTTAAGCTGATTGATATCTCTTTTTGCAAGTTCCAGAAGTTCGATGAACTGGCTGTTAGTTACAATGCCCGGAAGCTTTCTTAGAAATTTCATTAATATTGTTTCGAACCTGTAAACATTATTCCTGTTTCTTAAATACCTGTACGTTGATTTGATGAGGTATTCCAGGAGGTCAATATTTCCAAGCTCTAAATGAATTATAAGATTTATGATCTTGGCATAAAGCTCAACATCTTCCCTAACGCTGATCTGCGGGTGATTTAGAAGTATGTTAATGTATTTATTGGCCTCAGTAAACATGTTTTTTTTGAAGTATACTTTGACAATGGAGTTGTAAATAAGTATCTCAAAATTAGAATCAATTTTTCCTTCATTTTTGTTCAACTCATTTAATATTGAGATTACCTTTGTGTTTATTTCGCTGATCTGAGTAATATTATTAAGCTGTAACAATGTAAACAGGCTTTCTATAAGGAAAAGGTTTATCTGCTCGGCTTCAGTTTTACCGGTGTGCTCCCTCAGCATTTTCATGTATTTATCAAACAAGTCTAGATCGTTACTTTTCAGCAGGTGGAGAAGTATGTACATGATGATATCCTGCCAATAATTAAAACTTTGATCTTTGAATGGCTTTGGATTATTGTTAATTATTTCAAACCGCTTAACAGCATATGTATATATCTGCTTATTATTACCCTGAAGATCTGCCAGAAGCTGAAGTATGAAGTAATATCTCTCTCTGGCAATATCTGATAGCGCCTTGTCTTCGGATATCATTATGTATCTTTCATTGATCTTCTCAAGAAGCTCGGCCTGCGATTCTTCCCTGAATCTCCCCTTTTTTCTGTAAAGGCTCGCAAGCTGAGATATTATGAAATTATACTCGGTAATATTTCGGATCATATTCAGGATCTTAATTTCTTCATCCAGCACATCAGTCTCATCTTTATCCGGATAGATCTTTTTGATGATCACAACTTTTTCCATTTCAAGCACCTGGAGGTAAAACGAAAATCGTTCATACTCCATACAGGTTTTCTTGATTGATCCTGTAACTTTGAAGAAGTATTTATACAGCGCTTTATTATAAAGTATTCTCGCCTTTGTGATCTGCTGCGAGATCAAAAAATCAACTGAACTGCCGCTGTAATACATTGCCAGACTTTTGAATATCATCTCTGCAAGGTAGTTTTTTGTAAAAGTAAGCTGTTTTACAAAAATTTCGTTTTTGAATTTCTGCTTGATGATCTTTTCGTCATATTTTGACCCTTTTTCAGCTTGCGCAGAAATTTCGTCAAAAAGTCTGAGATAGTTTTTGTTTCCTGCTTGTAACCCCGAATGCAGCTTGAAGTATCTCTTTTCGCTCTTCTTCAGAGATTTAATAAGTACATAAAGCTCTTCATTTTGCTTCATAGCATACTATGGGTTTGGAATATTTTTTTAAGATTTTCTTAATATAATTGAAATATTCTTAAAAATACATATAATAGGAAACTAAGATTATGCTGTTTTATGATTTGACCGGACTAAGACTTATATATATCTTGTTATATAAGCGCTTATGTATTTTTAGCTGTCGTCACACTTGATCTTTAAAATAGTCAAATATATAAGCAGGCTTATTCCGAGGCAATGGAAACTTGATTTTAGAGGTTCTGCAGGGGGGAAAGCCCGAAAATTTTATAAAAAAGTGCGATAAGGCGACGCCTGTTGTGAGGGCTCAGGCGTGCAAGCAGTTTAGTTAAAAGTAGGCTGCTGCCTGCCTCTGAATTTATCATTCTTCACAGGTAAGTTTCAGGGGCAGGTATCGCACATTTTTATTTTTACAGCCCTTATCCAAAACAAAAAAAAATCCTTAATATCCAGTGTAAAATTAAACCATTCCGGGTTATTCGACATCATAATTAAAAATTCGTACTTGATTTACTAACTGCGGATTTTCTCCTTCTGGAAAAGAAATAAGAGCAGTGCGATTGGGCGACGCTTGTTTTGAGGGCTCAAGCGTGAAGGCGGTTTAGTTAAAAGTAGGCTGCCGTCTGTCTCTAAAATTGTTACCTATACTTGACCCATAGGCGGAATTTTTAGAGGCAGGCATCGCACAAGCTCTTTTTCTATAAATTAGCAATATTAAATAAGTATATAACTTAAAAAAAGTTTAATTTATCGAATGAAAATTACTCTCCTGATAATAGCTCTGATAGCAATAACTATCCAATCCATTGCTCAAACCGATAGTGAAGTAGCCGGCAACGATAAAGGTATGACCGGTAAGAAAGTATTGGATGAGGCAGCCACTCTTAAAGTTGATGGCATTATAAAAGAAAGTGAATGGAAGGATGCAAGGATATTTACTGATTTCCATATGATGATACCCAGGAGTGATTCAAAAGATTACGACAGCACTATTGCTATGATCAAGCAAACCAAAGATGCCATCAACATTGCTATAAAGTACTGGCCCAGGGGAAAGATCATAAGGCAATCACTGACAAGGGATAGAAGCACAGATGAGGAGAATGAATTCTTTATAGTACTTGACCTTGAAAACAAAGGACAAAACGGCTACATTTTTGTAGTTAGTTTTCTGGATAACCAGCGTGATGCAATTGTATATAACCAGAGAAATCAGTCATATGAATGGGACTGGCAATGGGAGAACAAATCTAAAATAGTCCGCGAACCTAAAGAAGGCCAGCCCGGTTATGTTGAGCTTGAAATAAAGATACCTGTTGACAGGATCCAAAACAAGAACAAAAAACAAATAGGTATTGATCTGCAGTTATTTTCATACACGCCGGATAACAACTACTTTTGGTATTCACTTTCTCCAAACAGCGAACTTCTTAACCTGAAGAACCTGCACAAGTTTGATCTTGCCACTCCGTTTGATGAAAAACTAAATCTTCGGTTTAATTTAACGCCGTATGTTATGGCAAACAAGTTTAATGGCGTTAAGGGTGATTTCAGGTACGGAGGCGAGTTTGCAGTAAGCCTTGATAAACATAAGCTAAAAAGCACTTTCCATACGGATGAATCAACATTAGAAGCGGACCCCTTCAGGTTTTCGTTCTATGGAAGGGCTATTTTTCTATCTGAAAAGAGGCCGTTTTTCAGTAAGGATCTTGACCTGTTCAGCACTCCGATAAATCTATTTTACACAAGAGCCATTCAGAATATTGAATACGGCTTTAACTACACATACAGAAGCGATAAATTTAAGCTTGGCGCAGTTTATGTACAGGAAGACACCACTCAGTTCGCTCCCGGATCTAAAAAGAAATTTATCGCGGTCAGGCCAAAATTTAATTTCACAAATTTTAACATAGGCGGCCTTGTTGTTCACACCCGTGATACATTGAACAATTTCAAAGAAACCGTAGTGAATGTTGATGCCAGGATAAAACTGCCTTCAAGGTTCTGGTTTATACCGCAATTTGCAAAAAGCTTCAATAATGATAGCACAACTGCGAATTTATACAATGCGTACTTATTCTTTGAGCAAAACAGTAATGGCGGCCCTTATATGGATGCGTATTATGCGAGGTATGATTCTAATTTTCAGGCAACTACTTTGTTTAATAATTACGGAAATGATTACGATGAGATCAGCGCCAGCGGCGGGTATGAGTTTATTAAGAATTCAAAATATTTCCCAACTATCAATATCAGCGGCGGTTACTACCGCGCTCACAGGCTTTCAGATGGGTTTAACTATCAAAATGGGGCAAATGTTAATCTTTTCTACAAGGTTACCGGGTGGCTTAGTTTCTTTCATAACATCAGCTATGACAGGCCTAATGATGTGAATGAATTTGATGAGAGGATAACGCATTCCAATATCCTTTCAGATAATAATTTCAAGGTAGTCTATGGCAGCCATTCGATATCCGGAGGGTTTTATGGCGGCAAATATTTTGGCCACTATCTGTTGAATCCGTATGCCAGTATAGATCTTTCGTTTCTGGGCAAGCTGAGACTGGTTGGAAATATTAATTACGTACAGGAACCGGATGTGAAACGAACAATATATAGTTTGAAACTGGATTACAAAATACTCGACAAACTGTTTTTAAGAACCTATTTCCAGAGGGATACTTATTTAAGACGTGCTTTGTGGAATACTATGGTACAATACCAGTTCTTTGGGGGAAGCAATGTATATCTGGTGCTGAATTTATTCGGAGACCGCCTTGAAAATACAGGAAGATATTTTAAAGTAAGTTATGAGTTTAATTTTTGAATAATTCGTGTTATATTGAGCAAGTACTGTATTCCGCCCTCTATTTACTTGTTACCAATTCCGTATACTTGCAGCAGCATAGTTTATTAAAGGAGTAAACTATGCAATTTTAAAAATTTCTTTTCCAAACTTAAATTAACGGCAATGAAAAAAGTTCTCAGCTTTGCATTGTTTACAGCCCTCGTTTTTATCGGGTCTAAGAGTATTTTTGCAGATACCCAAAAAGAGCCTCAAAAACTGCATTACAATTATTTTGTGGAAACAGATCTTGCCACTGATAAATTTTCAGACGCTTTTTGTGAAAGGCTTAGCACGAAGCATCACTGGAATAAAGTTTCTTCATCGATCGAGAGTGATGAGACATATACAAGCCTGTTCAATTTTAAAGACGAGTCTCAGAAACTGTGGGAGTGCGAGGTAAGCATAAAGCGCGCAGAGGTTCACAGCAAAAGAATGCGCGTCTCGATGACAATGAATCAATTGCTGGATAGCTGACCTGTTGATTTAAAAGAGTTTCATTTCTCTGTTACATGTTTAGACCGGGCTAGATGCCCGGTTTTTTATTTATCTTAATATTTTACTCTGATATATTGATAATTATTACTATTTTTGATGCATGATTGCACGATTTCTGAGAAATGAAATTCCGTTCATACTTGCTTTACTTGTAATGCTGCTGCTTATCCCTCTTAGCAATACTCCGGTTATTGAAAGTTCATTGCTTCTTGAGGGAATTGTATTCCTGGTTATATTCGCTGTAATAATTTATGCAGCTATGGGCGTTGTGCATCACGCAGAGCTTCTTGCTCATAAATTCGGTGAACCCTATGGAACGATGATTCTGACTTTCTCAGCTGTTACGGTTGAAATAATTATGATCTCGGCAATGATGCTGCACGGCGATGCGGATCCTTTCATAGCGCGGGATACAATCTTTTCGACCTTAATGATACTGCTGAATGGACTTACAGGGCTAATAATGCTTCTTGGCGGTTTAAGATATGGTGAGCAAAAATATAATATTAGAAGCACAAATTCATTCTTTTCAATGATTTTGGGGCTGGTGGGAGTTGGTTTACTCCTGCCGCTTGTTATTAACGCGGGGAATTATCATATATTTGAGTACTTCCTTATCTCGGTATGTCTGCTCTTGTATATTTTCTTTCTTCGCATGCAATCCAAAGAGCATAATTTCTATTTCAAATTCGAAAAACTTTCTGCAAAAGAAAAAAGGGGACACGATGAAGGAACTGACCCAAAGAAAATAAGCGGACTGTATCACACCCTCATGCTTGTGTTAACAATTATTGTAATTTCTATTATGGCCGAAGACCTTTCTGTTTATGTTGATGACGGAATTTCCAAACTGGGAGTGCCTTCAGGAATTGCAGGACTGATAATAGCTCTTATAATTGTTTCACCTGAGGGCCTGACTGCGATCCGCGCCGGTTTGAAAGATGATATGCAGCGTGTAATAAATATTTCACTTGGTTCAATGCTATCTACTGTTGCTCTTACAATTCCCGCAGTACTTATTGTAGGTTTATTCATTAAGCAGGATGTTTCACTTGGTTTGACACCCGTGCAGTCGGTAATGGTGGTAATCTCATTACTTATAGGTATTCAAAGCTGCAAAGACGGCGAATCGAACGCTCTGCAGGGGTTCATTCATTTCATGCTTTTCATTACTTTCGTATTCCTTCTATTTATATAGAATATCAAATATTTACAAAAGTTTCTTTTTATAGTGATATGTATCATTTTAATTTATTCCGGCCTGTGCTATTATTGTGTATGAAAAGGAGGTATTATGCCCATTCCAACATCCCGGACAAATGAAATTGCCCATTTAATAATTGACTATCATACATGCAAAAACTGCGGACTTTGCGCCGAGGTGTGTAAAGATTTTACTTTAGTTATGGAAAGCGGCGTTCTGATCGTAAATGATCATCCCCTGTTTGGATGCATGGGCTGCGGACAGTGTGCGGCAGTTTGTCCAAACGGTTCAATTATGGTACATGGCAGGGAGATGAGTGCTGAAGATTTCATTAAGCAGCCTGCAAGGAATGAACGTGCCGGATATGACGGACTTTACAGCTTGATGCTTTCGAGAAGAAGCATTCGCGATTTTAGAGATAAGCCGGTAGAAAGTGAAATGACAGATAAGATACTGCAGGCCGCAGTGTCATCTCCAATGGGAATACCGCCAAGTGATGTTGGAGTGCTTGTTTTCAACAGCAAAAATAAAGTAAGGAAATTCTCCTTCGAATTTATTGAAGCAGTATTGAAAATGAGGACTTACTTTTCTCCTTTAGTACTTGGATTGATGAAGCCATTTATGAAAAAGGAAAATTATGAATTATCCAGGGACTTCATTGTTCCCATGCTGGATTTCTTCAGGAAAAGCAAAGCAGAAAATAAAAATTACCTGCTGTATGATGCGCCGCTTGCAATGTATTTCTATAATTCAGGTTACGCTGATACGGCCGACCCGTTTATCCCGGCAACTTATGCAATGCTTGCCGCACATTCAATGGGGCTTGGAAGCTGTATGATAGGCAGTATAGCGCCATTCCTTAAATACATAAAGCCCCTGAAGAAGAAATATGGGCTCCCGGCAAGCTCTAAGGACGGCATATTTCTTATCTTTGGCCACCCGAAGTACAAATATCAGAAAGCCATTAAACGAAGCTTTGCAAAGGTAGATTTTGTTTAGCAAAAACCCGGAAAATTGAAAAAGCAGTATATCCAATTAATACTTTTCCTTGCAGCTTTTACAGTATATGCAGATACAACGCGAGTAATGTTCCTTGGTGATACACATTTTGGCGATAATTATTTCTTCAGAAGCAATTACTCCGTTAAGACAAATTATATTACCGATTACGGCTATGATTACTTTTTTGAAAATGTGAAGGATCTTTTGTTTGCCTCTGATCTGAACATTGTTAATTTTGAAACTACTCTTAACAATCCAATAGGTCTTCCTTACCTCATCACAAAACCTTATTCACATTTTTGTGATACACTGGTGACTCCGGCCATTATGTTAAAATACAATATCAGGGCAGCATCTCTTGGCAATAATCACTCAATGGATTACAGCTTTCACTACATGCTTTCAACTATCACCAGGCTTAAAGAAAGCGGAATAAGCTCATTTGGAGCAGGCATCTCATCCAAGGAAGCGCTGGAACCACTCGTGTTCAATTCCGCTAATATCTCACTTGCAGTCTTCGGAGGGTTTGAATTCAGGCAAAGTTATGATTCGTTGTATCATTTTTATGCAGATAGTTTCTACGCTGGCGTTAATTGTATAGATAAAGATGTCATGCAGGATAAAATAAGCGAATACAAAAAATTATACCCCAAAACAATAATAGTCGTGTATCCTCACTGGGGCGGCAATTATAAGCAGGTAAGAGAAGGGCAAATATCAACAGCGCACAAGCTTATAGATGGCGGCGCAGATCTGATAATAGGCCATGGAGCACACACTGTACAAAGTATTGAATTATATAAAGGAAAAATAATTATTTACAATATTGGGAATTTCATTTTTAATGCTCCGGGAAGATACCGTTCAACAGGGGCAAAGCCTTATGGATTAATGGCACGGCTTGAGGCAACAGGTGATTCCAAACAGATCCGATTATTCCCCATTTTCACAAATAACAAGAAGAGTGACTACCAGGTAAGATTCCTGGAAGATGAAGAGTTTGAAGATTGCATTTCAATCCTAAAAAGAAATGCAAATGCTCCTATGATAATTAGGGATAGATCAACAAGCTCATACATAATTAAAACCGAGTAGAGAAAAGCAAAAAAATTATCTATCAGTAATTATGACTCTCACGGTGTTTGATTCCAGAATCCCCGTCCACGCATCACTTACAAATATTTTTTCATGCTTATCGGTATAATAACTTTTTACAAAATAGTAATTATCGTCTTCGCTTATGTTCCTTATATAACGGATATCAAATACCCAGTTGCCCAAAGGCGGACCGCTTCGGCAAAGCCAGCCAATAGTGAACTTGTTTGAATGCACATACTCGCTGCCCGGCTCAATTGTAACAAATGCTTCCTTTGTTCTTTCGGTTTCAACAAAGTTGTGCCAGCTGCCGTTATCGTTGTATGGGTACAATTTAAAGCAATGATCATTTGAGAATCCTCCTTCACCACTTACAAAATCGAGACTGAATACACTTGCCCGGCGAAAAGTAACCGGAGTGACACTGTTGTTTTTTATTTTACAGGTCATCAATATCGGGTCTGCTTCTTTATTATAGGAATAGCCTGAATATTCAGTCTTGCTGGTTTCAATACTAACTTCAATCCCCTGGCAAAGTAAATTACCGGCGATTAAGAAAGTGTACAAAAAAATAACTGACTTCATTGGCTTACTATCTCCTTAGGTTTACCTGTTAGAATGAAAGCTCTGATATTTTCCGCCGTATCATTAATCATAGCTGCTATTGCGTCCGGAGTACTGCTTGCTTTGTGCGGCGAAAGGATCACGTTATCTAATTCCCAGAACGGGAAGTTCGCAGGATAAACAGGCTCTGTTTTTTTGCCCGGATAGTTATACCACACATCCAAAGCTGCCCCTGTGAGAATTCCGCTTTTCAAAGAGTTATACAACGCTTCTTCGTTAATTGTTGCACCCCTGCCCACATTAATGATATATTTTCCCTTCATTTTTTGCAAAATTTGGGCATTTATCAGGTCTTTTGTTTCCGCGTTTAAGGGTAAACAGACGAAAACTAAATCGCTATTATCTATTACATAGTGCAGATCACTAGTGATCACATCTGCATACTCGTCTTTTTCAGAGGAGATATTTTTCCTGAACCCGGTTATCTTACATTCATACGCCTTGAGGAGCTTCGCAATATTCCTGCCTATGTGTCCATAACCAAGTATGCCGCATCTCCTGCCGTGTATTGATTCCCACAAGTGGTCATCATCATCAGTTCGGTTCCACACTCCTTTAATAAGGGCATTGTGGAACATCACAACTTTCCCAAGTAACGCAAGCGCAAGTGTAACAGCACGCTCTGCAACATACTTCGCATTGGCATGAGTGTTTGAGAGTATTATGTTACGCCTTTTGATGTATTGCAAAGGAAAATTATTAGTTCCGGTAAAGGGAATAAAGATAGCTTTAATTTTTTTTGCATTGGTTAATTCTTCTTCGGTAAGCCTTCCGGTAACAATTGCGTCTGCCGTTTCAATTACTTTGCTGCGTTCTTCCGGATCTGTAGAATTGGAGAAATTTACTTCGGGGAATTCTTTCTTTAGCTCAGAATATTTTTCTTCCCATTTCTCACTTAATACATTCAGGAATACAATATTCATTTGCTGCAATTATAAGTTTAGAAATCAGTAAACGGTACCGGAGTAAATGAAGTAATAAACATGAATAAAGCAAAGAATCCCATGAGAATTCTTCCTGTTCCAAGAGGAGTAGGGTCATAAAACGGCGGATGCTCTATTTTAATTACAAAGAAAATCAGTATCGCCCATATCAACCAGTTGAGAAGTCCGTATTCAGGCAATATATTCAATCCGATTACAGGAAGGAGTCCGATAAGTCCCATAACAAGAAGCAGACCAAAGAATGCCCGTGAGATATATTTGCTTTTTCCTTTCAGGAGTGCATAAAGAATGTGGCCTCCATCAAGTTGGCCAACGGGCAGTAAGTTAAGCGCTGTCACCAGTAAGCCAAACCATCCAACGCATAGGAATGGATAATGATAGATTTCATTCATTGGCGGCATGAAGACATCTGGTGAACCGGTAAGCAATTTCGCGAGTCCGATGAACAAAAGGTTTGGCCCGAAAGAAAATCCATTAAGCGGAACGCCTGTAGTTTGATATTCCGGATGGATGTCATAAATATATTCAAACGGCGGAAGGTGAGTCATTCCGTAAACCAGCATTGCCGTTGCGGCAATAAATCCGGCTATAGGACCGGCAATACCGATATCGAACAGGGCTTTGCGTGAAGTTATCTGCTGTTTGATCTTGATCACGGCGCCCATTGTTCCAAATGGATTTAGTATCATAGGAAAAGGAATATAAAATGGTAGAGTTACTTTGACTTTATGAATTTTTGCGGCAAAGTAATGCCCGAATTCATGAAAAGATAAAAAAGTAAGTATAAGAATAGAGTACGTTAATCCAAGTGAAAAGTTTCTGAGTTCAAGGGGATCTCGGTTTAGCCAGGCAGCACCTGCCATGGTTGTTGTGATGAAGGTCAGAATGAACAGCAGGATATTAACCCAAATCCCCCACCCTTTTTTCTTTCGGGGTTCTTCTTTAATAGTATAAACGCCCTCAAAGACTTCCTGTTTGGGCGGTTCGTTTCCGGAATAATTGGTTATTTCTGACAAATTTCTATAAGTTTAGTACGTAAAATTGCGAAATGCCCGCTCTTTTAAAAGGATATAATTATTCAATATGCATAACAATTGGAACAAGGGGGCATGCCCCCTTGTTCTGATATAATTTGAGTCGTAATTAATAACATAAAGAGATTTATTATTGAATTTAAAAAATCAAATCTTAATCCTAACTTTGTAAAATATAATAAATTAACAGAGTAATTAATCAACAACTTAAAAAATAAATGACAGAAAGAACACTCGCAATTTTGAAGCCTGATTGCCTGGATAAAAGGGTACAGGGCAAAGTTATCCAGCATATATTAGACGCTGGATTTGAAATTAAGGCTATGAAGCTTACTAAATTAACAGAAGATTCAGCTAAAAAATTCTATGAAGTACATAAAGAGCGCCCTTTTTACGGCGAGCTTGTTTCATATATGACTTCCGGGCCGGTAATTCCGCTTTGCCTGGAGAAAGCTAACGCAGTTGCAGATTTCAGGAAAACTATCGGTGCAACAAATCCAGCAAACGCCGAAGAAGGCACTATTCGCAAAATGTATGCTGATTCAATTGAGCGCAACATTGTTCACGGTTCTGATTCACCCGAAAATGCGAAGAATGAAATAGCGCATTTCTTCAATGATTCAGATATAGTGTAGTCAAAATTTCAACTACAATCCTCCCGATCCGGGAGGATTGTAGTTTGTTTATCATCCATTTTCTCTCTTAAGAGCAGCCATTTTCACGATAAAATACTCGTATTAATAGTAATTTATACTATTGACAAATACAACACTTTGCTTTATATTTGCAAGTAATATATTCTATTTACCTAAATAATTTAAGATAATTCTTAATATTTCCTTAATAATTTAATAGATAATGACAGGCGTAATAGACGAAATTGACGTAAAGATACTTGAGCTTCTTCAAAATGAAGCGAGGATCAAGCGCAGCGATATTGCCGAAAGCATCGGGCTTTCTTTGCCGGCTGTTACAGAGCGGATGAAAAAGCTTGAGGAATCCGGAACAATTGAAAGTTATGTAACCAAGCTTAATCACAGATCACTTGGCAAAGATATTTCCGCATTTATTTTTGTTACAAGCGATTCATCTGCCCATTATAAAGATTTTGTTCACCACGCCCTTGCTGCACCGGAGATACTTGAATGCCACTCAGTTACAGGTGACGGTTCACATATACTTAAGATACGCACCGATAACGCGTCATCCCTGGAAAAGCTCCTTGCAAAGATTCAGTCATGGAAAGGCGTACGTTCAACCCGCACATCTATTGTGCTTTCATCCCATAAAGAAACTTTTGCAGTTGATCTTAAACATTACAGAAAATGAATACTGTTCAAAGCATAACCCGCCTCATAAAAGAAAAGAGCATCGAAGTTGTTGACATTAAATGTATCGATCTTACCGGCAGGCTTCATCATATATCGCTGCCTGTTTATAACGGAATAATTAGTGACCTTATCAAAGAAGGCGTTGGTTTTGACGGTTCAAGCTATGGTTTTAGGAAAGTTGAGTCGAGTGATATGATTCTCATTCCCGATCTTGAAACAGCATATATTGACCCTTTTCGTGAAGCAGCTACGCTAAGTTTTTACGCGAATATTTTCTTGACCGGTGGTAAACGCCTGCCTTTTTCGCAGGATGGCAGGCATATATCAAGAATGGCTGAGAACCTGGTGAAAAAGTACTCGGGCTGTGATACTTCATGGTGGGGCCCTGAGTTTGAATTCTATATTTTCTCGAAAGTAAAGTATGATACAAGGACTTCTTCCTCATTCTATGAAATTGAACACGCCGAAGAGTTTTTCACAAATGCGTACCATGCAGCCAATCCGTTTGATGTTTATGATGATTTCCGCGATAAGGCATGCAAGCTTTTGAAGAGCTTCGGCATTAAAGTTAAGTATCATCACCATGAAACCGGCGAGCGCGGCCAGCAGGAAATTGAGACCTATTTCGAACCGCTGTTGAAAACAGCTGATCATATTGTAACTGTAAAGTATGCACTGTTTAACCTCGCAAAACAAAACGGGCTTTTTATTACGTTTATGCCCAAGCCGATGTTCAAGCAGCCGGGCAGCGGAATGCATTTACATACTTTTCTTACTTCAAAAGGGAAAAATTCTTTCTATAAAAAAGGAGAGTATGGCAATGTCAATCAAACAGGCAGGTATTTTATCGGGGGTTTACTGAAAAACGGCAGGGTACTTTCAGCATTCACAAATCCTAGCACTAATTCATACAAGCGCCTTGTTCCAGGATTTGAAGCACCAGTTGCGCTCACATACAGCAAGGGTAACCGATCATCGGCTATAAGGATACCTTCGTATGTATCTAATCCCGAAATGACAAGATTTGAATACAGGCCGCCGGATTCAACTGCTAATCCTTACTTATGCCTTTCGGCAATATTAATGGCAGGAATAGATGGAATCATAAATAAGATCGATCCTGTAAAAGAAGGATTCGGCCCGTTTGAAAAGAATATTTTAGATCATTCGTTCAGCGAGAAAGTGCATTTCCTTCCAAGAAATCTTGAGGAATCTCTTGACGCGCTCGAGCAGGACAGTGATTTCCTGAGGCGCGATAATGTTTTTTCTGATGAGCTTATTAATCAGTGGATAGAGAATAAGCACCGCGAGATCAATTCCATTAACACTATGCCTCACCCGTTTGAGTATAAAATGTATTTTACGTTGTAGTAAATATATTTTATAAACCGTTGAAACGGTTTATTTATTTTCTAGAATCTATTCTCCCACGACTAAAGTCGTAGGCTAACGACCAAAGTCTGAGTTGAGGTCTGAAGGACAGGAAACGTCATTCAATAGAATCAATTGACTAGCCCACGGCTTCAGCCGTGGGTATGAAGATTTAATAATTAATAAAAACCACTTCAGTGGTTTAAACGAAAAATATTCAATTAAAAAATAATTTCCTATATAAGGAAAAGGAGAAAGAAATAAATGGCAGCAAACTCCGTAGCAGTAAAGAACGTTTTTGCAATGATCAAAAAGCACGGCGTGAAGATGATCGATTTCCGCTTTACCGATCTTCCCGGGCAGTGGCAGCATTTCAGCATTCCGGCCGGCAATCTTGATGAAAAAGTTTTCGCTGAGGGACTTGGATTCGACGGCTCCTCGATCAGAGGATGGCAGTCTATAAATGAATCTGACATGCTAGTATTTCCCGATCCTGAATCAGCAAGGATAGACCCGTTCATGTTAACGAAGAATCTATCCATGATATGCGACATAATCAGCCCGATGACAAAACAGCCTTACAGCCGCGACCCGCGTTATGTTGCAAAGAAAGCCGAAGCGTATCTCCGCTCAACGAAGATCGCTGATACGATATACTGCGGACCGGAAGCTGAGTTTTTTATTCTGGATCACGTTGCCTACAATGTTAATGAATACAGCAGCTGGTATAAGGTTGATTCACGCGAAGGTTTCTGGAATACCGGCACAGAGCTTGAGGCTAATCTAGGCCACAAGATAAGGATGAAGGAAGGTTACTTCCCCGTTCCGCCGGCTGATTCAACCAACGATATCCGCAACGCAATGGTTGAACATCTGATCAATGCGGGAATTGAAGTTGAAACTCAGCACCACGAAGTTGCAACAGGCGGACAGGCTGAAATTGATTACCGCTTCTGCCCTATGCTTGATTGTGCTGATAAACTTATGATGTTCAAATACATTGTTAAAAATACTGCGCGAAGCTTCGGCAAAACCGCTACATTTATGCCAAAACCTATATTCGGTGATAACGGCAGCGGAATGCATACGCATCAAAGTCTGTGGAAGGGCGGTAAACCGCTGTTTGCAGGAAATGAATATGCAGGGCTCAGCCAAATGGCGCTCTACTATATTGGCGGATTATTAAAACACGCGCCATCACTGCTTGCTTTAACAAATCCTACAACAAATTCATACAAACGCCTTGTGCCGGGATATGAGGCTCCGGTAAACCTTGCATATTCAAAAGCAAACCGCAGCGCTGCCATAAGGATACCGATGTATTCCGATAGTCCCAAAGCAAAGCGAGTTGAGTTCCGCTGTCCCGATGGCACTGCCAATCCATACCTGGCATTTTCTGCAATGCTCATGGCAGGTTTGGATGGAATTCAGAACAAGATCGATCCGGGTGAAGCAATGGAAATGGATATCTATCACTTAAGCAGCAAGGAATTGAAGAATATCCCGCAGGCACCTGATAATCTTGAGTCATCACTTGAGCATTTAGCAAATGACAATGAATATCTGAAAAAAGGAGGTGTGTTCACTGATGACCTGATAGATACATGGATAAATTACAAAACGGAAAATGAAGTTAAGCCAATGGCTTTAAGGCCGCATCCTTATGAATTCCATTTGTATTACGAGGTATAAAATAAAACAGGAAACCGTTTTGCAAATGACACATTAACATGCTAAAAATTGTAAATTATTAGTCTTCTATCAAAGGGGCTGCCTCAAAAAATGCTTTGTGAGAAGCGAAGCAGAGTTTACCCTGAACGAAGTGAAGGAAAGCAATATCATAAATAGATGAGTTTTGGGAAAAAGATGCTTCTACTTAAATCAATTTGATACAAATTAATCTGCAATGAGATATCTCATTTGAAATTGATGAGTATATGATATTTATCTTTTGTTTTTTTTGCTTTTAGGATAACTCAATTTTTATATATATTTGCATGAACCTGAACTTAAATAGACAAACAATGGAAAACAACACAACCAGGTCCTGGGTTAAAACAGGAGTAGTATTCGGTTTGCTTTTCACAGTGATTTATCCATCCATGATATTCATTTCATTTCCCAAGCAGATTATACTCGTTCTCGCATTCGGTTTTTCTGCATCACTTGCAATTGCATCAATAGGGCTCTACAGGTTTTTATCACTTAACAAAACCACCGTAAGCCTGCAGATCGGAGTTTTATTTAACATCATTGCCTGTTCGGTTGTTTTTATCATGTTTGCGCTGCAAATATCTCTCTTCAGTGATGAGCTAAGCCGGAACTTGAATGTCCCGAAAGAAACTTCAGCTTATGTTTCTCAATTGCTTAATATAACTCAACTTACTCTTGATATTGTTTGGGATATGTTTATATCGGTTGGAACTTTTCTTTTAGCACTTAATATGATGAGTCACCCAAGACTTGGAAAAATTTTTGGCGGTCTTGGAATCCTTCTCAGCCTGATGTTATTTACCCTGAATGTATATACTTTTCCATTCCCGCCGGGAGAATCGGAGTTAATTGATGCTGGTCCGTTTGTATCACTCTGGTACCTGGCTGTTACAATCAGAATAATTACTTCATTCAAATGGCTTGATTCAGTAACAACAAAAACTTAAAATACATTTTCGTTTAATCTGCATAAAAAGGGAGCATTTTTTCAGATATGTTCCTTTTTTATATATTTATTACCCCTATTCAAAGCAGTACTTCACAATACTTCGGGCTGCAAAAATATTACTTCCCGGTATTCTGGCCCGGAATTGATACATTTTTGCTCCGCTCGATCGACTGAAGCGCCAGGTAATTCAAGCCGAACTTTTCGATATTATCAAGCTCAGTATCATACTGCGCATAGTGTCTTTCTTCATCAGCAACAAGTGATTCGAACAGCTGTTTTGAAATAGAATCGGCATTTACAGAACACTGGTTAGCCCAGATATTATAGTCCTTTGCGCTTCCTTCTTCCATCTTTCTTGCCAGCTCGAGCATGCCTTTAACCTCTTTTATGTGCTCAACTGCCGCGGCAGGAACCATTTCGACATCTCCTTTTAAAAACAGGATCCTTTCAGCAAGCTTCTCAACATGCATCATTTCTTCTATTGCAGTCCTTTTGAAAAGTCCCGCAAGCAGGTCAAATCCCTGGTCATCACAGTGAAAATGAAAATACATATATTGATGCACTGCGCTGAGTTCATCAGCGGCAGCTTTGTTCAGTAATTCAATGCTTTTATCATGCATAGTGGTTTCATATTAAATTCAGAAATTATTCTGTACTAATTTATCAAATTTTGTGAAGGATTAATATGATATGGGTCATTAAAAATACTAATCTTAGGAACAAAACCTGACTGAAGTGAGTAAACAATCATAACTAGCTGAATAAAACTATGAAACACGAAAATCTGTTTAAAATCTACATTCCTGAACCATGTAACGAAGACTGGGATAAAATGACACCAAACCAGCAGGGCGCTTTCTGTAAAGTATGTTCAAAAACTGTGGTTGATTTTTCAAAGAAAACTGAAAATGAAGTACAACAATTCATACTGGAAAACATGGATAAAAGGCTCTGCGGAAGGTTCAGAGTTTCTCAGCTTGAAACTATGCCGATTCCGGTTGAAAATAAAAGGCTTAAGATAGAGATCGAACAGCCTAAATTCAGCTTCCCGGGATTTTTGATTCCTGTACTTACTCCATTCCGCGCAACTGCGCTTGCTCTGATGTTATGTGCATCCGCTATGTTAAGCGCATGTTCAAATTCAGGTAATTCCGGCGGCGATGATACTCCCCTGACTGGTATTGTTGCTTTAGTTGATTCAACAAACAAGCCGGTGGATATTAAGAAGGATTCCGCAAAAATACCTGATGAAATAATAAATGGCGGGCTAAGCATAAGGGATACCCGAAAAACAGACTGCAAAACAGATAGCAGCAAATCAATAGAATTGAGAACTGTCGGGAAATTACGTGTTGTAAAGGATTCAGTAAGAGTTGATACTACGGAAAATACAATTAAAGGCGAAATTGAACCAAGAATTAAGATGGGAATGATAAGGAAAACCAATTGAACAATCTATGACCTTCAGTATTGCAGAGTCCTCCTGCAGAGAGACTCTGCATAAACAGTACCTCTTGTAACTCCGATCGCCTGATCGGAGTTCGAAACGAAGTTTCGCAAGATTTACTTCAAACACTCAAATATAAACGAAAACCTCTTTCGCCGAATCAAAGATTCGGCACTCCTGCCTGCAGCAGGCTGGCGAATCAGTGATTCGAGCTACTCTATCTAACCTTAAGAATAATACCGATTTGAATTTCCGCCATTTCCTTACTGCACCATTCAATAAACCCTGCTTCAACAGAATGATCTTTTTTCTGCTTAATTGCCTCAAGCAGATTCAACTTCACAGCATCGCTCTGATAATCAGGCATCATCTTCATGAATGATACAAATATCTTAAAATCAATATCACCCAGCGAAGTTATTGACTGCATAAATGCGATAAATGGAATTTCCCCTGTGGGGAAATCCGGTAAGCGGCTATCCACTGCTGTCATTAAGGCAAGCTGGGGGAATTTCTTAAGGTTTTCGGCAGCAACAAATCTCGCGCCGTAATAAGGATTGTATAAAAGGCTAAGCAATAAATCAAATGACAAATTTGTCACAAAATTACCCAAAGCAAAGGCAATATCTTTATTGTACAATTTCTTCTCTGACTTTTCCGAAGCAAGTTCGCCAAGTCTGTTTACCGTTTTATTGATAAAATCAGCGTCTGTTGTATCATACTTTATCTTGCCAAGCGCATTTACTGCAGATGAACGTATCCTGTAATTATCATCATATGTCAATTGAAGCAGTATATCCTTGCCCTGCGGATTTTTCGTTTCGCCAAAGATATAACAGGCAAAACTTACTTCGGGCTGTGTCATTAAGTTTTTGTTATTCATGTATTCACCAAGTCTTTTCACAAGTGCATCAGCAATTGCCGACTGAATTTTGAGCGCAAGCACGCGCATTACCTGAGTTTCCCTGTGATCATCGGTGCCAAGTCTTGTGAGCACATACTTTGCTGTTTCAAGGCTATCTTCAATGAGTTTTCTCTGGCCGTATTCCTGCCATGCGGAAAATCTCGGCTCTATTGTCTTTGCCATAATGAAATAATCTGCAATGGAATAGTCTGCAGATTTTTGCTGCTTCTCAGAGGAATTTAGATTTTTTGAGCTATCGAGGGGTACTTTAAAATTATCGCCGCTTACCTGAGAGGAAAGATCGGTAAGATAGAAATCATTGAACACTCCCCACTGGGACGAGTTAATTAACGTGCTATCCAAACCCGGCTGGGAGTAATAATCCACTCCTGAAGCATCAAGAAATATTCCCAGGCTTCCAAACTCACGCCTTGGATTTCCGTATCCCCGTGAAATGTTGGGATATTTGTTCAGGTAACCATCCGTTCCGCTTTCGTCAATTAATATACCGATTCCATCAGCGTTGCCTGCGCCTTGCGAAAGCGAGAATGCCGAATAATTATCATTGCCTTTTACATCCCACAGCATGCCGTAACCGAAATCATGCCCGCAACCTTGTGAGACTCCGTTAGACTGGTAGAAGTCCCATCCGTCATAATCTTTGAGCAAACCAACAGCCAAGTGTATTCCGGCACCCTGCCCATACTGATAAGCGTTATACTTATCATGCCCGCTTTTATCCACAATTGCGCCAAGCGAATACCAGTATGCGCCTCCCTGCCCGAAAATATCCGCGTTATAAATATCATTCCCTTCGCCTTCTATTATGAGTCCGATACCGCCGGCGTAATAAGGACGCAAACCTAAGCCATAGCCCTGGCACATTGAAACATAGTGATCATTATACCGCCCGATATCAAGCGAGCGGGAATCGACGAGGTATGAATCGTTACCTTTATTATCTACAATTGCGCCAACGCCTTCAGTCATTCCGAATCCCTGTGAGTATGAATTGGCTATGTAGAAATCATTTCCTTCCCTATCAACCAGAAGTCCAACTCCAAAGCATCCTGCGCCGATCGAGAATGAAAGTCCCCGGTAAGTATCATTTCCTTTTTCATCATACAACAAGCCAAAACCGCCGATTGCGGCGCCAAGATTGCCAGTGCCTTTTGATTCATAGACATCATCCCCAGCTTTATCAAAAATGAATGATGATGAGAACAGTCCGCCCGCCAAGGCAAAATCACTTGATGTAGTGTAGAAATCATTGCCGGAAAGATCTATTATGCAGCTAAATCCACCCAAGAACCCACTTGTTTTTGATTCCCCTCTTGGGAGTGTCTCGCCCTGGCGAGACGGGGTGGGTTTATCGATATTATAAACATCATCACCGCCGAGATCGATGATAAAATCGAAATTACCGGTGTATATATTTTTCCCGGGCCCGCCAATTGCGATGCGGATGCCATCGTGATCATAGTAAAATAGGTAATCACCAGATATGTAATTGTTATTATAAGATTTTAGTTTGTTTTTCGAGAGAAATTTATCTAAATAAGTAATTTTATTGTCTTGATTAATTTTTCTATATCCAGCAAGAGCCTCGTATATCTGATAACATTCGAAAAAATGATCCACATAATTTGAGACTATTTTCTCTAATTTTATTTGAGACAATAAATCCATTGTCTTTTTTGAAGTAGCTATTGATGAATCTCTTTGTTCGTTAAATTTCAAAATATCAACATTAACTTCATTATCATTATCACTTTCTTCAAAAATCGAAAGTAGATTATTGTCAATAAATGCTCTTTCTTCAATCGTAACATTTGTGAATAAAGATTCTTTATCTTTCTTGGAACTGGTTATACTTTGTACTAGATCTTGATAAAAAGTATTCTCATCTTTATATCCGGTTACAATATCTAAAAAAGGATATCTTTTATTTTTGTAAATAAACTCCGTTAAGCAATTAACTACAAATCTTAATGTTGAATCGTTCATGCTACTCAAACTATCCAGCCACGTCATGCTGCGAAGTGGATTCACCATCATATCTTTAACAAGAGGGAGAATTAGCTTAGCATCATTTGTAGGAGATTTCTCTGCCGCTGAGAAGAATTCTATTGGAATTGTAACGTCCTGCCTCGTCAATCCACGATAAGTAAGAGTTTGATCAAGAATATTATTAATATCGCGATCTTGCGCATTAGCGCAAACAGTAAGTACCAAAGTTAAAATAACAAATAAGAATTTCTTCATGTGTTAAATATAAATGATAGTATGAATTTATGATATGAAGATTATTCTGCCAAAGATTTTATTTTAACACACCCTCTACGAGTCTTCGACTCGAAGAGTCGTAGACCGTCTTCACCTTCCGCCGGCGGGCGGACAAGTCAGTGAAGCCACCCCTCTCAAGAGGGGAATAAGTAGAGACGAGTCGGTAACTCGTCTCATAAATCAGACGCGTGGGCGGGACGTCTCTACAGCTTTACTTTAATATTTAAGTACCTCTACTTATGAAACAAAATTCAGTATTTTGCAGTATATAATTTAACAAATCTCAAAAGGGCAATAGCCATGAAATACACAAAAACACTCATTTTAGCTTACATTCTGCCGTTTATCGTTGTATTAAGCTCATGCGGCGATAAGGACGAGAAGATATCATTAACAAATCAGGAGCAGCGGTCATCAGAAAAATATAAGAATGATGCTCCGACAAGTCCAAACGGAGTTGTGGATTATGACACCAAACGCAACGAAGAAAAAGTAGAAATCAAAGACGGCTCATTAAAACAGGTCACTTATCAGCAGGATATTACAACAAATAATACTCAGGATAAGCGCATGATCATCCGCAGCGGAACCATGAACCTTGAAAACGATAATTTTGATGAAACTGAAGCAAAGGCAAAACAGATAGTCACTAATCTTGGCGGGTATTTGACAAACTCAACTTCACAGGTAAATCAAAGCGGGAAGAAGCAGGGCTCGCTTACTATCCGTGTACAGGCAGAAAAGTATGATGCATTGTTAACTGAGCTTTCTAAGATTGGCAAAGTAATGAATCAGAACATAACAGGCCGTGATGTGACTGAAGAATATGTTGATGCAGAGGCAAGGCTTAAAACCCAGCGCGAACTTGAGGCAAGATTATTAAAGCTGCTTGCAGAAAAAACAGCAAACTTAACGGCAGTTGTAGAAGTTGAACAGAAGCTTGCTGCAGTAAGGGAAAACATCGAAAAAACCGAAGGCAGAATACGTATGCTTAAAGACCAGGCAAGTTTTTCCACTTTAACACTAAGTATATTTGAACCTGCAATATTAAATACTTCTTCGGGCGGATTTTTCTATGAGCTTGAGCGCGGATTTGAAAAGGGATTAACCGGATTTACTTCAATACTTGCCGGATTGATAACAGTGATCATTGCACTTTCACCGATACTGATAATTTTAGGATTGATAATTTATTTCACGATCAAATTCATCAAAAAACGCAAAGCGGCAAAGGCATAAGAGTAATTTTTTCAAAAGCAGCATCCCCAAAAACAATATAGAACATAAAAAAGGGACTTTAAAAAAAGTCCCTGTTCTATTACTGCGATAAACTTTTATTTTGTTTAATTGATAGATCAGAATTACTTGCTGTACTTACGGAGGAATTTCATGCTTTCAAGGAGTTGTTTGGATTGCTCATAGTATTTATCTCCCGGTTTCACTTTCTTCAGGTGGTATTCTGCCCTGTCATAATCTTTTTCACCGATCTTTTTTGAGCCGATGATAAAATGATCTTCAGAAGACATATCGTCAATTTCTTCTGGATCAGTAGGTTCAACTTTTTCAATTTCTTTTGTTGGTCTTTCGGTGCTTTTAACATCTTCGGTCTTCTTTTCAAACTCAGGCATAATGGAATCAGATTTCACAAAGAAAAAAAATACCCCGGCACCGGCAACAATGAGCATTAACAAAACAGCAACAAGGATAATTTTTGCCGCGGGATTGCCTTTGCTGCCTGTTGATGAGACCGTAGTGCGAAACGGATTATTATAGAAGGGTTGTATAAATTCTTTGTAATACCCGGGGTCTGCCTGCTGGTAATGTTTTGCAAGTTCATCAAAATACTGGCGGCTGTTTTGCCAGTACATTTCAAGCTCCTGTTTTGAAGGTCCTCCTGCCATAGATTTGAATATAAATATCATTTGTACAAAAATAAACATATTAGGAATTGCAGTGTAAAAAGTTGTATCTCCTTAATTTTCCTATTGACATGTAGAGGAAAAATATACTATATTTGTATCAGAAGATTCAACATCGTTCTTTTTGAAGATCTAAAGTATGGCAACAGGAGTTAGCTAGGTAAGGGTGGCTAACGTTTTTAGTAGGAATGCTCCCAGTATTCCGAAAGAACCTGTTGCCTTTTTTATTACCAAAAATGCAAAAAACGACCAAAAAAGCCCCTCTTAACTGTTCTAAGAAAGGCTTAATCACTAATTCTCTGCTAAGGGCAGGCAGAAACCCTTATAAATATTTACCCGAGTTTTTTTGTGATAAATTCAGTTGCATTTCCAACCACTATTATACCAGTTTCGTCACCGGGGTCGTAAATCAAACCAAAAGAATCTTCAAGTTCCACCATATACTGCACAAGTTCTTCATTTGTCACAATTCCAATACTCTCATATGTTGTAAGATCATTTATTGTGTCCGGGTCTCGCTCAACATACTCAGCGGTGAAATTAATTACCCTTTGATTAATAGAATTCTCCATAATATTTCTTTCTGTATTAATTTAAAAACAAAAGGCGAAACAATTACATATAAATATACAAATATTTATATAAATAATCCGTTTCGCCGCTTTTGTCAGATAGGGGGGCCGTATAATCCCTTTAAAAAGCAGTCATTTACCAAAATCAATAACTTCTTCAAGCAATCCATTGGAGTCACAAATTCTGAGTTCCGCTCTTTGATTGCCCAGAATATTTTCAGCAAAATAAACCAGCATAAGTTTATATTTTGCCTTTTTCAATATGTTATTTGAACCTTCTTTTCTTAGTATCCACCCGCTTGAACCAAAATTCGGTTCAATGTAATACCTATCCATCAAAATGTAACTGTGATCATATGACATCTGGTTTTGCAAGCTCAGCTTTGTTTCAGTTTTGCAATTACCAGAATGTTCCTTATGTAAAAATTTAGTTTTGTTTGCATTATCTTCTCCTGTTGATGTAAAAATAACAGTAAGAAATTTGAATTGTCAAAGAAAGAAAAATCGTATTGTCGAATGAGATCTTCTGCATATTAGTGGATTTTTGTGAAAAAATGCAGTATTTTAGTGTAAACTGTCGAATGGCATGGAAATAGAAAATTCAAAATTATTGATTCTTCTCAAAACCTTTTCAAAAGAGGAGTTCATCCGGTTTGGAGATTTTGTAAACTCAAGGTTTTTCAATACAAGTGAGCAATTAATAATCCTTTATGATCTGCTTTCTGAGGATTTCCCGCTGTTTGATAGCCTTGATAAAAAGAGTATTTATGCAAGATTTTACCCAAAATCAGAGTATAAAGACAAAAAACTAAGGGACATCTTTTCCAGGATGCTTGATCTTGCAGATGATTTTCTGGCACATTATGAATTAATGCAAAATGAAGTCACAAAAAAAAGATACACTCTTATACAGTTCGATAAAAGGGATCTTGAAAAGCATTTTATTGCCGCCTCAAATGAATTTGATAAGCTTATTGAAAAGAACAGGCCTATTGATTGTGATTATTTGATGAATAAGTATTCGGTTTTCAGGCTGAAAAGGGAATTCCTTGAGAGATTTGTTGCCATCGGAAAACGCTCTTCCCTGTTCGCAGATATGAACACTGAAATGGACCTGTTTGTTGACTATGCATTATTTAAAACACTTGAGTACGGGCTCTTCATCTATGCTCAAAAGTTCTTCTTTAATGAAAATTACGAAATGAAGCTTCTTGACCTCATAGTGGAGTTCATTGATAAGAATCCGGAATTCAAAATTCCCGTCATAGAAATTTATCATAAGATGATCCTGCTGATCAAAAATCCCGATGAGGTATCTGTTTATTACGAGATCAAAGACCTGCTGGATAGGCACAAATCGTCTATCCACAGGAAAACCCTCAACAGCTTACTGGTAAATCTTTTCAACTACACTAAGATTGAATCTATCAAAGGTAAACCTCACCTCAAAGCAGAGAACTTCAGGCTGCTGAAAGAATCTATTGAAAGCGGCCTTCACCCAAAAGAAGGTAATTACTTCCCCGAAAACTCATTCATTACCGTTGTATCAACCGGGCTTCAGCACAGAGATTTTGAATGGACAGAAATGTTCATGAATAAATTTATAACAATGCTTCCGCCCGAAAAACAGAAAAATGCTTATAGTTATTGCAGAAGTATTTTCAATTACAGGAAGAAGAATTATGGTGAAGCACTTGAGGGCCTGGCAAAAATTTCAATTGATGATTTTTATTACCAGCTAAGAGTCAAAAATTATCAGCTACGGATTTATTTTGAAACCGGAGATTTTGAATCAGCAAATACCTGCATAGATACTTACCGGCATTTTGTTAGTACCCAGAAATACCTGCCTGATCACCTTAGAATCAGGTACTTGAATTTTATCAACTTTACACATCGTCTTGTGAATGTATCACTTGGCGGAAACAGGAATAATCTTATTGAAATTGAACGTGACCTCATTGAGATAGACCCTTCCAAAGTTGAAAACCGAACTTGGCTGTTTGACTGCCTTAAGCTCATAAAAAACTGATAATTGGATACTGTTTATTGTTAGAGAAAATAACCACTATTTTTAATCTTGACTTTTTTGTATAGATAGGGTATTTTTGAAGTGATTATTTGTATTCAGAACTTTTTATACCCCGGAACAAACAATGAGCACAGAACTTAGTAATGTAGAAGAACTTGCGATAAAGGATTATAAATACGGTTTCCAGACTGAAATTGATATGGATACCCTGCCCAAGGGCTTAAGTGAAGAAACTGTTCGCGCAATCTCATTGAGGAAAGGCGAGCCTGAGTGGATGCTGGAGTGGAGATTGAAAGCATACCGCCACTGGTTAACCATCAAGAAAGAAAATGAACCGCACTGGGCTAACTTAAAATTTCCAGATGTAGATTTCCAGGATATCATATATTACGCTGCGCCTAAGCAAAAGCCTGTTATAAATTCGCTTGATGAAGTTGACCCGGAGCTTCTGAAGACATTTGAAAAACTCGGAATCTCGCTCCAGGAACAGAAGAGACTCTCCGGAGTTGCAGTTGACGCTGTTTTCGATAGTGTTTCGGTTACCACTACATTCAAAGCAGAGCTATCCAAACATGGGATAATTTTCTGCTCAATGAGCGAAGCAGTTAAAGAGCATCCTGAACTTGTGAAAAAATACATCGGATCGGTTGTTCCATACACAGATAATTTCTATGCGGCGCTAAACTCGGCGGTCTTCAGCGATGGTTCGTTCTGTTACATCCCAAAAGGTGTTCGATGCCCTATGGAGCTCTCAACATATTTCCGCATAAACACAAGCGGCACGGGACAGTTCGAAAGAACTCTGTTGATAGCAGATAATGGCGGTTATGTCAGTTATCTTGAAGGATGCACAGCCCCCATGCGCGATGAGAACCAGCTTCACGCTGCTGTAGTTGAGCTGATTGCCCTTGATGATGCGACAATAAAATATTCAACTGTACAAAACTGGTACCCGGGCGATAAAGAAGGCAAAGGCGGCATATATAATTTTGTTACCAAGCGCGGTGCATGCCGCGGAGTTAATTCCAAGATAACGTGGACACAGGTCGAAACCGGCTCTGCTATTACGTGGAAATACCCAAGCTGCATTTTACAGGGAGATAATTCAATAGGTGAATTTTATTCAGTTGCAGTAACAAATAATCACCAGCAGGCAGATACCGGCACTAAGATGATACATCTTGGCAGGAATACAAAGAGTACAATCGTTTCAAAAGGAATTTCAGCTGGTAAAAGCAATAATTCATACCGCGGACTTGTAAGAGTACACAAAAAAGCTGAAAACGCAAGGAATTTCACACAGTGCGATTCCCTATTGATTGGCGATAGATGCGGCGCGCACACTTTCCCCTATATCGAAGTCGGTAATCCTTCTGCAAAGGTTGAGCATGAAGCAACGACATCTAAAATTGGTGAAGACCAGCTATTTTACCTGCGCCAGCGCGGCATAGCTATGGAAGATGCTATCAATATGATAGTAAACGGTTACTGCAAAGATGTATTCCGTGAACTTCCGATGGAATTTGCAGTAGAAGCTCAAAAACTTCTAAGTATTTCGCTTGAAGGAAGCGTTGGATAGCAGATATTCATGAGTACCTTTAATAAATGGGAACACCTGGTTTTGAAAGGCGAATTTCCTGAGAGGAAAAAGATACTTTCAGGATTGAGCCTTGAACAGGTAACAAGAAAGCTCTCTCTTCAGCTTCATACTATCTATGATGAGTTGTGGCACATTGCAGGATGGCAGCACATAGTCATAAACAATGATACCGAGCTTGATAAGAAATGGCAGGAAGGCAATGTTTTCCCTGAATTCCAGGCAGCCACGCAGGCTGAATGGGATGAGCTTGTGAAGAAATTCCTTTCGGATCTTGACAGAATTGTTGAGTTTACAGGTTCAAAGGAAGCCTTAAGCGAAATTGGCAGTGACGGCATATCGGTTGAAGACAATCTATATGCGCTTATAGTACATAATACTTTTCATCTCGGGAAGATACTAGCGCTCAGGCAAATGATGAATGCCTGGCCCCCAAAAGAGTAAATAAGAAAAATAAAATAATCACAAAGGATATAAATTAAATGTTAACAGTTAAGGACCTTTTTGTAAGGGTAGAAGATAAAGAAATTTTAAATGGCATAAATCTGCAGGTTAATGCAGGGGAAGTGCATGCTATTATGGGGCCAAACGGCTCGGGTAAAAGCACGCTTGCAAATGTTATTGCCGGAAAAGACGGCTATGAGATCACAAGCGGCGAAGTAACATTGGATGGGAAAGACCTGCTTGATATGTCACCCGAAGAACGCGCCAGAGAAGGCGTATTTCTTGCTTTCCAGTATCCGGTGGAAATTCCCGGAGTGAGCAATGCATCATTCCTTAAGACCGCGCTTAATGAGATAAGGAAACATAAAGGACTCGAAGAGCTTGATGCTATGCATTTTCTTAAATACATGAAGGAAAAAATGAAGCTGATCGGTATTGATGACAAACTTATAAACCGCCCGGTTAACCAGGGATTTTCCGGCGGCGAAAAGAAGCGTAATGAAATATTCCAGCTTCAGATGCTGCAGCCTAAGCTTGCTGTGCTTGATGAAACCGATTCCGGGCTTGATATTGATGCACTAAAAATTGTCTCTCATGGAGTTAATACTTTCAGAAATAAAGATAATGCAGTTGTTGTAGTTACCCATTACCAGCGTTTGCTGAATTATATTGTGCCTGACTTCGTTCACGTGCTTGTGAACGGCAGAATCGTTAAATCAGGAGGTAAATCACTAGCGCTTGAGCTTGAGGATAAGGGCTATGACTGGGTCACAGCAGCTGAACCCGCTGAAGAATCGGTTTAATCATAACACGAAAAGGTAATAATGGAAAATATTAAATCAAAAGACTGGTACTTAACTAATTTCAAGACTATCGAAGGAAGCATAAACGGCGAGAGTAAAACTCCTTTTCATGAGCTTAGAAGAAAAGCAATTGAAAAATTCGAAGAGGTCGATTTCCCCACAGCTAAAGATGAGGACTGGAAATATACCAGCATTTCCGAAATTCTGAAATATAAGTTTGAGTCCGCAGAAACCATTAAGGTAAGCAAAGAAGAGATAAACAAGCATCTTATACCCGGGCTTAAAGTTAACCTTGTTGTTGTAATTAACGGTAATTTTTCAAAAGAACTATCACATATTCATAAACAGGCTGATGGAGTTAGAATTGACAGCTTTAAGAATCTGAGAAAAAGCGACCCTGATCTCATCATGGAACATTTTGGGAAACATGCACAGATTGATAACGGTTTTGTTGCTTTGAATACAGCATTTGCAAACGACGGAATTGTGATAAGTGTACCGGATAACGCTGCAATTGAAGATTATGTTCACATACTTAACTTAACAGGAAACGGCACATCTAATGTACTATCACAGCCTCGTAATTTAGTTATTATAGGTAAAAATTCTGCAGTTAAGGTAATTGAAAGCTATCACAGCATCTCAGACACTGAAAGCCTTGTAAATGTCGTTAACGAAGTTTCTCTTGGTGAAAACTCCCACTTTGGGCTTTATAAACTGCAGAAGGAATGCAATAGATCATTCCACATTAACCGGACACAGGCTCACCAGTCGAAAGGCTCTGAGTTTACACATTTCAGCATAACCCTTGGCGGCTCAATTGTGCGTAATGATACTAATATTGTACTCGACGGCGAGAACTGCACAGGCAATTTGTTCGGTCTATACTTGACCGAAGGCACTCAGCACGTTGATAACCATACTTTGATAGATCACGCTAAGCCTCATTGCCGGAGCAATGAAATGTATAAAGGCGTACTTAACGATAAATCAAGGGGTGTTTTTAACGGTAAGGTTTTTGTCAGAGAAGACGCTCAGAAAACAAATGCATACCAATCGAACAAAGCAATATTGCTTACTGCCGATTGCAAAGTAGATACCAAACCGCAGCTTGAAATTTATGCAGATGATGTAAAATGTTCACACGGCGCGGCAATAGGCCAGCTTGATGAAGAAGCTGTGTTTTATCTCCGCTCACGCGGCATTGGCGAAGAACTTGCGCGCAAAGTGCTTATAAGGGCATTCGCAAACGATATTTTTGAAACACTGACAAGCGCTGAGCTTCACGATCATTTGAATCATTTAGTTTACGATAAATTAAAATAAAAACAGTAGGTCAAACGCATGCGTTTGACTCTTGTAAAATTGCAAACAACACTAACAGGCAAAATATTTGATGTAGATAGAATCAGGGATGACTTCCCTATTCTTTCCCGCAAGATCAACGGCAAACCGCTGGTTTATCTTGATAATGCCGCTACATCGCAGAAGCCGATAAGCGTTATAAATGCAATTACTGATTATTACAAAAAATATAATTCAAACATTCACCGCGGCGTTTATTCGATAAGCATCGAAGCAAATGAAGCATATGAAAAAGCCAAAGAGAACATCCGCGCATTTATCAATGCAGGTGATGTTCGGGAAATAATCTTCACGCGCGGCACAACTGAAGCTATAAATCTGGTTGCTTATTCGTACGGCTTCACTCATGTAAACGAAGGCGATGAAGTGCTTATTTCTGCAATGGAGCATCATGCAAATATTGTTCCATGGCAGGTTTTATGTCAGCAGAAAAACGCAAAGCTTAAAGTAATCCCGGTCAACTCTAAGGGTAAGCTTGAAATGGAGGAGTTTAAGAGACTCCTGACCCCAAAAGTTAAGATAGTTGCAGTGTGCCATATTTCAAACTCGCTTGGCACAATAAATCCGGTAAAGGAAGTGATACGGCTTGCTCATGAAAATGGTTCTGTTGTTCTGATTGACGGTGCACAGGCAATTCATCACACCAATGTTGATGTATGCGATCTTGGCGCTGATTTTTATGCGTTTTCAGGACATAAGATGTACGGCCCGATGGGGATAGGTGTACTTTACGGAAAAGCTGAACTGCTTGAGGCAATGCCTCCCTATCAGACCGGCGGTGATATGATCAGCTCCGTTAGTTTTGAAAAAACAATTTATAACGATATCCCGCTTAAGTTCGAAGCAGGGACACCGAATGTTGAAGGCACTGTGGGAATATCAGCTGCAATTGATTATATAAATGAAGTTGGACTGGACTCAATTCATAAACAGGAATCAGAGTTGCTCGATTATGCCACTGAAAAGATTAATCAAATTGAAGGAGTCCGCATAATCGGCACTGCCCAAAATAAAGCGAGTGTACTTTCTTTTGTGGTGAACGGACTGAACGCTCTGGATATCGGCATAATGCTGGATACGTATGGAGTTGCAGTACGCACGGGGCAGCATTGCACGGAGCCGCTCATGGATATTTTCGGCATTCCCGGAACTGTAAGAGCATCTTTCGCATTCTACAATACACTGGCAGAAGTTGATATTTTTATAGAAGCATTAAAGAGTGCAATTAGCACATTGAAAAGATAAGTTGGAAACTAAGTCAATAGCCGAAACAGAGAGTGAAATAATTGAGGAATTCAGCTTCTTTCCCGATTGGCACGATAAGTATGAGTATATAATAGAGCTCGGCAAAAAACTTAAGGACATCCCCGAAGATAAACGGGTTAATGAAAACAAGGTCAAGGGATGCCAGTCAAGCGTTTGGTTGATCTCTGATTTAGCAGACGGAAAGATAATTTTTACTGCTGATAGTGATTCGGTTATTGTAAAGGGATTAATAGCGCTTCTCATTAGAGTGCTTTCACACAGAACACCGGATGAAATTCTGGAAGCAAAGCTTGAGTTCATTGATGCAATCGGATTAAAACAGCATCTTGCAGGCACAAGGGCAAACGGACTTGCTTCGATGATAAAGCAAATTAGAATGTATGCTTTAGCCTATAAAGCAAAACAGGAACAGCTTCAAAATTAGAATACGATTATAGTAGCACAGACATTAATGTTCTACATCAAAATCTAAAACGCAACCTCACCCCGTCCTATCGGACACCCCTCTCCTGCGAGGAGAGGGGAGGTGTTAAAGTGACTTAAAATAAACTATGCAAGAACAAACAGAAACAAAAACAGCTGAAAAAGTCGATAAAGCGGAGCTTAACAATGCAGTTGTTGAAGCATTAAAAAGCGTCTATGACCCGGAAATTCCGGTAAACATTTATGAACTGGGACTGATATACTCAGTCAACATAAACGAAACAGGCAAAGTTGATATTGAAATGACTCTTACCTCCCCTGCCTGTCCGGTTGCAGGTTCATTGCCGCCTGAGGTTGAGGGAAGAATTAAATCCATCCCAGGCGTAACTGATTGCGCCGTGAAGGTTGTTTGGGAACCTACTTGGGGGATGCACATGATGAGCGAAGAAGCAAAATTACAATTGAATTTACTTTAATTTTTTAAAACATATAAACTTTAAATAAAACTATGTACCAGATAAACTCAAGAGGACCTATTTACGATCCGGAAGCAGTGCAGCCGATGAGAGATGAACTTGTGGCGGCAGGATTCACAGAATTACTTACTCCCGCAGATGTAGATACATTTGTTGGCCCCAAAGAAGGCACAACACTTGTAATGATAAATTCCGTTTGCGGCTGCGCTGCCGGAAGCGCAAGGCCGGGTGTTACGCTGGCATTGCAGAACAGCGTTATTCCTGATAGAATTGTGACTGTATTTGCCGGACAGGACCGCGACGCGGTTGACCAGCTAAGAAATGCTTTCCTGCCCGGTATTCCCCCATCATCACCATACGTGGCACTTTTCAAAGATGGCAAGCTTGTATTTTTGATGCAGAGGATGGACATCGAGGGAAAAACTGCTGAAATGGTTGCAGAAGAATTAACGGCGGCATTCGACGAGCATTGCACAAAGCAGGGACCGTCAGTACCAAAAGAGCAGTATGATGCAATACTTCATGCTAAAACATGCGGCTCGAAGATCCCGAAGTACAGCGGCGACTGATTATCGCTGCGCATTTATTTACAATTGGATAACTTGACTCATAGATCATAATGAAGTTCAGTACACAGGAAGAATACGGATTGCGATGCCTTCTGCTTATTGCTAAGGATGGAGGAGAGCGCGGCTTGACTATCCCCGAGATAAGCAAAGCCGAGGGTATTACCACGCATAACACGGCGAAGATACTCCGCGCCTTAAGGCTTGGCGGATTTCTTGAAAGCGCACGCGGGCAAATAGGCGGTTATACATTAAGCCGCAAGGCTGAAGACATTATGGTTAAAGATGTACTGGATTCCCTTGGCGGCAGACTGTTTGATGATGAGTTCTGCAACGATCACCGCGGCTCAGTTAATATCTGCAATCACTCAATAGATTGTTCGATCCGCTCGATCTGGCAAATGGTTCAAAGCGCTGTTGACGGGGTTCTGAAGAATCTTTCTATTAAAGACCTTATCGCCTCAGAAGAAAATCTTGTTTCACAGATCTCCAACTTCCGAAGTGTGGAAACAATAAAGTTGTAGCGCTAAAAATTAGGTCTTAAATATTTTCAGAACAAGGGGGCATGCCCCCTTGTTCTGTTTAGTTGCAAAAAAACTGCCAAAAACAAAAAGACTACAAAAGTCTTAAAGACTTTTGTAGTCTGATACACATTTCACCTGCCTGCTGCAGGCAGGCGTTTCACGTCTAACGTTTCACTTTTGCCTTTTACTTTACCAGCACCATCTTCTTCACATCTTTAAACGATGCGCTGCCTTCAATAGCATTCGCGTTTATTTCATAGTAATAAATTCCTGAGGCAAGATTCGTTCCATCAACATCAGCTTTGTATTTTCCGGGTGCACATACGCCGTTAAATATTTCCTGAACTGTCTTTCCGGTTATATCGTAAATCCTGACGGAAACATTTGAGTTTTTCGGAATATCAAAATTAATATATGTAACGGGATTAAAAGGATTGGGATAATTTTGACCTAAAGTAAATACTCCGGGTACTTCATTACCGTTGGTTGTAATTCCAACCGTTCCAACAGTAGTTGTTGCTGTTTTCAACACTATATCGTTATTGGGGTCGAATGCAAACGTTAAAGGCTGCCGGTTGAACTGCCAGAACCAGTATTGGTTATTGGCATCGTTCATAACTCGGAATACGGAATCAGCCCCTGTTGCAAAAGTTATTTTTAAAGTAAGCGGCATTTTATGGAATGGTGTTGTTGATTGGGTTTGCCTTGCCTGGAAACCAACTGTCCACGAGTTTCCGCCATTGGTTGTTATCTGGTAATAATTTTGGTAGATCGGATGGTCAGGCTGCTTCACCCACTGCTCTATGAACCATGTAAGATCCTGCCCTGCGATCTGGCTTATCTTTGCAGTAAAATCATCCGTTGTGGCTGTCTTATGTTTGAAGTTAGCAGTATCTGTCGCATAGCCTCTCAGGCAATTGAAGAATACATTAGTATCCTGCAAAACATATCTAAGCATATGAAGTACGCAAGCGCCTTTGTAATAAGTTATCGGGCCGTTGAATAATGTACCATTAGGCGGCGTATTTATTGCCCAATCAGGATTATAAATTGGCCAATGAGGATTATTTGACAAATAATTTTGAGCATCACCATTAATATCATTTTTGTATGAAGTATATCCGCCGGTTTTTTCATACCATAAGGCCTCTGTGTATGTTGCAAATCCTTCATTAAGCCAAATATCAGCCCATGTTGCCGGCGAGATCATATCTCCAAACCACTGGTGCGCATATTCATGTGATACCAAATTCTCACCCCATCCGTTTGCTTGTAGTGTTGTCAGAGTTTGGTTTTCCATTCCTCCCCACGGAAATCCTGAAACCGGTACGGTTGTAAATCCATTTTTTTCGAAAGGATGTTCACCAAACTTCTGAGAGAAATATGTCGTCATCGTCCCGATAATATTTTGAATATTCGCAGGGTTCTCTCCGCTGTTATGATAAAATCTTATCGGAATACTATCGGCCGGATTTGAAAGTTTATGCCAGTAAACAATGTTTAAATTATAATTTACTTTGCCTGTGAGTACAGTAAGATAAGTTGCAACAGGGTCGCGGCTTATCCAGTGGTAATAAATTGTGTCACCGGTAACAAGCGAGTCATTCAGCCTTCCGTTTGAACCGATCTTTACGTTCCCCGGTACTTTAACGGTTATATCAACTGTAGCTTTATCGGAAGGTTTATCCCAGCAAGGGAACCACTTTCTTGCGCCTTCGGGTTCGCAGTCTGTAAACACTCCACCATTGCCTGTATAAAATGCATTGTCAGATGTATTGAGATGCTGGTAGTTAATAAGCACTTCTGTGATCTCTCCCGGAGTGTACGTTCTGTTTAACGTAATTGTCAGGATGTTTGAAGCGTGTGTAAAAGATACTCCGCTTAAGCCTACAGAAATTATCTGCATCGAGGTATTAACAGCATTCAGACTGATTGAGCTGAGCGCAGTATCTACTCTGAACTTTACAACTATACTTCCTGTGTATGATTTTGGATAAGGAGTAATGAAACAACTTCTGATATCCAGGTTCATTTTATAATCAAGAACATCAAAAGAATGCTTTGGTGAACCGGGCGAATCTCCAGGATCCAAAACCCCTGGCGAATTTATTTTCTTTTGAGAGCAAATTTCACTGCCTTTTTGCAGATGGATCTGTGAAAAAACAACTGCACCCGTAAAGAGTAAAATTAACGATATTAATAACTTGGCCTTCATGTTATATTATTTATTATTTTGAACACAATTTAACATAAAAATAACATATATACATCATCATTCCCTATGATTTGTATCATAATTTTTATCAAAAAAAACTGATATTTTTGTTGTGAATGATGCATAGTTTTTTGAGCAATTTTTGATGATTTTGTGTTATATTCAGTGAAATTACACAGGGAGTAAGAAAATATGAAAAAGTTTAACCCATTAAAAACAGACAAGAAAAAAACATTACTACTCGAAGCATTTAATAACTCTTTTCCTGCAAGAAATTACCTTATTGTACACCAGGCTAACGAGTTTACATCGGTTTGCCCCAAAACAGGGCAGCCGGATTTTGGTATTATTACAATATCATATGTACCGGCAAAAAAATGTATTGAGCTAAAATCCCTTAAATATTATTTGCAGTCATACAGAAACGAAGGAATATTTTACGAAAATGTTATCAACAGGATTCTTGAAGATCTTGTTGGAATCTTAAAGCCCCGCTGGATGGAGGTTAAAGGAGAGTTCACTCCAAGAGGAGGGTTGAATTCCACCGTAACTGTCAGCCACGGAAAAAACAAAAAATGAAAACAATAGACAAAAGTAATTTAGATAAAATTATCAGCATTCTTAAAAAAGACGGCTATACGGTGATCGGGCCTACGGTAAAAGACGGCGCTATTATCTATGATGAAATTGAAAGTACGGGCGATCTCCCCATTGGTATGGGCGACGAGCAGGATGCCGGAACTTACAGATTAACCAAGAGAAATGATGAGGCATATTTTGGATATGTTGTAGGGCCGCAGTCATGGAAGAAGTTCATGTTCCCCCAGCGCCTGAAGATGTGGGATGCCCAAAGGAACGGGAAAGGCTTTGATATTAACCTGCCTAAAGCCCCTCCGCCCAGATACGCATTCCTTGGAGTAAGAGCATGTGATCTAAGGGCGATCTTTGTGCAGGATAAAGTTTTTAACAACGGTACCTTTGCAGATAGCTACTATAATAATGTTAGGAAAAATATTTTTATTATTGCGGTTAACTGCACGCAGTCTGATGGTACTTGTTTCTGTGTATCTATGAAGACCGGGCCAAAGGCAAAACAGGGATACGATATCGCTCTGACTGAGATAATTAACAAGAATGAACATTACTTCCTGCTTGATGAAGGCACTTTAAAAGGATCGGAACTGGCTTCCAAACTTAATTTTGCCAAAGCAGGAGATGCCCAGATAAAAGCTGCAGCAAGTGCAATTATGGCCGCAGAGGTGAATATGAAACGAACTATGAATACGGCGGGAATAAAAGATCTGCTCTATAATAATCACGATCACCCGATATGGACTGAGATCGCAACGAGGTGCCTTGCCTGCGCAAACTGTACTATGGTTTGCCCGACATGTTTCTGTTCAAATATGGAAGATACAACCGATCTTACGGGAGACCATGCAGAAAGATGGCGCAGGTGGGATTCCTGCTTCAGCCTTGATTACTCTAAAGTTGCCGGAGGAAGTTTCAGGACATCGACCAAGGCAAGATACCGCCAGTGGATGACGCATAAGCTGGCCTCATGGATAGACCAGTTTGGAACATCCGGCTGTGTTGGCTGCGGCAGATGTATTACTTGGTGCCCGGTCGGCATAGATATCACTAAAGAAGTTGAAAACTTGAGAAGTTCACCAAAAATAAAATCATAATAACTATTAAAATCTAAAATCATGGAAGACCTTTCAGAAATCTTAAAAAATCATCCATTCATGAAGGACCTTGACGAAAACTACCTGATGCAGATAACAGGTTGTGCCTCTAATGTTGTTTATAAAGAAGATGAGATCATCTTCAGGGAAGGCGATAAAGCTGAGAAGTTTTATCTGATCAGGACAGGTAAAGTTGCGCTCGAGATCAATGGCAGAGATAAGGGCAATCTAAGGATCTTAACCATAGGTCCAGGTCAGATACTTGGATGGTCCTGGATCGTTTCTCCATTCAAATGGCATTTCGAAGCACACGCTTTGGAAGAAGTAAGAGCAATTGCGCTTGATGGCGAATGCCTGAGAAATAAGTGCGAAGATGATCCAAAAATGGGCTATGAAATGCTCAAAAGATTTGCGCATATATTGGAGCAGCGCCTGCAATCTACAAGAATGCAGCTGCTTGATGTATATAAACGTGTTTAAACTTTTAATGAAATGACAGAAAATAAATCAGGATTCCAACAGGTCGATCCGATGACTCCTGAAGCCGTGAAGGTAAAAAAGATCTTCTGGGAAACAGAAGATGTGTTCACATTAGAGCTTGCACATGAAAATGATGAAAAAAGGGAGTTCAACTACAAACCGGGGCAGTTCAATATGCTTTATGCCTTTGGTGTAGGCGAAGCGGCTATCTCGATCAGTTCCGATTCATCTAAAAAAAGCTCCTTGCTGCACACTATTCATAAAGTCGGATATGTTACAAATGTTCTTTCAAAGCTGAAAAAAGGCGACATTATCGGCTTGCGCGGTCCTTTTGGGAGCGCGTGGCCTCTTGAACAAAACAAGGGCAAAGATATATGCATAATAGCAGGAGGAATCGGGCTTGCTCCGCTGAGGCCTGCTATTTATCATATCCTGAAGCACCGTAAACATTATGGAAAGGTCGTAATCCTTTACGGCGTCAGAACACCACGGGATATACTGTATCCTGTTGAGCTTGAATTATGGCGGAAGAAATACGATGTAGAAATAGAAGTTACCGTGGATAGATCTGATAGTACATGGCGCGGACACGTTGGTGTTGTGACAACTCTTTTGAATTATGTTGAGCTTAACCCTGAAAAAACCAGGGCAATGGTATGCGGACCGGAAATTATGATGAAGTTTGCAGTTGATGAATTGAAAAAGACCGGACTTGATGAAAAAGGGATCTATGTCTCGCTTGAAAGAAATATGAAATGCGCTCTCGGATTCTGCGGACACTGCCAGTACGGGCCAAGTTTTGTTTGTAAAGACGGGCCTGTATTCAGTTTTTCTAATGTAACTGATATTTTTGAGATAAAGGAGCTATAGAATGGCAAACAAAAAACCAAGACTGGCTGTCTATAAAATGTCTTCATGCGATGGCTGCCAGCTTTCTCTATTAGATGCAGAAGATGAGTTGCTTGATGTGCTTGGAGGTGTTGAAATGGCTTATTTCCCTGAGGCTTCAAGCAAAATGCAGAAAGGGCCTTATGATATTGGGCTTGTTGAAGGCAGCATTACTACCCCCCGCAACGTAGAGGAGATAAGGCAGATAAGAAAAGAATGTAAAATACTTATTACAATAGGCGCATGTGCAACTGCAGGCGGGATCCAGGCTCTGAGGAACTGGAAAGATACAAAAGAATTCACAAAGATCGTTTATGCTTCACCGGAATATATTTCTACACTCGATAGATCAATGCCGGTCAGCGCTTTTGTGCATGTTGATTTTGAGCTTCGCGGCTGCCCGATAAACAAGTATCAGCTTATCGAAGTATTAAATGCATTTTTGAACAGCCGCAAGCCTAACATCCCGACATACAGTGTTTGTATTGATTGCAAGCTAAAGGGGAACATTTGCGTACTGACAGCTCATGGCTCTCCATGCATGGGGCCTGTTACCCAAACAGGCTGTAATGCTCTATGCCCTTCATATGACCGGGGATGCTTTGGATGTTACGGACCGATGGATTCAGCAAACACATCATCGCTGGCAAAACAGTTTAAACAAATGGGATTTTCTAAGTTTGATGTCATGATCGCATTCCGCAGTTATAACGCATATGCGGAAGCCTTTAGAAAAGAAAGCGAAGCAAATGAAAAATAAGACAATTAAAGTTGACTATCTTGCGCGTGTTGAGGGAGAAGGCGCGCTCTATATTAAGATAAAGAATAATGAAGTCTCCGAGGTTGAGCTCAGGATCTTTGAGCCGCCGCGCTTCTTCGAAGCATTCTTAAGAGGGCGGCCATACCAGGAAGCGCCTGATATCACTGCAAGAATATGCGGTATCTGCCCGGTTGCATACCAGATGAGCGCTGTGCATGCAATGGAAAATGCTTTTGGCGTTACTATTTCGCCTGAGATAAAAGAGCTGAGAAGGCTTCTATACTGCGGCGAATGGATAGAAAGCCATACTTTACATCTTTACATGCTTCATGCCCCGGACTTTTTGGGTTATGACGACGTAGTACAGATGTCAAAAGACCACCCGGAGATCGTAAAAAAGGCTTTGAAGCTTAAGAAGATAGGTAATGATATTATGAATCTTGTTGGCGGAAGAGAAATTCACCCGATAAATGTTAAAGTCGGCGGATTCTTTAAAGTGCCAACCCGCAAAGACCTTATGAAAATGTATGATGATATCAACTGGGCACGCGATGCTGCCGTTGAAACAGCAAGGTTTGCCGCAACTCTTAAATTCCCTGAGTTCGTTCAGGATTATGAGTGTGTTTCGCTTGTTCACCCTTTTGAATATCCTTTCAACGAAGGCAGGATCATGTCTAATAAAGGAATTGATATACTTCCTGAACAATATGATTTTCACTTCAGGGAAGAACATGTAGAGCATTCACATGCACTTCATTCAAGGATAAGGGAACGGGATAATTACTTAGTAGGCCCTATTGCAAGGTACAATTTAAATTATGATAAGCTTACTCCCCTTTGCAAAGAAATAGCAGAAGAAGTAGGCTTAAGCAGTGAATGCTATAATCCTTTCAAGAGTATAATTATCCGCGGCATAGAAACAATATATTCATGCGAAGAAGCATTAAGAATAATAGAGAGTTACCGTATGCCCGATAGCCCTGCTGTTAAAGTAGAGCCCTCGGAAGCAACAGGCTACGCATGCACTGAGGCTCCAAGAGGAATGATATATCACAGGTACAGGGTCAACTCCGAAGGCCTGATAGAAGATGCAAAGATCGTACCTCCGACCTCACAGAACCAGAGAACGATCGAGAATGATCTCAGGACTTTTGTTCCTTCAATAGTTGATCTTCCGGAAAAAGAACTTATCTGGAAGTGCGAGCAGGTCATCAGGAATTATGACCCTTGTATTTCGTGTGCAACACATTTTTTAAAATTAGATATTCACAGGGAATAGAGATCCCGCTGCACTAAATAATGGATAATTCCAAAACACTTGTAATTGGAATAGGCAACGAGTACCGCGGCGATGATGCCGCCGGGCTTCTTGCAGCAAGAAGAATCAGAGATAATGCCCCAAAAGGCATAGAAGTAATAGAAAATAGCGGGGATGGCGCCGATCTTATTGCGATGTGGGCCGGAAGAAGCAAAGTTGTTCTGATCGATGCCGTCCTCTCCGGCTCTCCCGCAGGGACTATACACAAATTTACAGCACCGGGCCCGGTACTGCCTTCAGAAATTTATAAATTTTCGAGCCACCTTTTCAGCGTAACACAAGCAATATATCTTTCAGCCTCACTTGGCAATCTGCCGCAGGAACTCACCATATATGGAATAGAAGCCGCATCCTTCGATTCCGGAACTCAAATTAGTGCAGAGGTTGAAACAGCAATTAATAATGTCGTTCAGTCAGTAAGTCAAATTATCTAAAACTTTTTAATTTCAAAGGAGAGATTTGCTAATGGATAGATCCAAATTAGCTGAATCCTTTGCACTGGATAATACAGCCACAGATATTATTGAAATAAAGAGGCGGATCAAGTACGAAAACGAACTTGATAAAGGCTTCAGGAAAAAGATTGCCGAAAGCGCCCATGGTGAAAAATTATACGGCTGTATTCAGTGCGGCACATGCAGTGCTGCATGCCCGGTAAGCCATTATATGGATTATACTCCAAGGAAAATAATCCAGATGGTAAGGGAAGGGTTCAAAACCGAAGTACTAAATTCATCAACAGTATGGCTTTGCGCTTCGTGTTATGCCTGTACTGTTGAGTGCCCCAAAGGAATAAAGATCACCGATGTAATGTATGCCCTGAAAAGAGAAGCGATCTCAGGCGGATACAAACACAAGAATTTCCCTGCATCTGTTTTAGCAAGTAACTTTTTCTCACAGGTACTCAATAACGGAAGGAACAGCGAGGGTCCTCTTTTGCTGAAGATATACCTGAAGACAAATCCGTTTATGCTTTTCAAAAATATGATGCTCGGCTTCAAGCTGTGGAGAAGAGGCAGAATTTCAATGAAAACCGAACATATCAAAGACAAAAAGGCTCTTAAAAAACTTCTGCAAAGCATGGATAACATGAAGGAGGCGGCAGTTATATGAAATATATATATTACCCGGGATGCTCATTAAAAAGCACAGGAAAGCTGTACGAAGAATCGCTCCTTGCCGTTTTCAGAGCATTAAATATAGATTATGTTGAGCTGAACGACTGGAATTGCTGCGGCGCTACAGCTTACATGGCTATTGATGAAGATAAGGCATTTGTACTGGCCGCCAGAAACCTTGCCCTTGCCGAAGAACAGCTAAAAGGTGAAGAAGAAGTAAACATCGTTGCTCCGTGCAGTGCATGTTACATGGTGCTGCTTAAGACACAAAAATATCTCAAAGAAAATCCGGCCGATATGAGGAAAGTGCAAACTGCGCTTTATGAATCGGGATTGGCATATAGAGGCAAAGCAAGGATACGCCATCCGCTTGATGTATTTATAAATGACCTGGGCGAAAAAGAAATTTCAAAGGCTATAAAAAAACCGCTTACGGGGCTTAGGGTTGTGCCGTATTACGGATGCCAGACCGTGAGGCCATACTCAACATTTGAGGATCAAAGAAACCCGGTTTCAATGGACCGCCTGTTTAAAGCTGCCGGCGCTGAGATAGTTGACTGGACAATGAAGACAAGGTGCTGCGGTGCAAGCCTTACAGGTACAATTCAGGAAGTGGCTCTGCCGCTTAGTTATGTAATACTTCATGAGGCAAAAAAACGCCGCGCTGATGTAATTACAACGGCGTGCTCGTTATGCCAGTTCAATTTGGAGTGTTACCAAACAGATATTGATAAAAAATTCAAGACTGATCTGAAAATAGATGTGCTTTACTTTACACAGCTTCTTGGTCTTGCACTGGGGATACCACCTGTTGAGCTTGGAATACAGCGCTTGTTTTCAGCGCCTGATAATGTTTTCAAAATTTTAGAGGGAGGCGACCATGTCTACGTTTAATGGTAATGGCCAAAGCATTCCAAAGATTGGATTCTATATTTGCCATTGCGGGCATAATATTGCATCTATGGTAGATGTTGACAAAGTACAGAAATATACAGCATCACTTCCGGGAGTAACTGTCTCACGTGATTATAAATACATGTGTTCGGATCCCGGGCAAGAGCTGATACAAAAGGATATAAAAGAATTCGGGCTGAACAGGATAGTAGTTGCATCCTGCTCTCCGCTTCTGCATGAGCATACCTTCAGAGTAGCAACGGAAAAAGCCGGGCTTAATCCATACTTCTTCCACATGGTAAATATCCGCGAGAATGTTTCGTGGGTTACAGGCGATAAGGAGGCTGCAACTGATAAGGCAATTGATTTAGTGCGCGCCGCAATTCAGCGTGTATTCTTTCATAAACCGCTGGTTAAAAAAGAAGTACCTATTAATCCCGACGTGCTCATACTCGGAGGCGGTATTGCAGGTATTCACGCAGCATTAACTATCGCAAATGCAGGCAAAAAGGTTTACCTTGTTGAGCGCGAGCCCACCATTGGCGGGCATATGGCTATGTTCGATAAAACATTCCCAACGCTTGATTGCGCTGCATGTATTCTTACCCCTAAAATGTCTGCGGTAAAGAATCACCCTAACATTACACTATGGTCATACTCAGAAGTTGAGAAAATTGAAGGATTTGTAGGCAACTATAGAGCAACCATAAAACGCAAACCCCGTTATGTTATCGAAGAGCTGTGTGTTGGGTGTATGGATTGCATCGATGCATGTATATATAAAGAAGCAAAATACCCTGACGAATTCAACTTGGGCATGAGCAAGCGTAAGCCTATCTATATTCCCTTCCCGCAGGCTACGCCGCAGGTAGTGTTATTCGATCCGGATACTTGCATTGATTTCAAAAGCCACCGCTGCAAGAAAACATGCATAGAGGCATGTGACAGGGATGCAATTGATTTAAAACAGACTGCAAAGTATGAAGAAATAAACATTGGTTCGGTGATCCTTGCAACCGGATTCAAAACCTATGATGCGAAGTTTGCGCCGCAATATGGCTATGGAAGGTTCCCGAATGTATTCACATCTTTAGAGCTTGAAAGAATGGTCAATGCATCAGGACCCACCTCAGGAGAAGTCCTTACAAAAGAAGGAAAGAAACCGAAATCGGTTGGTATCGTGCACTGCGTAGGTTCGCGTGACGAAAAAAGCAACAAGTGGTGCTCTAAGGTTTGCTGTATGTACTCGCTTAAGCTTGCCCATTTGATAAAAGAGCATACCGGCGCGGAAGTTTATAATTTTTACATTGATATGAGAACTCCAGGTAAAGGATATGAAGAATTCTATGATAAACTTATGAACGAAGGCGTTCACTTTATAAGAGGACGCGTTGCAGAGGTTACAGATTGGGCGCTTGCAGCAGAAGAGGAAAATAAACTTACTATCAGGGTAGAAGACACACTGGTTGGAGTAGTCAGAAGAATACCGGTTGATATGGTGGTTCTTTCTGTTGGACTTGAACCAAGAGAGGATGCTTCTGATGTAAGAAGGATGTTCAATATATCCTGCTCAAATGAGGGATTCTTCCTCGAGCGTCATCCTAAACTTGCTCCTGTAAGTACATTCACAGATGGCATTTTTATTGCAGGCGCATGCCAGGGGCCAAAAGATATACCCGATTCCGTTGCACAGGCAGGTGCCGCCGCCGCAGAAGTGCTTTCACTTATCTGTGCAGGTACTATTGAGCTTGAACCAAATACAGCAAGCATTACCGAAGAATTCTGTTCGGGGTGCAAATCCTGTATTCCGCTCTGCCCGTATTCGGCAATATCATTTAAAGAAGACACTAAAAAAGCTTACATAAACGAGGCGCTTTGCAAAGGATGCGGCACTTGTGTTGCTGCGTGTCCCTCAGGCTCTATTATTCAGAACCTGTTTGAAGACGAGCAGATCTTCGGTGAAATTGAAGGCTTGCTGAGGTTTGCAGGTATTGATCTTGCCGGAAGCGAAACAAAAGGAAAGGAACTTGAACATGCCTGAAGAAAATATCAATAAGAAATGGGAACCAAAGATAATCGCATTTTTCTGCAACTGGTGTACATACACAGCCGCAGATCTTGCGGGAGTCTCAAGATTGAAGTACGCTCCCAATGTAAAGGTCATACGCCTCATGTGTTCCGGAAGGGTTGATCCGCAGTTTATACTGCAATCACTGGCAAGCGGCGCAGATGGAGTTTTGATTGGCGGCTGTCATCCGGGCGATTGTCATTACTCCGAAGGAAATTACAAGATGCTCAGGAGGTTCCGCCTGCTGCAGAGGGTTTTAAGAAGCATGGGTGTTGAAGACGAACGTGTAAGGCTTGAATGGATATCAGCCTCAGAAGGCGAGAAAGTAAAAACTGTAATAAACGAAATGGTTGATACTATCAGAAAACTTGGCCCGCTTGGATTACCCGGAAAGATCTCGGTGTATGATAAAGATCTTGCAGAACTCAAAAATGAAATTGATACTGAAATTGAAGTTGATATAAAACCAAGCGGAAAGGAGATGGTTGAACATGCCTGAAAAACCTAAAATCGCATTCTACTGGTGTGCATCCTGCGGCGGATGTGAAGAATCTGTTGTTGATCTTGCCGAGGATATTCTGATGGTTGCAGATGCTGTTGATATTGTCTTCTGGCCGGTTGCAATGGATTTCAAAAAAACTGACGTAGAGACAATGGAAGACGGTTCAATTCTTGCTACAATGCTCAATGGCGCAATAAGGACTTCAGAACAGGAAGAAATGGCAAGACTCATCAGAAGAAAAAGCAAAATTCTGATAGCTTATGGTTCATGCGCTCATATGGGCGGAATTCCCGCACTTGCAAATGAATTCGAACGCTCGGAAATATTGAAATATGCTTATGAAGATGCTCCATCTGTAATAAATTCACAACATACTTATCCAGAAGCAGTCTATCAGGATAAGTCGCGCAAAATTACTCTTCCGGTTTTCCGGAATATCGTCCGCACTCTTGACCAGGTAGTTGATGTTGATTACTACCTGCCGGGATGCCCCCCTACCCCAAAACTTCTTAAGCAGGCAGTATTAACACTGCTTTCGGGAAAGCTGCCGCCAAAAGGTACAGTTCTTGCCCCGGATTCAGCTTTATGCGAAGAATGTCCTCGTAAAGAATCAAAGCCTGCAGACCTTTCTTTCGAACACTTCACAAGGCCGCATATGATACTCTCCGATCCGGAAAAGTGCCTCCTGGCACAGGGATTGATATGTATGGGCCCGGCAACCCGCGCAGGATGTGAAGCTTTATGCATTAACGGGAATATGCCGTGCAGCGGATGTTTCGGTCCGACCTCAAGAGTTAAAGATCAGGGGGCTAAAATACTCTCTTCTATTTGCTCAAACATTGAAGCTAAGACTGAGATCGCTATAGATAGAGTGCTGGATGAAATTCCTGACCCTGTAGGTACTTTTTACAGGTACGGCCTGGCTGCATCTATGCTTAGAAAAAAAATTGCGGAGGAAGTGTAAAATGGAAACTAAAATTCAGGAAAAATGGAACGACGGAATGACAAAGGCGAATGATTCATATATGAAATCTAAAAGGATAACTATTGACCCTATCACACGGCTTGAAGGGCACGGTAAAATTGATATACTGCTTGATGATAAAGGCGAAGTGGAAAGGGCTTATTACCAGATCCCTGAACTTCGCGGATTCGAGATATTCTGCAAAGGAAAGCCCGCCGAAGATATGCCGCAAATTACAAGCCGCATATGCGGAGTCTGCCCGACTGCGCATCATATGGCAGGCACAAAAGCGCTTGATAGCCTTTATAAAATTCAGCCGACTGCTGCTGCCAGGAAACTGAGAGAACTGGTTTACAGCTTATTCATGCTTGAAGATCACGCACTTCATGTTTACGTTCTTGGCGGACCTGATTTTATTGTTGGGCCTGATGCTCCAAAGGCAAAACGAAATATACTTGGCGTTATTGAAAAAGTCGGGCTTGAAACCGGCAAGAAAGTAATTGAAATGCGGAAGAAGATCCGCTCACTCATCACGTATCTTGGCGGCAAAGTTATCCACCCGGTTTTAGGACTCCCCGGCGGCGTTGCTAAGGGTATCGCCCCGGATGACCTCGCACTATTCAAAGAAGTGGCAGTAAGCAGTCTTGAATTCGCGCGCTTCACGCTGCAGGTATTCAAAGATATTGTATTGAACAATGAAGAATATTTAAAAATAATTACCTCCGATACTTACACACACCGCACTCACTACATGGGGCTTGTTGATGAAAACAATAGAGTTAATTTTTACGATGGCAGGATTAGAGTTGTTGATCCAAACGGAAAGGAATATGCGAAGTTTGATACCGATAAGTATCTTGATTACATTGCCGAGCATGTTGAGCCATGGAGCTTTGTGAAGTTCTGTTACTTAAAGCCGCTTGGGTGGAATGGGTTTAATGACGGTGATTCTACAAGCATTTATTCAGTTGCACCGCTTGCAAGGCTTAATGCGGCTGATGGAATGGCAACACCCGAAGCACAGGCTGCTTATGAAGAATACTTCAAGGGTCTTGGCTGCAAACCCGTTCATCACACGCTTGCTAATCACTGGGCAAGAGTAGTGGAAATGCTTCAAGCGGCAGAAAGGATTAATGAGCTGGTTAATGATCCTGAAATAACTTCAAAAGATATAAGATCCATACCGTTCGAAACTCCATCTGTTGGCATCGGCGTTGTGGAGGCTCCGCGCGGAACACTGATCCATCATTACGAGACCGATGAGAAAGGTATCATTACAAAAGTGAACCTTGTTGTTGCCACGCAGAATAACTCGGCGAGGATTGCAATGAGTGTTGATAAAGCTGCTAAAGGACTGATACACGGAGGCATAGCTTCGGACGGACTTCTGAATATGATTGAAATGGCTTTCAGGGCATATGATCCCTGTAATGCGTGCGCAACTCATTCACTTCCCGGAACAGTTCCTATAGAAATAAATATTTACGATAAGAACAGAGAATTAATAGATAAAATATCAAGATGAACACGAAAACTAACCCCATACTTGTGATTGCGCTGGGCAATGATATAATGGGAGATGATGCAGCAGGTCTTGAAGCTGCAAGAATATTGGAAAAGAACATCGGCAGCGGGATAGATATATTCGAGATCGCCTCTGCCGGGTTCCGGCTTCTGGATGTTATGGAAGGATATGAAAAAGTTCTCCTGCTTGATTCAGTGCAATCCAATAACGGGCACATTGGAGAAATAAGAGAGCTTGATAAAAAGGAACTCATGGGCCATTACTCCGGCTCCCCTCATTATACCGGCTTACCCGAAATAATTGAATTTGCCGGAAGACTTGATATAAAATTCCCGGGTGAACTAAAAGCTCTTGTGATCGAAATAGAAAATGACCGCATCATTCGTGAAGGCTTAAGCCCTGATATTGAAAAAAAGATCCCGCAGTTTGCAGGCAAAGCACTCGATATCCTGAAGAACTGGCAGAATTAAAGATTCAGAATAATCTCTCTTGAAGTATTCTCAGTCCCTCCAAAGAACTCATTTGGAGGGACTTGTTGTTTAAGAATAATCTCAAAGTCCTAATAACTTATTGTTATTTCATATATTTCAATGGTCATTTTATTTGCTGACACTTATTGTACTTACATGATAATGCTCATTTTTTGCTCCTTCTAATAAAGGTATATTTGTATTATAAATATATGCATGAGCTATCAGTTGCGCGAAATATCATAGAAATTGTTGAGCAGAATGTACCTAAGGGTGAGCTATCCTGCGTTAGAGAGGTTATGCTTAAAGTCGGTGAGTTCAGCGGAGTTGTTGCTGATTCTCTAAAGTTCTCATATGAGATAATTACTGCAGATACAGAGCTTCAGAACTCAGAACTTAAAATTGAGGCCGTACCTTTCCGTTTAAGGTGCAATTCATGCGGAGGCATAACAACAAACAGCTGCGGCTTGAGGGAATGCGCTGATTGTTTAAAGACTGATACTGAAGTACTCTCAGGCGAAGAGTTGAAAATTACAGAGATCATTTTGGAAGACAAATCTTAATTAATAATAAACAGAGCATGAGTATAATAACAGTAGAAAGAAAAGTACTTGCAAAAAACGATGCTATCGCAATGGATAACCGCGATAAGCTTACCGGCAAAGGAATATTTACCATTAACATAGTAAGCTCACCCGGTTCCGGTAAAACAAGTCTTGTAGAACGTACTATCGAAAAAATTGGCAGCCGAGTTGCAATATCAGTTATCGAAGGCGATGTGCAGACCGATCTGGATGCAAAGCGTGTATCTGCATACAATGTTCCCGTAGTACAGATCATTACAAACGGCGGCTGTCACTTGGAAGCAAACCTCGTAAAGGATGCGCTTGGAAGTATTGATCTTGCAAAAACGGAAATGCTGATAATTGAAAATGTCGGGAATCTGGTTTGCCCCGCAGGATACGATCTTGGCGAAGATCTGAAAGTAGTTGTGATAAGCGTTACCGAAGGCGACGATAAGCCGCTTAAATATCCCAAGATGTTCATGAATTCAAAAGCACTGGTGATAAATAAAATTGATCTTCTGCCGTATGTAAACTGCAAAATAGATGAGCTTAAATCAAACGCATTGAAGATAAATCCTGAACTAAAGATATTCGAAACCTCCTGCACAAGCGGCGAGGGAATTGACAAGTGGTGCAGCTTTGTAACAGGCAGTATTAAAAAATATCCCGTGTGAAACAGCGTGTTAAGATAGTGATCAGAGGTGCGGTTCAGGGTGTTGGCTTCAGGCCGTTTGTTTACCGCCTTGCAAATGAACTTAATATTAAAGGATGGATCGTAAATTCTTCCCAGGGCGTATTCATAGAAGCTGAAGCGGAAGTTAATATACTTAATGAATTTCTCCTCCGGCTCGCTTCAGATAAACCAAAGAACTCTTTCATACAAAGCTTCGAGCACAGCTATTTGGATCTCCACGGATTTGGTAATTTTGAAATACGGGAAAGCAATGATAAAGGCGGCAAGACTGCTCTTGTACTTCCAGATATTTCTACCTGCCCCGATTGCCTTCAGGAAATATTTGATCCAGGAAACAGAAGATATCTGTATCCTTTCACTAATTGCACAAACTGCGGCCCCAGGTTTACAATTATTAAAGACCTGCCTTATGACAGGGCTAAGACAACAATGGCCGAGTTTGTTATGTGCCCGGAGTGCCTTGCAGAATACACCGATCCTTCAGACCGGCGCTTTCACGCAGAGCCAACTGCCTGCCCCGTTTGCGGCCCGCAAGTTGAGCTTTGGGATAGTAACGGAACCAAGCTTTTGGATAAGCAAGATGCTATTCATACAGCAGCGAAGTACATACTTGAAGGTAAGATTGTTGCGCTTAAAGGTATCGGAGGATACCAGTTGATCTGTGATGCAGGGAGTGATGAAGCAGTTAAACTTCTTCGCCTCAGAAAAAAAAGAAGCGAGAAACCATTTGCGCTGATGATGCCGGATATTGAAAGTACAAAGAAAGAGTGTGAAGTATCCCCCGCTGAGGAAAGGTCGCTGCTCTCTGTTGAAGCTCCGATAGTTCTGCTCAAAAGGCGAAAAGATATCACTTCAGCAATTTCCGGCGAAACTGCGGCCGGTAATCCATATTACGGGATTATGCTTCCCTACTCTCCGCTTCATCATATTCTAATGAAAGAGCTTGGCATTCCAATTATTGCCACAAGCGGAAATCTCTCCGAAGAACCGATATGCGTAGATGAACCGGGGGCGCTTGAAAAACTAAAAGGCATTGCCGATTACTTTCTGGTACACAACCGGAAAATACTAAGACATGTTGATGATTCCATAACACGGATCTCAGCAGGAAGAGAAATGCTTCTGCGCCGCGCAAGAGGTTACGCTCCCCTGCCCGTAGTAATTGAAGGATTGAACAAAACTATTCTTGCCGCAGGAGCGCATCTCAAAAATACTATTGCGCTTAATAAAGGTAGCAATGTTTTCTTAAGCCAGCATATTGGCGATCTTGAAAATATCGAATCAATAAACGCTTTCAAGAGTGTTATTAATGATCTTGAAACTTTTTATGAACTATCGCCGCAAATAGTTGTACACGACATGCATCCGGATTATGTATCAACACAATATGCTAAATCACTTGGTGTAACTTCTCATGCAGTACAGCATCATTATGCGCATGTGCTTTCATGCATTGCTGATAGTAATATTGAGGGAAAAGTACTCGGCGTTTCATGGGACGGCACAGGATTCGGTACCGATGGCGTCATTTGGGGAAGCGAGTTTATGATCCCTAAAGGTAAAGATTTCTTTCGCGTAGCTCATTTAATGCCTTTCAGGCTTCCCGGAGGCGAAAAGTCGATACATGAGGTTTGGCGTATTGGGTTTGCTCTACTATATAGTATATATGGCAACGGTGATTTTGGCTTAACCGGGCATAATTTCAAGGCTTCAGAAACTGAGATTATCAGGCAAATGCTTGATAAAAACATCAATTCGCCTGTAACCACAAGTATGGGCAGGCTTTTTGACGGAGTTTCGGCAATCCTGGGTATCCGCCGGCACGCATCATTTGAAGCACAGGCTGCTATGGAATTGGAATTTGCCACTGATGATGTTAATACAAATGATTATCTTGAATACAAAATAGATGCAGGAGAGAATAACTCGTATATCATAAATTGGCACCCGCTGGTCATAGATATTGTTAATAAGTTAAATAGTGGTATTGATAAAAATATTCTTGCAGCAATGTTTCATAATACTCTATCAGAGATAATCACAGATATAGCCAAAGGAGTTGGGATAGAAAAAGTCCTGCTCACAGGCGGCTGTTTTCAGAACAAATATTTGCTTGAAGGGTCTATTAAGAAATTAAAGAATGCGGGATTCAAAGTGTACTGGCATCAAAGAGTGCCTGCCAATGATGGCGGTATATCCCTTGGCCAGCTGAAGTACTCAGCTTTTGTAAACTAAACATTAATTATATGTGTCTTGCAGTACCCGGTAAAATATTAAGTATAGTAGATTCAGGAGATGTTCTCTCCCGCATAGGCAAGGTCAGCTTTGGCGGAATAGTAAAGGATGTTAACCTTGCATATACTCCCGAAGCCAAAGTTGATGATTATGTAATTGTCCACGTTGGCTTTGCGCTCAACACTGTTGATGAATCCGAAGCCGTGAAGGTTTTTGAATACCTTAAAGCCATAGATGGTTTGGAAGAATTGGAAAATGAAGAACAATAATTTGAATCGTTAGTTTGAAATTCATAGACGAATACAGGGATCCCGAAGCTGCAAAGAGATATTCGGAGCTTATCCATAATATTACCACAAAGAAGTGGAATATCATGGAAGTCTGCGGCGGGCAAACGCATGCTATTGTAAAATTCGGCATTGATGAGCTTCTTCCCAAAGGAATTAATCTCATTCACGGGCCCGGCTGTCCCGTTTGCGTTACTTCTCTTGAGCTTATCGATAAATCAATTGAGATTGCTTCAAGAGAAGAAGTAATATTCTGTTCATTCGGTGACATGCTGCGTGTACCGGGCTCCAAAAAAGATCTATTGCAGGTGAAAGCCGAAGGCGGCGATGTACGGATGACGTACTCGCCTCTAGATTCGCTTAAAATTGCGAAGGATAATCCGGATAAAGAAATTGTCTTCTTTGCAGTCGGGTTTGAAACCACCGCTCCCGCAAATGCAATGGCTGTTTACCAGGCGAAGGTGCAGGGCATAGAAAATTTTTCGATCCTGGTTTCACATGTTCTTGTTCCCCCGGCAATGGAGGCGATACTATCATCAAAGCATAATCTGGTGCAGGGATTTTTAGCAGCCGGTCATGTTTGCGCTGTAATGGGATATAACGAGTACTTCCCGCTTGCAGAAAAATATAAGGTGCCTATAGTTGTCACCGGCTTTGAGCCGCTTGATATATTGCAGGGCATTTACATGTGCATTAAGCAGCTTGAAGAAGGCCGCCATGAAGTTGAAAATCAGTACTCACGTGTTGTAAACAAAGAAGGCAATTCTACCGCTATGGAAATAATCAACCGCGTGTTTAAGATAGGCTCAAGGAAATGGCGCGGAATTGGCGAAATTCAGGATAGCGGACTTGTGCTGCAGGATGAATATATCAATTATGATGCTTCGTTAAAATTCGGGCTGGCAGATATGGTTGTTGAAGAACCAAAGGAATGTATCAGCGGATTGATACTCCAGGGCCTGAAAAAACCGTTTGAGTGCGAAGCATTCGCGAAAATCTGCACACCCGAGCGTCCTCTTGGCGCAACTATGGTTTCAAGCGAAGGTGCATGTGCAGCATATTACAGGTATAGAAAGAAATAATCGTAGGTCAAAGGCATGCCTTTGACTATTTGATATGACAATTTTTTAAATGTGTTACTTAAAATAGAATAAGTATGGGTTCTTCGTTTCACTCAGAACAAAAAACAGACTTCACATTACAGTGCCCGATTCCGATCAATGAATACCCCAATATTCTGCTTGCACATGGCGGGGGAGGTAAGCTTATGCACAACCTGATAGAAAAGATGTTCAGCGCCGCATTCAGCAATGAGATTTTACAGCAGGATCATGATTCCGCTCAACTTACGCTTCCTTCAGGCAAAATTGCATTCACAACGGATTCATATGTAGTTCAGCCGCTCTTCTTTCCCGGAGGTGATATCGGCTCACTGGCAATCAACGGCACAGTTAATGATCTTGCTATGAGCGGGGCAAAACCGCTTTATCTTAGCCTTGGATTGATAATTGAAGAAGGCTTTGCAATGAGTGAGTTATGGAAAGTTGTACAGAGTCTTGCGAATGCTGCAAAAATAGCGGGAGTTAAAATTGCCACCGGCGATACAAAAGTGGTAGAAAGAGGCAAGGGCGACGGCATATTTATCAACACAAGCGGCATTGGAATTATAGAACATTCTATGGCAATATCACCAAAGAGCATTCGGGAAGGTGACGTAATCATTCTAAATGGCGATCTTGGCAGGCACGGCATTGCCATCATGGCAGAACGCGAAGGGCTGCAGTTTGAGCATAAAATTCTGAGTGACTGTGCTCCGTTGAACGGCATTGTGAAAAAAATAATTGAATCAGGAATCGATGTTCATTGCATGCGCGATCTAACCCGTGGGGGGCTATCAAGCACTCTTAATGAACTTGCCGGCTCATCACCGGCGGAAATAACGATTGATGAAAGTCTCATTCCCGTCCACGAAGATGTACGCGGAGCGTGCGAAATCCTTGGCTTTGACCCCATGTATGTTGCCAACGAAGGAAAGTTCATTGTTGTTGTGAATCCCAAAGATGCAGAGAAATGTCTTTCAATAATGAAAGGTGATGAACAGGGAAAAGACTCTGTTATAATAGGCAGCATTACAGGAAAGTCTGAGCAGATAGTTAAACTCAAAAGCAAAATTGGCACAATGCGAATTCTCGATATGCTAAGCGGCGAGCAATTGCCCAGGATATGCTGAAGTGATTCATAGAACCTGCCTGATTACAATTAATCCAACTTATTGAATTATAGTTAATGGATTACCATTTATTATCATTACCTGAGGTATTCGGCTTATTGAATTCAACCCCTGATGGACTAAAGAGCCAAACAGCTGGTGAGCTTCTGCTTAAGTATGGGAAGAACACTCTTTCTGAGACAAAGAAAAAGACCGTATGGCTGATTTTCCTGGGGCAATTTACCGACCTTATGATAATGATCCTTTTAGCCGCAGCAATTATATCCGCATTTCTGGGTGATCTGACGGATGCACTGGTAATCTTTACAATTGTAATTATAAATGCTTTAGTTGGCTTTGTGCAGGAATACCGCGCTGAAAAAGCCATGACTTCACTGAAGAAAATGGCAGCAACCCACGCAAAAGTACTTCGTGATAATAATGTAATTGTAATAGCCTCGGCTGAACTTGTCCCCGGAGATGTAATTATGCTTGAGGCAGGAGATGTTGTTCCTGCAGATATACGTTTCATCGAGACACACTCATTAAAAGTAAATGAATCAAGCATAACCGGTGAATCTGCCAATATAGAAAAATCTACGGCAAGACTTGCCTCCGGTGATTATTCACTAGGCGATAAGATCAACATGGGTTACAAAGGTACATTTGTAACTAACGGAAGAGCCCGTGCCATTGTGGTTTTAACCGGAATGAACACTGAATTGGGCCGTATTGCCACACTGATACAGATTGAAGACACAATGACTCCCCTGCAGAAAAGACTGAATGGTTTCGGCAAACGGATAACAGTTTCAATTCTTGCTATTTGCACGGGGATATTTGTTATTGGCTTGTTGAGGGGAGAAATGGCAATTACTCTGCTCTTAACTGTACTCTCTCTTGCAGTTGCAGCAATACCCGAGGCAATGCCTGCAGTAGTAACAATTGCACTTGCGCTGGGTTCAAAAAAACTTGCGGAAAATTTTGCGCTCATCAGGAATCTGCCCGCAGTAGAAACATTAGGCTCCGTAACTTACATATGCACAGATAAAACCGGTACTCTTACCGAAAACAGAATGACTGTTGAGAAGGTTTATTCTTCTGAAAACACAGAGATCTCCGGAATATTCCCCGGGAATGATCCTCTGCTTAGCGCAATGGTTTTGAACAATGATGTTATAATTGATTCGGACGGCACACTAAAAGGTGAATCAACGGAAACCGCACTGGTTAAGTATGCCCTTGAAAACAATTTCAGTAAAACAGAACTCGAAAGTTCCTATCCAAGGATTGCAGAATTCCCGTTTGATTCCATTCGCAAGTGTATGACTACTGTGCACAGCTCGCCCGGCGGAATAATTGTGATAACTAAAGGCGCGGTTGAATCAATTGCTTCACTCACTTCAAGCTTTGGTGCACAAAACAGATCTGAAATTATCAGCAGGGCAGATATTGAAGCCGCAAACGGCTATCGTGTTCTTGGCTATGCCTTAAAATTATTGCAGAAACTACCGGATGAATTAACATCCGAAAATATAGAATCATCATTGACATTTGCAGGAATCGCCTGCCTGATAGACCCTCCACGACCGGAGGCCAAAAATGCAGTCGAAGAGTGCAAACAAGCAGGAATAATTCCGGTAATGATAACCGGAGACCACAAGCTTACCGCAGAATCCATTGCCCGAAAGCTGGGCATCTTAACCTCTGAAGAGGAAATGACCTTGGAGGGCAAAGAACTGGAGAAATTAACTGATAGAGCGTTTAAAGAAATTGTCGATAAAGTGCGTGTTTATGCAAGGGTCAATCCTGAGCAAAAGCTGCGGATAATTAGTGCTTTGCAGTCAAATCATCACTTTGCAGCCATGACAGGAGATGGAGTTAATGACGCTCCGGCTTTGAAGAATGCTGATATTGGTATTTCTATGGGAATTAACGGAACAGAAGTTTCCCGTGAAGCTTCTGATATGATATTGCTTGATGATAATTTTGCAACCATTGTTAAAGCAGTTAAGCTTGGCAGAACCATTTATAGTAACATACTCAAGTTCATAAACTATATCATGTCAGGCAACACCGGCGAAATTCTGGCAATAATACTTGCACCGTTTTTCGGGCTGCCAATTCCATTACTTGCCATACATATCTTGTGGGTTAATCTTGTTTCAGATGGATTGCCCGGCCTTGCCATGGCTTATGAAAAGCCGGAATCGAATATTATGAAAATTCCGCCCCGCGACCCGGAGGAAAACATCTTTTCAGCCAAAACTGCTTTCAGAATTCTGAGGATCGGCTTCTTAATTTCACTTGTCACAGTTGGTACAGAGGCATGGGCAATAAATAACAATATTTCTAATTGGCAAACTATGGCATTTACAGTACTCTGTTTCTCTCAGTTGGGTTTAGCAATGGCATTTCGCTCAAGGCTTTCAGTATTCACAGCAGGCGTGTTTTCGAACTGGAGAATGGTAGGAGCAATTGCAATTACAGTATTACTGCAGTTTATGATCATATACATCCCGCAGCTCAACACGATCTTTAAAACGCATCCTTTAAGTATAAGAGAATTAATAGTAACAATCGCAGTATCAAGTATTGTCTTCTGGGCAGTTGAAGCAGAAAAATTCATTCTGAAGTTAAGAAATAAAACCCTGTAAGAAAGCAACCTATAAAGCGAAATAGTATATTCCCCAAAGAATTACTGCAAAGAATAATACAGAAATTATACCTGCAAGTTTAAAGTAGTCCAGAGCGAATCTGTTCACGGTATCCCCTTCAATATCGTCATGTGAGAACATGTAAAGATAATATCCCATCAAAGCAAACAGCATTGCAGTAATATTAACAGAAACAAAATACGTCAATTGAGTAGTGCCGTCAAATGCACCGGAAACCATATGGGGATCATTTCCCGTTGTGCGCCGTATGAAAAAGAGAAGAAATGAAAGCACAAAAAGCGTAACTGCCTGAACAAAATTCATAATTGAAATAGTTTTTATCCATTTGCCGAAAGAACTTATTAATTGTTCATCTTTAACAAACGGATCGCTTTTTAATAAATGACTATTCATGGCGAGATTTGAATTAGTTATTACAAAAATAAATGATAATTCCTGATTTTGTTACTCAAATAAATCTCAAAGTCATCAAAATTCAACTTTAGTATGCGACTTGTGTCATAAACATTTATGATTATTATCCCCGTACCATTTATACACTGAATCAATGACTCATTTATAAACTCAATAGAGTATTTTTGTATTGTAAAATTTTATTCCAATGATCTGTATCTAAAAGGTCAGAATTAACATTACAGGATAGGCTAAAAACCTAATGACATATTATAGAATGGCTGTTTCATTTTGGAAACAGCTATTTCTTTCTGAAAACAAAGACCCGTCTTATGCATTTAAGACGGGTTTTGTGTTCTAATACTTAGAATACTTGAGCAAACTTAACTAATTTCTTTTATCTTGCGCAGCAGACAGGGTCTTGTTAATAAGGGTCTTGTAACCTATTATCTCGTGCTTTAGCCCCCAAGATAAAATTCACATATGTAGTTCTGTATTTTTTAATTTATTTTTCGCTGGATAGCTCAAACCGGCAGAGCAAATTACCGAGGGTGAGAAAAACTTTCTTGTTTTGAGGCTTTTTTTGAGTTTTTTTTGAACCTCTCACTTATTAATTTTGTAACAAATGGAGGCATATGGGAAAATCATGGACTAGCAGCGAATTAAGAATTCTTAAGAATCAGTATTCTGCCAAAGGAGCGAAGTACGTTGCCAAACGAACCGGCCATCCTGTTCCCTCTGTGGTAGCAAAGGCTAATTCTCTTGGGATTCATTCGGGGACAATTAAACGATGGAATCAATTTGAGGTCAACTATCTGCTTAAAAATTTCAACAATAAGCCCGTGGATTCCATTGCCCGGTCGCTAAAGCGTAATCAAACGTCTGTTTTGAATAAAGCACGTCTGCTTAACTTGCTGATACCCAAACCCCCAAAATGGTCTGAAGAAGAATTGGCCTTGCTGCAAAAATTATGGACTGACAAAAAATTTTCGATCGATGAGGTGGCAGCGAAGCTGAACAAAACCCGTGCGGCTACTCATTTTCGGGCGTGGAAGATGGGACTTAAGAGGCCCGAGGTCTGGCGTTTCTGGACACAGGAACAGATTCAGTACCTCCGTAAAAATTATAAAAAGAAAACTTATCGGGAAATTGCTGAACATCTGGGCATGAGCACAATATCAGTTTTTCATAAAGCAAGAAGAATAGGCCTTAGACTGAGGGAAGCACCGCGTCCATGGACGCAGGCAGAAGATGAATTTATCAGGCAAAATTACAGAAAGATTCCATCCAGAGAAATCGCACAAAAACTGAACAGGGGCCTTGATGCAATAATTAATCGTGCAGGACCTTTGGGGATATCAAAGAAAAGAGTGAAATAGAACAAGAAGAACTAAGTACTCTTTTTACTTCACATGATTCTTTCAATATTAAACTTGTATTTTTGTTTAATTTGAGGTGTTGTTTGCGCCGCTTCATTTACCGGGAATTTTCACGATTCAAGTTCTTCGATTTTCTTCAGTAACCATTCTGTATGAAATGTCTTAAATTCCGACCTCTCAATTTCAATTTTGAGTTTTAATAGATCTTTACTAGAAGATTTTTCCTTAATTCTTGATAGCCGTTTTACAAACTTCATCAGATTATTATCGCTATTCAGGTGAATTTCATTTATCTCTTTGGTTGTTGCCAGAATATGTCGATACGCATCAATTTCAGCGTCCAGAAGGTCATAGTATCCGAGTTCATAACACGCTTTCATTTCCAATATTTTTATTTCTTTAACTAACATAGGAATTGTGAACTTTGTTTTACTGAACAAAGTCAGTGATTTCCTGAAATTTCCTTTCATAAACTCAAGGTAACCTTCGGCATAATTAATAGAGTCTTCTTTTATCGGTTCAAAAAAATATTTTGAATAATTATTGAGAAATTTTTCAAGCCTGCCTGGTTGATTGACTTTTGCACAAATTTTTGCATAATTATAAACAGCTTTGATCAACAAAAGGTCGCGGCTCAAAAACCTGAAATTGTTTTCCTCAGCTGCCTTTTTCAACAAAGTATCATACAGGTCAAGATAGTCATTTTTGTAATATTGAATATCACCCTTATTCTGAAACAAACAACAATTAATCAAACTATGCGAAAAGACCCAGAAATATTCAGCCGAAATATTATCTTTATGATAATAGATCATTTTCTTCAAGGCTTCATAACTTTCTCTGTCGTTATAATCAAAATCCAGTCTGGCAGAATAAATATGCATTTGAATCAGGAAATTCTCTTCATTCTTAAATTTTAACAAGGCTTCGGAAAACTTTTCATAATTGAAATAACTGTGAAATAATTCAGTTAATTCACTTTGTTTGGTATCTTTATGGTAATTCATTTTTCTCGCCAGCGTTAACTGAGAGAGTTGTGAAAGAAAGTAAACTATTAAGGATTCTTCAGCATTAATTACACTTTGGTTATATAAATACACCGTTGCAGAGTTTCTTTGCCTTCCTGCCCGTGTTTGGGTAATGTTAAACAGTAATTTTTTCAGCAGGTAAGATGGGTTTCGGGGCACGTTTTCATCATTTTTAATAATTTTTGACGAAACGGCATCAAATAACTCAAGCATTTCCCTGTTTTCCAGTTCCTGCAAGAGCAATACATCATTGTAAACGTTTCCGTTAAAATAACTTTTCACTTGTAGAAATTTTTCAGCCATTGAATACATTTCCGAAAAAATAACGCTTAAAGCATGCAGAGATCTTTTACCTTCAAACTTCTTCGCAGGAAACAGCTTTGAGAATAATTTTTCTTCTGCAAGCGCAGGTGAATTGTAATCAGGATGATACTTCTTCAGGAGCCTGTATAGCGGCTTAAGATTCCTGCCGGTTGAGAAATAAGGCGATGAAATGAACCTGCCGAAATTCTTCATCTCATCTTTAGAAAAAGTTCTAAGAAGTATTACAAGTTTTAGATTTTGCATTAAAGCTCTTCGAGTTTTTCTTTGAACCACCAGCAATAAATGTTGTTTTTAATTAATTCAGTAATTCTTTTGGCTTCTTCAGCATTATCATTGTCAATTTTTATGTTATTTAATAGTTTTACAGCTTTGATAAAATTCAGATGTTCTCTTTTAGAATTCTCTGAAACCGACTCATTGTTTCTTGAATACTTTTCATATGAATTCAACACTGAAAAAAAACCTTCAGTATCTCTTAACTCGTATAAACACAACGATTTCAGCCTGTAATAATCATTATGATTTATTCCGTTAAAAGAACCGTATTTTGAGATTATTTTCAGACATTCATTATATTTTTTCTGTTTGAAAAGCAAAAGACAATTTGATAATGACATCATACCCTCTTTTTTATCAGTTTCAATAAATTTTGAGAATTTTTTAATATATGCATCGATTTTTCTATCATTGTACATTGCACACTTCATTTTTAGCGCCGCTTCGTAGAAAGATGCAACAAGACTATGTTTACTGTTTGGTCTAAAGATATGGTTGCCGGCAATAAGATCAAAAAACTTATCGGCTTCTTTAAGATATAATATGTCTTTCTTCAAAACACTGCACTGTCTGCTAAAAAGCATGAAGAACAGATTTAATTTGTCCGTTTCTGATAAATTATGAAAAGTCGAAATATAGATCTCTATAGCTTCATTTAAGTAGTTTTTATTATCATTGTTTACAAGTGATTGCAGAAGATAGTAATTTATGCTTGCAACTTGTTTCGTATTGCTCTCATCCTCGGCAATACCTTCCATCAACCCAAGATCAATAGTATCCAGAAATTTTCTAACTACATCAAGCCTGCTTGATGTAAGGTTAAGCGAATTTTTGAACAAGAAATAATTATCAGTAAACCTACTTAGCAATCTTATAAAATCCGCTACTGCGTAAAACAATAACTTTACTGAATAATCATATCCTTTTTGGGGAAGATTTTTATAGTGATAAAACCCGGTAATACTCTGCAGTATCTCGATTTTTTTATGCAGCATATGATATTCGTCCTGAGCTTTATCTAAGATATCTTCGCACTTTCTGATAGCTTTTAGAGCAGAGTCATGAAGGTCCTTACCGTGATATGCTGATGATAATTGTTCGTAGTAAGCGTACGCGCCGCTGCCATTTTCAATTTCGTTATACACCATGAATTTCTCCGCCAGCGTAAACATTTCGGAAAAGCTGACATGAATTGCATGCATTGATCGTTTTCCGCTGTACTTCTTGCCCAGAAAAAGCTTATTGAATACTTTTTCCTCGGTAAATGAAGACGAATCAAATTCAGGGTAATATTTCTTAAGTATGCAATACAAAGGCCTCAGGTTTCTGCCTGTTGCAAAATACGGTGATGAAATGAACTTACCAAAATCTTTCATCTCATCTTTGGTGAAAGTTCTAAGTAGTGTAATCAGTTTGCTTTTTTTCATTTATTCAAGTTGAAATTGCTGTGATAATATATGTATTTCATTCAAAAAAAAACCATAAAAACGGTGGCTTAAAAGCATTTTTGCTTTGTTTTTCTGAAAACTGACGTTAAAGAATTCCGTGATTATATGCATAAATTTTCTTTGCAGAATATATCTTAAATGAATTATGTTTGTGCACATTAAAGTGCATAAGGGGGTGCACAATTAAGATGGTTTTGATTTCAAAACAAAAAAAGACCAGTTTAGACAAAAGCTCAAGAGGCTACAGGCTGAAGACTTCAACTCACAGGCTAATAGATAAAATTCAGTTAATGCTTTCGGCTGACCAGGATACGGTTATTACCAGGGCATGTAAACTTTTATACAAAGAGCTTAAGACAATAGAGAACAAAAACCGTATATAGTTGAAGCCGAATTTTAATATTACATACAAACTGATTGATTTGCTGGGCAAAGAAAAAATTGAAGAGGCGTATAACATTGTTAAATCTTATCCGGTATCGTTTTCTCTTCTGAGAAAAACGATCATACATGATGAAATAAAAAACGATGTTTACTCAGGCAGCAGCATTAACGATGTTGTAAAAAAGCATAAAGTAAGCAGAATGACGGTATATAGAATAATTAAGGAAAATTTATAGCAGGCGGAGATTTAATAAAAGTAACAACATTCAATTTAATGTTACATTTTATTTTGTAATTTTGTAAATTCTAAAGGAACAAATAATATGAAAACAGTTGTAATAATTTTGCTGCTAAATGCTGTATGTATTTATTCCCAAACATTGGTTGGTTACTGGCCATTCAGCGGTAACACAGCAGATTCAAGCGGAATGGGTAACCACGGAACAATTGTAAGCGGCAGCGGTACCGTGACGCTTACAACAGACAGATGCGGAAATCCTAACTCTGCTTATCTATTTAATAGCGGACGCATTAATATTGGAACAACAGGTTTCCCTACCGGAAATGGACAAAGAACAATATGCGCATGGTTTAAAAGAAATTCAGTGCCCCAGGCAGAGTTTATGAACATTGTTGGGTTTGGCGATAACGCAACTAACGGATGCAGAAGCTACCTGCATTTTGATTGGCCAAATACAATTTTTATAGGAAATGAAAACAGGAATGCAGCAAACCATTTACAATGGACAGCTGATACAAATTGGCATTTTTTGTGCGCAGTTTTTCCGCAGGGAGCAACAATGACAGGACAGCACCTGTTATACTTTGACGGAGTTTTAAAAGCGGATACATCCATTTTGCCAAATACACTATTAAACACAAACACAACTGATGCTGCAATAGGATGTTTAGGTACAATCAATAGTTATTTCTTCTATGGAAGGATAGATGACGTGAGGATTTACAGCTCCGCGTTATCAGATGCGCAAATATACCAGTTGTTCGGAGCGCCGGTAATACCTGTATTAACATCACCCGTTAATAACTCATCGGGTATTTCTTTAACCCCCCTGCTGAATTGGGTGGCATCGCCAACAGCATCAAGTTACAGAGTTCAGCTGTCAAGTGATTCAAATTTTACTACATCACAAATTGACACTATGGTTAGCACCGATAGTTTGAGGGTTCCTTCAGGTAAACTGACAAATAATATAAGATATTACTGGAGAGTAAGAGCGGCTAATTCATGTTCAATCAGCAGCCCTTATGCGGCAAAGTTCAGTTTTACCACATCACTTGTGGGCTTAACGCCAGTTGGGAACGAAATTCCTAACGAGTTTTCACTTTCGCAAAACTATCCCAATCCGTTTAATCCTTCAACAAATATTATGTTTGATCTGCCAAAGTACTCATTTGCAAAATTGAAAGTGTATGATTTATTGGGCAAGGTTGCTGCTGTATTGGTTAACGAAGATTTAAATGCCGGAAGATATGAGGTGAAGTTTGATGCAGGCAATTTATCAAGCGGTTTTTATTTTTACAGACTGCAAACTGAGGCATTTACAGCAGTAAAGAAGATGATATTGACAAAATAATTAATCAATAAAAAACATGAAAAACAAAATTATTGGATTTATCATGATGGTTCTGCTTGCAAACACATTACTTTCACAAAGCACCTGGACTGCTTTAACGGGGGTATCAGGTTTCTTACGTGATATGCACTTTATAAACAATCAAACAGGATGGGTTGCGGGATCGAACCTGTACAAAACCACAAACGGTGGAACAAACTGGACCCTGATTTCGCCTGAATCAACTCCAGTTTACTTTTTAAACGAAAACACCGGTTTTGCGAATAACAAAAGAACCACAAACGGCGGAGCTAACTGGACGACCTTATCCGGCATTTCAAACACTGAAGATATTACATTTACAAGTAACTCAGTAGGTTTCATTGTTGGTGGTTCAAGCTCAAACGGAAGTATTTGGAAATCTACTGATGCCGGCGCCTCATGGACACAGGTGTACTATCAAACAACCGGCAGATTTTATGCCGTACATTTTATAAATTTCAATACCGGGTGGGTCTGCGGACAGGATGGCATGATTTTTAAAACAACAAATGCAGGAGATAACTGGTTCACTCAATCCATTAACACCTCCAGTTACCGCGATATATGGTTTACAAACGAAAACACCGGCTGGGTGTGCTTGTCAGGCAGTACTCAGATCAGGAAATCAACTGACGGGGGCGCCAGCTGGCAGAATCAGGCGCTGCCACAGTACGGAGGTGTTGCGCTTAACTTTTTAACGCCACTTGATGGACGCCTGGTTGGACCAGGAGGATATATTATGAGAACGGTTAACGGGGGAGCAAACTGGTCTTTGGAAACCAGTCCAACAACCCAAAACCTGCATGGAATATTCTTCACCGGAAGCGATACAGCGTATATTTGCGGAGAAAACGGAACTCTGCTCAAAACTGTGAACGGGGGATTTTTTACAGGTGTGCAGCCTGTTTCAACCGAGATTCCCGAAAAGTTCTCACTTTCGCAAAACTATCCAAATCCGTTTAACCCAAGTACAAAGATCAGATTTGCTTTGCCTCAGAATTCATATTCAAAACTTGTCATTTATGATGTACTTGGCAAAGAATTGGAAATTTTAGTTAATCAACACTTGATTGCAGGAACATACGAATTCAGTTGGAATGCTTCTGAATATTCCAGCGGAGTGTATTTTTATGAGTTTGAATCCGACTTATATATCGATATTAAGAAGATGGTATTAACAAAATAGTTTTTGTATTGTTTAGATCATAGCTTTTTCAAGAGAGCTTGGAAAACTTATTAACTCCAAGCTCTTTGCAAATAAAACTAACAAATAATATGTAATTTTTACTCAATGTTATTAATTCCTCTAAATTATTTGTGCTTGTATTCATCGTTATTTCGGGGTGTGGCTCAGCCCGGTAGGGCGCCTGGTTCGGGATGATGGAAACCGTGTTATTAGCTCAAAATCAGCAAAAACCCTTTAGATTTTTACACTAAATTGTTCGTTTATAGCCTGTTTTTGAGGGGTATTACTGACACTTTTACTGACAAATATTTTGAAGAAATTAAACTGATGCTCAATTTGAATCTAAAATTGATTCCAAATTTTCTTTCATCTTTTCAAGCTCAATTTTATTATCAAATCCTAATTCCCTGTCAATATCCTGAAAATCAAAATATAATTTTTCGAGTTCATTATCGTCAAACAATGTTTCAGCTATCTGGAACAGTTCATCATCTTCAACCGCAATATGATCAAGCAGCATTTCAGTATACTTTGAAAGCAAAGATACGCTTTCCCCGAAATTATCTGAATTAACTTCAGTTTCAATTGAATTAACTAATTTTCTGAAATCCTGATGGTTTTCAAGCATTTCGCTCACAATACTTTCCTGAAGCATCTCATTTTTTTCGCACATTAAAGGGAATAATAATTTCTCTTCTTTATAATGGTGAAACTTATCTGCGTAATTCCTGAAAAAATTTACCAGTTCATTAATGATGTTTTTATACTTTTGGGGATCACTTTTTGAAAGGGAACTTATTCTTTCCCTGAATTCAATTACTGATTTAATTATTTCGTGTTCACTGTATAATACTGCCAGAGTTTTATTCATTTATTATTTTGCTGCTTTTTAATTTATTTAAGCTGTTTGTTATAAAATTCCTTATCATTTCACGCCTGTATTTTCTGGAAAGCATTTCATTATCAATTGACCGGGCTTTTTTGAGAGCTTCTTTTACAAATATATCTGCACCGGTATTAATCGTTCCTTCAACTATAACAGGACCGGGATCGACACCAGCAAGTACGATCCTGATCTTCCCGCTATTATCAATCGAAAAGGAGCTTGTCAGCGAAGTAAAATCCAGGCTTTGCCTTTCTCTGAGCTTATTGAATACAACCAGGAAATTACTGCTCAAAGGAAGGAGTATTCCTGTTATGATCGATGTATTTTTCAAATTGCGTGGATTTACTCCTTCACCCGAGTAAATATCCTCAAGTTTTCTTATCGTAATTCCTTCTTTATCTGCGACCTCAATTTGAGCATTCATGCTGATCAAAACAGGGGCTGTATCAGAAACCAGTTCAGAGTAACACTTTTTTGCACTTCCGGTAGCTATGCAGATGTCGCCTTCACACTTCAGGCAATATCCAACTGATTCACGCCACCAATCTGACTGGTTATAATAAATACACCTGTTCTCACAAAGTATATTTCCCCCGATCGTTGCCGCCTGCCTGATAAGTGGCGAGCCTACTGAATTAGCCGCTTCAATCAGTGCTGCGAATTCATTTCTGATAATTTCATGTTTAGCAAGATCTTTCAACTTTACCAATGCGCCTATTTTAAAATAACCGTCCGATATTTTTACTGCATTAAGCTCATCAATTCCTGAAATATCAATTAAACATGAAGATATTTCGTTACCTTGAAATTTATTTACAAGTACATCCGTACCTCCTGCTATATACCTGAATTCATTGATGTGATCATATGCAGCCATTAAAGCATCATTTACGGTCTTAGGCTGCAGATATATTTTTTCTGTAGTTAACATTAATTCAATGTTATTTTTTCTTACTTTTTATTTTCATAAGTATTTCCTCTGGATCGATCGGCAGTGAGCTTATCCTTACACCCACAGCGTCATAAACGGCATTAGTTATTGCAGGTACTGAGGGATGCAATGCTCCTTCGCCGCATTCCTTTGCACCGAATGGACCTTCCGGATCGATGGATTCTATTATTGTAGTATCAAACATTGGTGTATCCATGCTGGTTGGGATTTTATAATCAAGTAAATTTGCATTTACAAGTAAACCATTATAGTATTTCATTTGTTCGCTTAATGCCTGCCCCATACCCATATGCCATGAACCCTCAAGCTGCCCTTCGACTGCAAGCGGATTCAAAGCTCTGCCGCAATCATGCGCACCCCACATATTTTCGACCTTTACCATCCCTGTTTGCAGATCAACGCTTACTTCTGCAACAACAGCGCCAAAGCTGTATGAAGGACTAAGTCCAGCACCAGCCCCCTTAAAATCGCCTCCTAATTTGGGTGAATTGTAAAAACCGCTTGTGTTCAGCGCTCCAACTTTCCTGGTAGCAATTTCTACAGCTTCAATCCAGCTCAAATCAACTAAACGGTCATTAGAAAAAACTCTTTCATTTACAATATTTAATTCATCAAGAGGAATATTTTTATTAATAGAGACTGAATCCAGTATTTTTTTCCTAAGATTTTCTGCAGCCATTTTTGCTGCATTACCTGCCATGAAGGTAACTCTGCTTGAATAACTGCCGAGATCAATCGGAGTAAGAAGGGTATCTGCGGCCAGAACGAAAATATTATCCATTGTAAGACCAAGTACTTCTGCCACAATAATGGCCAGCATTGTATCGCTGCCCTGCCCTATATCACTTGCTCCCGAAGTAACAAGAACACGCCCATCCATATCAACTTTTAAGTGTACGACAGATTGCGGGTATTCATTCCAGTGAATTGGGAGATTGCTTCCACTGATAAAAAAGCCGCCTGCGGCACCAACACCCCGTCCTTCGGGAAGCTTCCTATACTTATCTTTCCATCCCGATCTTTCCCTGACAGCTTTAAGGCATTCTTCGCTGCCGTTTGAAGTAATCCTGAATTGCCCTATCGTTAAAGTATCCGGCGGCAATAGATTTTTTAACCTCAATTCTATCGGGTCAATGTTTAGATTTCGTGCGGCTTCATCTATAATAGTTTCTATTGCAAACCGCGGATTTACTGCTCCATGTCCGCGCATAGCCCCGCATTGCGGTTTATTGGTATAAACCCTGCGTGTTCTAAATCCAAAATTATCCAGTTTGTACGGCGCCTGTAGCAGCACTCCGTTATAATAAGTTGTAACTACTCCAAAGCTTCCATAAGCCCCGCCATCAATAACTATATCAGTATCAATTGTATTGAAGGATGCATCTTCATTCAATCCTAATGACATGGATATTCTGGTTGGATGTCTTCCGTGATTTGTAAGGAAGACTTCTTCCCGGGTAAGTTTCACTTTAACCGGCCTGCCTGTAATCTTTGCAAGTCGGGATACAATTATTTCGTGCGGAAACGGGTCGCTTTTACCTCCAAATCCTCCGCCAACATACGGCTTTATCACTCTTATCCTGCTCATTGGTTCACCCAGAACTTTTGCCAGGTATTTGTGCAGGTAATGAGGAACTTGTGTTGCTGTTATAATATTTAGCCCGTTCTCATCCCAGAAAGCAGTAGCTGCATGAGGTTCGGTAAAGCCATGATGTAAACCCTGGAAAGTAAAATCATTTTTTACAACATGTGATGAATTTTCCAGCGCTTCATTCTGATTGCCAAATCTTAACTCAGCTTTCTTATGGATGTTGTTGTTGAATTTACAATGAGCATGAATTTTCTCGTTTTCACCTATATCTTCTAATGATTCATCCATTTCAAAAAATGGCTTAATAGGCGTGTACTTTACTTTTATTTTACTACATGCTACCTGTGCCATATGTTCTGTTTCGGCAGCAACAGCCGCAACTATTTCACCTATATATCTTGACTTGCTTACAGCCATTGCAGTTTCATCTTCCGAAATTGGAAGAACGCCGAAATGTCCCGGCAGGTCTTTGCCTGTAATAACCGCCCTCACGCCCTCAGATTTAACTGCTTCAGAAATATCGATTTCATCTATCGTTGCATGAGGATAAGTACTTCTTAAGAATTTACAGTATAGCGAATTCTTTATTTTAATATCATCTGCGTAATCTGCTTCACCTTTAACTTTTTTTACAGCTTCAATATACGGGCGAGGTTTGCCAACCAAACTAAACTCGTTATTTTGTTCTTTACTGGGCGCGCAAGCAGTACTTCCATTTAACTCAGAGGAGTATTCAGCTATTGCTTCTATTATCTTTTTATAACCGGTGCATCTGCAAAGGTTTCCTGAAATTGATTTTTTAATTTCTTCAATTGTTGGATTTGGATTTTCATTTACAAAGGCAAGGGATGTCATTACCATACCGGGCGTGCAATAGCCGCACTGTATAGCGCCTTTTTCAACAAACTTTTTCTGCAAACCGTGAAGTTTTCCGCCTTCTGCAATTGCTTCAATAGTCGTAATACTTTTTCCATCACATTTAACAGATGGTGTGATGCAGCTTGTGAGGGGCGTTTCATCAACCCACACAGTACATGCCCCGCAGCTGCCCTGTTCACATCCTATCTTAGTACCGGTCAAACCTATTCTGTTTCTGATAGTATCGGATAGCCGCTCATGCTCTTCAATAAGAAGATTGTGCTGTTTACCGTTAACCGTTATTTGAATTTGCTTCATGTTAATTTTTTGCTTTTACAGTCTTACTCTCAGACTATTTCAGTTAAAAAAATCTGTTACAGGTCTGCTTCAGGTTATTTATCTTCCCAATATTCCGTCCCGTTTGTATCAATATAACCTTCATTCCACTGGAATTCACCGATTCTTATGCAAACCCTTGCAAAGCCATTGTGGAAATTTGTAGCACACTCATATTTTACAGGTACTACCTCTTTCCCTTCTTTATTAATAAATCCTGCATCCTTCCATATACTAACCTTTGCATAACCTTCTACAAAATCTCCGATACCGTAATATTTCATTTCTGTAACAGCTTTTCCTTCTTTATCAACGAGTCCATAATTAATATTCATATTAACAATTGAAAAACCGTCTTTGATATCCTGTACATAATCATATATTGTGGGAATAATTTCTTTCCCATTTCTGTTAACAAATCCCCACAAACCCCATACATGAATTTCATCTATAATCTTAACTTTAGCAAGACCTTCTTTGAAACTCTCTGCAGTATCATATTTTATGGGAATAATTTCTTTTCCATCCTTATCAATGAATCCCCACTTACCATATAATTTAACCCTTGCAAGACCATCTTTAAAATCATCTCCGATATTTTTATCTGAATAATGCGGCAAATCTGCTTCATATTTAACCGGAATAACTTCATTGCCTTTTTCGTCGATGAATCCATATTTATCACCAGTGCTGACTATCGCGCGGCCTTCGCTAAACGGCTGAACAAAATCATATTTTAATGGTATAATTATTTTCTTATCCTTATCACAAAACCCCCATTTGCTTTGCTTTTTTGCTGCATCATATTGGCGGAACGGGAACAATTCTGATTGCGAGATAACATAACATGTATTCAATAAACAAACCACAATCAGAATCAAAAAGAATAACTTTTTCATAGAATTCACTTTTAATTGATATTATTTTTGTTTTTATGCTTATATATTTGATCAGTAAAAAAAACAGATTATACCGAAAGATTTGCGCCAATACTTTTTCCGCCGTCAACATAAATTACCTGCCCGGTTATAAATTGTGTTTTTTCTGAGACAAGAAAAGAAACAGCGTTCGCAATATCATCCGGTTTTCCCATTGTCTTAGTTGGCTGAGTGAGAATAAGTTTTTCCAGAACATCCCGAGGTAAAGATTGAGTCAAAGGCGTATCTATCAATCCGGGCGCAAGTGCGTTTACAAGGATATTAGATTTTCCCAGCTCTAAAGCAAGCACTCTTGTAAGCCCGATAATCCCGGCTTTTGAGGCAGAATAGTTAGTTTGTCCGGGATTTCCCAGCCACGCCCTTGAAGAAATATTTACAATTCTGCCCGATTTTTGGTCTTTCATAACTTTTGCCGCAGCTCTGCACATAAGCCATGTTCCTTTTAGGTTTGTACCGATAACTGCATCAAAATCTTCGATCGGCATTTTGTGAATCATATTATCCCTCAAAATTCCTGCATTATTGATCAAAATATCAACCTTCCCTTTTTTAGAGACGGCAGATTTGAAGAGAAATTCTACCTCATTTTCAGAAGTTACGTTGCAATGTACATATTCGGCAAAATTCTCCCCAAGCTCATTAATAAGTGATTTACCATTGCCATCATCAATATCAACTGCAAAAATATAACAGCCGTCATCTTTTAACCTGCGTGAAATAGCTTTTCCTATACCGTTGGCTGCGCCTGTTACTATTGCTGTTTTAACCATGGTTTTCTGTACTTGAGTTTTTTACTTTGATAAGCTCTGCAAGAATACTAATTGCAATTTCTTCAGGAGTTTCTGCGTTAATATCAATACCTATGGGCATGTGAATTTTGCTAAGTTCTTCATCGCTGCCAATATTGGAATCAATAAACATTTTTTTCGTAACCAGGATTTTTCTTTTACTTCCTACCATGCCAAGATATGCCCAATCTTTTTTTACGCAGTAAGCAAGTATATCGCGGTCTATTTGATGGCTGTACGTTGCAATAACTACAAAAGTATTTTTATCAAACGGTAAAGCCTCTAGCGCAGCAGAATGTTTAAGATGTATTTTGTTTATTTCCTCAATGCAGCATTCATCTATGTATGTTTTCCTGTCATCTATCAGGAACACTTCAAAGCCGGTATCAATTGCATATTGGGCAAGCGCTTGCCCCGTATGTCCTGCCCCGAATATAAATAATCTTCTTATCTTCATGATTGGTTCAATGAAAATTTCAACAATTCCGCCGCAGCACATTCCGTGCTGGTGAAGCAGGTCATGCCTGAATATAGATGCTTCATGTTTATTGATTACCTCAATTGCTTCAGCAATTACGTTCTTTTCAAGATCACCCCCGCCGATTGTGCCTTTTATGCTGCCATCTTCATAAACCAGCATTTTTGCACCGGTTTTTCTGGGTGTTGAGCCTTTTGTTCGGATTATTGTGCATAACGCAGCTTTGGTACCAGACTTACTTGCAATTTGTATTTCAGCGTAAATATTCTTCAAAATGTATTAATTATTCAGGCAAGTTGACTAAAAAATATTTTATAATCCCGGGGAATATTTATATTAGCAAGTATTTTTTCGTTTTCAACTTCTACGGTTACTTTCTTGAACCTCCTTAAAAAATCCTTTGTATTAAGTCTAATATCCGTTTCTTTTTTGATCATATCAATGATCATAGCAGAAAGTAAAATAGGGTGGCCTCCCTTATTCAAATAGACCGGCGAGATATAGGAATCATCTTTTCTATTGTCATTTAGTATTTTTAGTGTTGCAATATCTGTAAACGGATTATCTATGTTCTGGATAAAACAGTAATCACAATTTGTAATTGCATTTGTGCCCAGTCTTAAAGAGTAGAACCTTCCAAGCTCAGGAAAGCTGTTATAAACGACCCTGATTTTTGACCTGAAATGCTCCGTAAAAGTGGTCGAAAATTGTTCAATATGATCTTGATTCAGAACCAGAATAATTTCTCTGCATCCAAAATCCAGGTATACCTTTACAATTCTTTCAAGAAAAGTTGTGTTTGTATCATATAAAAGAAAAGGTTTCGGACTTCCAAACCTATTGGAATTACCTCCTGCAAGTACTACTACTTTTGTTTTATCCTTCATACTGTGTTAATATAATGAATAATATCAAAAATTGGCATGCCAAACGAATGTTAGTTAGTTTTTTGTATTGACATTTCTAAAATCATGTATTAAGTTGTTTTGGTATTTTTTACTAGAATTAAGGTTTCCGGCTAGATGAAAATTGAACAAATAATCAATAAATGTAAAGAATTATCTTTCGATCTCGATTTTTCTTATGCGAAGAATTGGAAACAGGAAAAACCAAACAGGATTCTTGTTGGATTTATGCCTGTATATTTCCCCCGCGAATTAGTTCATGCTGCAAACGGACTTGCAATTGGGATTCTGGGATCTGGAGACCGCAAACAGATCATAAAGGGCGATGCCTTTTACCAGTCTTATATCTGCCATATACCAAGAGGTATAATAGAGCTGGCACTGGATGGAAATCTTGATGGTATTGATGGTTTTATCTTTCCTTCGATTTGTGATGTCATTCGGAATCTCTCAGGAATGTTCAAGGTACTTAAAAAAGGTGCATTTATAAAGTATCTTGACTACCCTCAGAATTTTTCCGACAAGACCGGAGGAACATTTTATATTAATGAACTTAAACATGTTCTTTCGGAAATAACAAAAATTAACGGCGCTGAAGTAACAGATGAAATGCTATGGAATTCAATCTGCCTTTACAATAAAAACAGAGAACTTATAGAAGAAATTTACGACATAAAGCAGCAGTACCCCTGGAGGCTCAGCATGGAAGATCTGTATCATGTACTGAGAGCCGGCATGGTGATGCCGGTTGAAGAGCATAACAGGATACTGGAAGAGGTTCTGGATAGCATTAATGCAAATATTGGTGAACCGATGGATAAGATAAGGGTTGTTGTTACAGGAGCTTTTTGCGAGCAGCCACCTATAGGATTAATTAAGACTATCGAAATGGCTGGCTGTTATATTATAGATGACGATTTTCTTTCAGGGTCACGCTGGATACAGGGAAATATTACAACCGATGATTCTAACGACCCTTTGGAAGCTATATCCCGCGCTTACCTTACACGGAGCCGTTTTTCGGCTTCGGTGTACAGTATTGGAGATAAGAAGGGTAAATCATTGGTATCACTTGCCCGTAGAAGAAGGGCTGACGGTATTATTTTTGCTGCGCCAAGTTTTTGCGATCCTGCATTGTTTGATGCGCCAATGCTTCAGAAAGAATGTGACGGCTCAGACCTGCGTTACATAAGTTTTCAATATAGTGAAAATACAGGGCAGTACAAAGTTATTAAAGAGCAGGTTGGGGCATTTTCAGATTCCATTAAACTTTGGGAAGAACCTGTAATTAACAATTAATCTATTTATTAAATAATCAGAAGCTAATGGCAGCAGAAGTAATAAAAGAAAAAAGCATGATACTCCAGAAGGAGATGATTGCTAAGCTTTTTGATGATCTGAGCAGCGCCAAAGATACCGGGAAAAAAGTTGTTTATACTTTTGTACCGGGTAATCTATCCGAACTTATACATGCATTTGATATGCTGCCTGTTTATCCCGAAATAAATGCGCTGCAATCAGGGATGCGTAAACAGTCAGGCAGTTATATTCGTGATGCTGAGAAATTTGGATTCTCGGAAGATGTATGCACTTATGTGAAATGTGATATTGGCATGATGCTAAATGGCAACATTGGCCCGACAGGCAAGAAGCTTCCTGATCCTGATCTGCTTTTACTAAGCTATACAGGCTGTTTTACATTCATGAAATGGTTTGAGAACCTGGAGCAGTTGTACCCCGGCGTTCCTGTGGCTATGATCCATACGCCGTATCAGGAAGGAGGCAAGATCACTCCTGAAATGACCGAATATATGGTAAAACAACTCAGAGAGGATGTAATACCCAAAATGGAAAAGGTTTCGGGTAAAAAATATGATGAGACAAAGCTAAAACATATTCTTGAAGATGCCGCAAAAACAGAAGATCTGATCGTCAAGATATTTGATACTACAAAGAACTCCCCATCACCCATCGATGCATATTTTGCAGGCGTCTATTATATAGGCCCGATAAACATCGGATTCAGAGGGACACCGGAATCAGTTGAGTATTATACCGAGCTTTACCGGGAGATTCTGGAACGGGTAAGATTGGGCTTAGGACCAGTTACACCGGAAGGAGAAGTAACTGAAAGGTACAGACTTGTTGTTGAGGGGCCTCCTAACTGGACAAGCTTCAGAGAGTTCTGGAAACTGTTTTATGACCACGGAGCGGTAATAGTCGCATCTTCATACACAAAAGTAGGGGGTTTATACGACGACGGTTTCAGGCATGATTCAACCAGGCCGCTTGAAAGCCTTTCAGAATACTGTATGAATTGTTATACCAACCTGAATCTTCCGCAAAGAATCAGTCATTTAAAAAAATGTGTTACTGATTACCGTGCGGATGGATTACTGGTAAATTCTATCAAAAGCTGCAATTCATTTTCAGCAGGACAGCTCTTAATGATGCGGGCAATTGAGGAAGATATGGAGATCCCGGTTGGTTTTATCGAGTCAGACCTTGTCGACCCGAGGTATTTTTCTTATTCCAATATAAAGAACCGTTTGGATTCATATTTCCAGATGCTTGAACAAAGAAAAATAATTACTAAAGAAATTAAACAAAATATCCCTGCGCAGACGGGTATCTAATCTTAATATATATTATGTTTTTGTTACTTCAATAATTGGTCATTTTTTAATACATGTTTTTTTGATTCTCGGAAATGTTTTTAATGGAATTTTTTCAAAGAATATATAGTGAAACTCGACAAATCAACCAAAAAATTAATTATTTTCCTGAAAACTATATTCCCGCTTTCGCGGGAACGGGTAATATAAATGAATAAATATTATTTAGGGGTCGATCTCGGTTCAACAACATCGAAAGCCGTAATCATTAACGAAAATGATGAGATAATAGGCCGCGGCATAACAAATACAAGAGCTAACTACAAAGTAGCAGCTGATATAGCCCGCCAGGAAGCTATTTACAATGCCCGTTTCAATTTTCTTAAGAGACTTTTGAAGGATGAGATCAGAATTCATCCGGAATATGAATTATATATTAAAGATATTGAAAGCGTTTTCCAATATCTTCAATTCAAAAAAAGGCTTGATAGCCTGCTTGAGCAGATGCATCTTACTACATCAGGTAATTTTCCGGAGGATCTGAAACTTGAAGTACACAAGAACATAACCGGTATATTCAATTCTATTGAGCCTTCTATTAGAAACGATTATATCACCGGAGACCTGGGTTCTAAAAACCAGTTCTTCAGAGATATTGTAAATGAAAAATACACCGAAGAGGTTAAGAAACTTAAAATTGACATTTTCGAGCCTATGATGCTTGTGCTGGATAAGAGCATTACGCCTGTGGAAAACCAACTTTTTGAATTTGATTTCCGCGCTCTGGTTTATGAAGCCATGGATATACTTAAAAGTAAATATGACGGGCTTGGCGAAACGGTACAGACTAATGATCCCAGTATTCATTTTGAGGCTGAGCTTAACCTGTTAAAGGGAAACTACCTTAAAATAACCGACTCACTAAAAGAGCATATTGAAAGCGTTGCCGGCCACGAGATTCATATTTCTAACATGGTCGGAACGGGTTACGGCAGGGCGCTTTTGCCGTTTCCTGAAGACTGCATCAAATCTGAAATATTATGCCATGCTTACGGCGCGCATGCAATATTTCCCAATACACGGACAGTTCTTGATATAGGAGGACAGGATACCAAAGCTATACAAGTTGATAGCTACGGACTTGTAACAAGTTTCTATATGAATGACCGCTGTGCCGCAGGATGCGGCAGGTATCTAGGTTACATAGCCGATGAGCTTAATATATCTTTGAATGAACTTGGACCCCTTGCTCTTGAAGCAGATAAAGAAATTAATATCTGTTCTACATGTACTGTATTTGCGGGCGCTGAGCTGAGGGAGCTTTTAAATATCGGTGAAAGCAGAGAGAATATCCTGGGCGGTCTTCATAAAGCAATAGTAATGAGGGCAATCTCTCTTATTGCGCGCTCAGGAGGAGTGAGAAACGAATTTACCTTCACAGGCGGTGTTGCAAGAAACCAAGCCGTTCTGAAAAATGTGAGTGACCTGGTAATTAAGAATTACGGAAAAGAAATAAAGATCAATATACACACGGACTCAATTTTTATGGGTGCACTGGGAGGAGCATTATTTGCCCGCAAAAATATCAATATAGAGCTTCCCAAAAATAAGTCAAAAGCAGTTAATAAAGAAGTTGTATAACTTTAATTTTATATGAGCAACAATAATATATACACAATCGGAATAGACGTAGGTGGAAGCTGCATAAAAGCAGTTTTAATGCAATATTGCACAAGCCCAAAGATCCTGATAAGCAAGACAGAAAAGATCAGGAAAAGAAATCCGTTAATTCTCTCAGAAGAAGTTATGAATTATCTTCTGGAAAAATTTTCGCTGAAGTATGATGATATGGCATATGTTGCATCTACAGGTGAAGGTGAAATGGTGAGAAGAAAGACCGGGCATTTTTACAGTATGACTACTCATTCCAGAGGCGCACAATTTTTTCACAAAGACTGCAAGACAGTTGTTGATATGGGCGCTCTTTATGTAAGAGCAATCAAGGTCAGCAGTGAAGGAAGGGTCATGGATTACAAGATGACAGGGCAATGCGCATCAGGCTCAGGACAGTTCATAGAAAATATCTCACGTTACCTTGGGCTTGCCATAGAAGAAGTTGGGGATGTATCCTTAAAATCACAAGTCCCTGAAACTCCATCAGGTATCTGCGCAGTTCTGGCTGAAACAGATGTTATTAACATGGTTTCGAGAGGAATATCAACGCCCGATATAATTAAAGGAATCCATTTATCCATAGCAGGAAGAGTTGTAAAGCTTTTATCGTCTCTTAAGGCCGAGTCACCCATTGTACTTACAGGCGGAATGGCTTTGAATAAAGGAATGGTTCAGGCTATTACAGAACTAGCAAAGGATAGCAAATACGATTGGGAAATGTTTACTGATCCCAATGCCTCTTATGCCGGAGCCATTGGAGCTGCGTTATGGGGGGGTTACCGTTACAATAAGCTGAAAGAAAAAGACAATAATTTTGTATTTCAAAAACAGTAAAACCAGAAAGGTCTTTAAAAACTCTCAGGAAAGCAGTTTAATTAGAAGTGAGAATCGAATATGAAAATTTACAAATCCTGTTATAAGCTCGGGGAAGTTCTGCCTAACATTGCTGCAATGCTGAGGCAAAATGCCGGACTATTTGCTGACAAAATGCTGATACAGGAAAAAGTAAATGGCTCATACCGGTCTCTTACCTGGAAACAGTTTTATAATGATGTTGCAAATATAGCTTTTAACCTGAGAGGGTTTGGGTTTTCGGAAGGTGATAAGCTTGTAATATTTTCGAAGAACCGGATTGAAATGCTTCAGCTGGAGCTTGCCGTCATGGCTTCTGGCGGAATTTCCGTCCCTATCTTTTTTAACTATAACAAAGAAATTGCCGAATCTTTAATTGCACAATCTGGCTCTGTATTTATAGCAGCCGGTGACGAAAAGCAACTTAGCAAGCTGAGCCCGGATTTGGATGTAAAGCAATTTTTTGTTTTTGATGATGTTAAAGACAGGAGGTTTAACAACCTTTCCCATTACAGTGAATTGCTGAAAGAATCCCCAGATAAAGAGGATGCACTGAAATTCGATGCATTGCCTGATGAAATTTGCCTTAATATGTTTACCTCAGGGACGATGGGAAGCCAGAAATGTGTCCAGCTTACCCATAGAAACATTCTTTCCCAGCAGGCAGCAGTTAAAGAACTTCTGGGAGTAAATGAAAATGACCGCTTTCTGAGCTATCTCAGGTGGCATCATAGTTTTGGGGGTATATTTGAGGTATTTACTGCATTGTATAACGGGGCTTCGATTACACTAGAATCAAGCAACGGACTGAATCCATCTGAAATGATGGAAAACTGGAAACAAATAAAACCAACAGTTTTCTTCAGTGTGCCTCTGATCTTTCATTCACTGCATGACCTTGTTACTGAAAACAAAGATCTTGCGCCGGATTTTTTCCATGACGAATTAAAGCTCGTCTTTACTGCCGCTGCACCGCTTCCTAAATATATCTCAGATGAATTTGAAAACAGAAACATTCCTGTGCTCGAAGGATGGGGATTAACAGAAACTTCTCCCTGCTGTACATTAACCGATAGAAAACTCGAAAGAGTACCCGGTGTTGTTGGCTTCCCAATACCCGGCGTTGATATTGGAATAGCTGATGACGGAGAGATAGTTGTAAAAGGCCCTAATGTAATGCGGGGTTATTATAACAATGAAGAATCAAATAAGAAATGTTTTACTGATGACGGCTGGTTTTGTACAGGTGATATTGGCGAAATGACCAAACAGGGACTTAAACTTATCACTCGGAAGGACAGGATTTTTAAGCTTACAAATGCCGAAAAAGTAATTCCTACAGAACTGGAAAATATGATAACAGGCAAATGCCATTTTATTTCTCATGTTCTTGTTGAAGGAAGTGGTAAGAATTACGCAACAGCACTGCTTTTCCCGGATAAACTTGTACTTCATGAATCCATGAACGGGAACGCCGTGAAGATCAAAGATTGTGTTTGTCCGCAAAGTATGGGTGATCTTTCAAGTTGTCTGAAGGAGTGCCTTAATGAAATGAACTGCAATTTAAAACAGAAGTTCGCTAAGATAAAAGTAGCAATGCTGATTGACGATACATTAAAAGTTGAAAACCGGACATTAACCCCTTCAATGAAACTTGCGCCAAACAGTGTTAAAGAAGTTTATAAAGCCCATATTGACAGAATGTATAACGAAGGTAATGTACCGGAAGAATATCTGGATAAAGATGTCTATCTGATTTACATTGAAGAATGAGAAATGCCAAAATTAATTTACACATGAAACAATGTATAAAATAAATACATCTAAGCTACTGAAGGAAGTAATGCAGAACTATTTTACCCGGCTGGGATCGGGTGAAAAGAAAGTTGCCTGGTGCACAAGTGTGGGTCCTGCTGAGCTTCTGCGCTCATTCGGGTTTGAAGTATATTTTCCTGAAAACCATGGCGCATTAATGGGCGCTACAAGAACTGCCACTGATTTTATTCCTGTAGCTACTAAGTATGGCTTCTCAAATCAGATATGCTCATATACTACTGCCGATATTGGAGCGTTTATTTCAAACGAATCGCCTCTTAAAAAGCATTATAAGTCAGAAGGTATTCCAAAACCTGATCTTCTTGTTTATAATACAAACCAGTGCAGAGAAGTACAGGATTGGTTTACTTTTTATGCAGATCATTTCAAAGTGCCGATAGTTGGTATCCACCCTCCCCGCTATCTTGATGAAGTCACAAAAGATGATATCAAGCAGGTTGTAGATGAATTCAAAAGAATTATTCCTTACTGCGAACAGGTATCTGGCTGTAAATTCGATATAGATCATTTCAAAGAAACTATTAAGTTAAGCAAGGATGCTACAATTCTTTGGCAAAAGGTACTAAAAACATCGGTTTCAGATACACCGCCAATGAGTTTCTTTGATGGTACTATACATATGGGGCCAATCGTTGTTTTACGGGGAACCGAGTTGGCAGTTGATTACTACCGGAAGCTGCTTGATGAACTAAACTCAAATGTTGAAGCTAAAACAGGATTTGTTGATGACGTTAAATGCAGAATATTCTGGGATGGAATGCCTATCTGGGGTAAACTAAGAATGTTATCCGATCTTTTCAGCAATGTTGGAGCTGCTGTTGTTGCCTCAACCTACTGTAACAGTTGGATATTTGATGACTTTGATGAAAATGAACCATTTGAATCCTCGGCGCTTGCTTACACAAAGATCTTTATCAACCGGAGCGAGTTTGCCAAGATAAAAATGCTGAAAGAATGGATTAGTGAATACAAAGTGGACGGCGTAATATTCCATGATGCTAAGACCTGTTTCAATAATTCTAACACACGTTTTGGATTGCCACAGAGATTCAAGGAGCAGACAGGTTTACCTGTTTTGGTTATAGAAGGCGACCTGTGTGATCTCCGTTTCTTTAGTGAGGGACAATCTATTAGCAAGATAGAAACTTTTGTTGAACAGCTTGAGCATCAAAAAACTTTTAAATGAGATATTTAATAAATGGAAAATCCTGAAAATATTAGCGCAAAGCCCCTGAAAATAGCTGTAGTTGGGCTTGGACCGGTAGGAATAATCCTTGCTGTTCATCTAAAAGAAGCCGGCTTTGAAGTTGCAGTGTGTGATAAAGATAAAATAAAAATAAATCTAATCCGTAACGAAGGCGTTAAACTTGAAGGAGCAATTAGCAAGCAGGCTTACTTCGAAAACATCTATACTGATGTACTTGACCTGAAAAAGTTTGATCCCGATCTCCTTGTATTTGCGCTGAAGACGTATCAGACCCTGGATAGCCTGACTGATGCGGTCAAACTTGATAACGAAAAACTCAAGGTAATGTGTGCTCAAAACGGAATAGACAGCGAACTTATGTTCATTAATGCGTTCGGTGAATCAAAGACCCTGCGTTTAGTTATAAATTTTGCCGGTAACCTTAATGCCCCAAACATAGTTAAGGTATCGTTCTTTAATCCTCCAAATTACCTGGCTTCTATGGATGATTCACATATTGAGTTCGCGCAGATGATATCTGATAGACTCACTGAAGTTTTTCTTGATACTAAGACACTACACTCTTTTGAAATACTTAAAAGAATATGGGAAAAGACTATTCTGAACTCTGCTTTGAGTCCCTTATGCGGCATTGGTAAATTAACACTGAAGGAAGCAATGGAAATCCCTGACTCATTAGAACTCATTGAAGTAGTAATTCAGGAAGCAGTTGAAGTTGCCGAAGCAGAGAAGATTAAATTCGAAGATGATTTTATCCGTAAATGTATGCGCTACCTGCGTAAAGCAGGACATCATTATCCCTCTCTTGCCGTGGATCTCATCAATAACCGGCCTACTGAAATTGATTTTATGAATGGGAAAATTGTAGAATACGGGCAAAAACATTATATAAGAACTTCTCTTAACCTGGCCCTTGCAAATATGGTAAAGGCTATGTCGTTTAAAACTCTGCAGACAAATCTGACATCTGTTATTACTTTTGCATCTACAGGGGATTCCGCAAAGAAGAGACTGGTTAATTTTGATAAAGCCCGAGCTGCAGAGGCTGGTGATTGTTATCTTGGGATAGATCTTGGATCGGCTTTCATGAAATTTGCAGTAATTGATGAAGATGAGAACATTCTCTTTGATACGGTGCTTAAAACAGCCAACCGCGACCGGATTGCGCTTAAACATGTACTAGAAGCAGTTAATGCTGAATACAGGATAAAATATTCATGCGCAACAGGTTACGGCAGAAAGCACTTTCCGGATGCTGAAATGATAAAAACTGAAATCAACTGCGCCGCCTCCGCAGTATCGGCATATTTCCCGGGCGAAAAGAATATAATAGATATTGGCGGTGAAGACATTAAGATAATAAAATGTGATGGCTATAACAGTGTAGATAGCTTTTATATGAATGATAAATGCGCCGCAGGAACAGGATCTTTTCTCACCGAAATTGCTGAAAAGGCAGATATAAAAGTATCCGAGATGAGCAATCTTGCCTCAAAATCAAAATATAATGTTGAACTTAACAGCTTTTGCACTGTTTTTGCCAAAACCGAAATCATGGGCTGGTTGTATAACGGCATACCAATAGATGATATATCACGGGGAATTTATCTCTCACTGGCAAATAAAATAGCGCGTTTACGAGTTGACCCGACTATCCCTACTTATGTTATCGGTGGTGTAATAGCGCATCATCCTTATCTTAAAGCACTTCTTTCAGAGAAACTGAAACATGAAGTGCATGTTGTCGAAAAGCCTCAATTCATGGTAGCTTTTGGGGCAGCGCTTACAGCTAAGCAGCATTTTTTAAAATCAATTCCAACAGATGTTATTGAAGAACACACATAAATAATAAAATGAAATCTTATCACAACAAAGAAAAAGGAATAGGCATCTTATTTGATGATATATATCTCGCAGGCGGGGCCAGAACTCCATTTGGTAAATTTTGCGGAACACTTGCCAGAGTATCGCCAACAGATCTTGGAATATTTGCCTCAAAAGGCGCACTTGAAAAGACGGGTGTCAGCGCCGGTGATATTGACCAAGTTGTTATTGCAAACATTGGCCAGGCATGTCCTGATGCTTATTTCCTCCCGAGACACATAGCCCTTTTTTCGGGTGTTCCAATAACCGTACCCACATTAATGGTACAGAGGATATGCGCTTCGGGGCTTGAAACAATTATTTCAGCAAGTGAACAAATATCACTTGGTAAAGCCGATAGCGTTTTATGCTGCGGTACAGAAAATATGTCACTGGCTCCTACCGTTAGTTTCGGAAACCGTTTAGGATACCAGCTTGGCAAAATAGACTTTCAAGATATGCTGTGGGTTGCGCTTGATGATACTGCTGCGGGTTATCCAATGGGTGAAACAGCCGAGAATCTTGCTAAGAGATATAATATCCTGCGCTCTGAAGTTGATGAATATGCAAAAATTTCCTGCGATCGAGCCCTTGCAGCAAAACAAAGCGGTGTTTTTACCGGTGAAATAACAATATTAAATTCTACCGTTTTTGAAACAGAAGGGTTGAAACCGCGAAAAGTTAAGTTACCAAAGGGAGTGATAGATTTTAACCTGGATGAAAACATTCGTTCAACTACTTTGGAATCTCTGCAAAAGCTACCTTCCGCGTTTATCAAAGATGGAATTCAATCTGCAGGTAACTCAAGCGGAATAGTAGATGGCGCTGCGGCGGCAATTGTAGGCTCAAAATCATTTATCGAAGGCAAATCGTTAAAACCGATTGCAAAAATTATCGGATCTTCTGCCTGCGGAGTTGATCCTAAATATATGGGCATTGGTCCTGTCCCTGCGATAAAAATTATTCTCGAAATGACCGGGCTGAAGCTTGATGATATTGATCTATTTGAAATAAACGAAGCATTTGGTGCGCAGCTGGTTGCCTGTGAACGTGAACTTAAATTGGATAGAAATAAACTGAATGTAAACGGTGGTGCAATTGCGATCGGACATCCTCTTGGAGCAACAGGTGTGCGGCTATCACTTACAATATCAAGAGAACTTATAGCAAGAAAAGCAAAATACGGTATTGCTTCGGCCTGTGTAGGCGGTGGGCAGGGTACGGCAATATTATACGAGAATATAAATTTGTAACAAAACTTTCTTCTCCTTTATGGGAGTTTGGGAATAAGGAACACCGAAATATGTTGAATAATTAATAAATTCGAGAGTAAAAATGAATAATGGTAAAATGCATTCCTGGCAAATGTTAGAGTTGAAACAGGAATTCAAATATTTTGAAAGTCCGATACCTGAACCGGATGAAAGCGAAGTAATTGTGAAAGTAGCCGGTTGCGGAGTATGTCACACAGATCTCAGCTTCTGGCATTCAGGTGTTAAAACAAAGCATTCGCTTCCCTTAACTCTTGGGCATGAAATTAGCGGTATTGTTATTGCAGGTCCATCTGAATGGATGGGGAAAAAAGTAATAATTCCGGCAGTATTGCCATGCGGTGAGTGTGAACTTTGCAAAAAAGGAATTAGCAATATTTGCCAGAACCAGAAAATGCCGGGCAACGATTTTGACGGTGGATTTGCATCTCATGTTAAAGTACCTTACCGCTATCTTTGTACTGTACCAGAGGGTGCACTTAAAAATCACTCACTTGAAGAGCTTGCCGTTATTGCTGATGCAATTTCAACTCCATACCAGGTGATAAAAAAAGCTTGTTTAGAACCGGGCGACCTCGCAATTGTGATTGGAGTTGGCGGGGTCGGAATTTACGGCGCGCAGATAGCTAAAATATTCGGAGCTAAAGTTCTGGCAATAGATATTAATGATGCAAAACTGAATATTGCCAAATCCAATGGCGCTGATGCAGTATTGAACTCATCGGGTCTTGATATAAAAGCAGTTAAAGATAAGGTAAAATTAGTTTGCAAAGAACTAGGCGCATCAAGATACGGGTGGAAAATATTTGAGTTTTCCGGAACCAAATCTGGACAGGAGCTTGCTTACAATCTCCTTACATTTGCATCAACACTTTCAATTGTAGGTTTTACTATGGATAAGCTTGAGCTTAGGCTGAGTAACCTAATGGCTTTTGATGCGAAGGTTATCGGCACCTGGGGGTGTATGCCTGAGCTGTATCCTGAAGTTGTTGATCTTGTTTCAACCGGTAAGTTAAATGTTAAAGATTTTGTTGAACTGTTTCCTCTTTCGAAAATAAACGAGGTTTTTAAGAATACTCTAGAGCATAAATACGTTAAGCGTTCAATTATGGTTCCTGACTATTGAAAATGAAGTTACATTTATAAAACTAACATCTAGCAAAAAATAATATGGAATTAAAAAATCACAATCTGGTTAGTTACAACTATAAAGAAATATTAGTTGAAAAAAAAGCATGTCTTGATAAAGAGGGCAAACCCATAGATGGATTATATAATAAGTGGATATATCTGAACAACCCTAAACAATACAACTCCTATACTACAGGTGCTGTAAAAGAAGTGATTCTTGCATTCAGGGAAGCTTCAAATGACAGGGATGTTGTTGCTGTTGTATTTACCGGTGCGGGAGATAAAGCATTTTGCACAGGCGGTAATACAAAAGAATATGCCGAGTATTATGCAGGCAATCCCGGTGAATATAAACAATACATGAGATTGTTCAATGATATGGTTTCTAATATCCTCATGTGTGATAAGCCCGTTATTTGCAGGGTAAACGGAATGAGGATCGGAGGCGGACAGGAAATCGGAATGGCATGCGATTATTCTATTGCACAGGATATGGCAAAATTCGGACAAGCCGGTCCAAAACACGGAAGTGTTCCTGATGGGGGCTCAACAGATTTTCTTCATTTATTTGCCGGTATAGAAAGGGCAATGTATTCATGTACTGCCTGCGATCCCTGGAGCGCGCATGAAGCATTGATGTACGGGCTGCTGACTCAGATTGTGCCTTCAAATAAACATAACGGGAAATTCATTCCAAATCCTCTGGTTCATACCGATAAGATGCTGGATGAATTCGGCAGCATCATATATGGTAAATTGAAAAGCGGAGAAGAGCTTGCTGAAGGTAAACAACGGCTAAAGCAATGCGAAACAAGCCTTGAATTGCTTGATGAAGCCGTCAATAAACTGTGTACAAGATTGTTATACACATTCCCAAACTGCCTTACCAAAACACTGCAATCACTGCGCAAAAAGAAGCTGGAACACTGGGATATGAACAAAGAAAACAGCAGGGAATGGCTTGGCTTGAACATGATGACAGAAGCAAAAGCGGGGTTCCGTGCATTTAATGATGGGCCGAAAGATAACAGGGAAGTTGATTTTATTATGCTTAGAAAATTTCTTGCCGAAGGAAGAGAATGGAACGATGATATGATAAAAGATATTTCACCACAGTATAAGAATAATTAATGGAAATATTAATTAAGAATTGAGAAAAAATGGAAAAGGTAAATGTAGAATACTTATTAGATAATACTGTGGCAAGAGTTGTGCTGAACGCGCCAAAGGGCAATGTGATGGATTTGGCAATGATGCATGACTTGCAGAGTTTGCTTAATCAATTCGAAACGATGAACAGTTTGAAACTGATCACATTTGAAGGAGAAGGCAATCATTTTTCATTTGGTGCCAGCGTAGAGGAGCACAGGAAAGAACAGGCAGGTGAGATGCTGCGGAATTTTCATAATTTGTTTTACTCACTCATTGAGCTAAGTATTCCAACTGCGGCAAAAGTCTGGGGACAGTGCCTGGGCGGCGCTATGGAGTTGTGCCTGATGTGCAATTTTATTTTTGCTGAGAGAACTGCAAAATTTGGTCAGCCTGAGATCACACTGGGTGTCTTCCCTCCACCGGCTTCGCTTTTACTGCCTATGAAAATCGGAAGCGCTAAAGCCGAAGAATTGCTCATAACAGGGAAAACGATTACTGTCGATGTTGCCAAAGCATATGGAATGGTTAATGAAGTATTTGATGACAGGGTATCTTTATCTGCCGGAACTGATGAATTTATAAACAGCTTCATTCTTCCCAAAAGCGCTTCATCACTTCGTTACGCAGTTAAAGCAGCAAGACATGTATTTGATAAGGTATTGAAAAAAGAGTTAATAGAACTTGAAAACTTGTATGTGAACAATATGATGGAAACTGAAGATTCTAATGAAGGAATAATATCCTTTTTAGAAAAAAGAAAACCCGATTGGAAAAATAGATAATTAAAAAATGAAGATAATAAAAACAGTTGGAGTTGCCGGCGCAGGCACTATGGGCGCAGCGTTAGCACAAAAATTTGCTATGGAAGGATTTGACGTAATCATGTTGGATACCGATATAGATTTTGTAAAAAGGGGGTTGCAAAGAATAAAAGATACCTTAGATGAAGGTATAGAAAAGAAAATTTTTACACCTGAAAAAGCGGATAAAATACTCTCGCAAATTCATGGTTCTGCAAATATTAGCGACTTGACCAGAGCAGATCTTGTGATTGAAGCCATTTTTGAAAATTTCGATGCAAAAGCTGAACTTTTTAGGAAGCTTGATTTGGTATTATCAAAAGAAACAATAATTGCAACCAATACTTCATCATTTTCTGTTTCTGAACTTGCCAAGAATATTTCTTCCCCTGAAAGATTTATAGGTGTTCATTATTTTTATCATGCTGCAAAGAATAGACTGGTTGAAATTATTCCTGGGGAGCATACCTCTGCCGAAACATATAAGTCTATGGAGGTTTTTTCGGTTCAGTCCGGCAAAGATTCAATTACATGTAAAGATGCCTATGGTTTTGTTGTAAACAGGTTTTTTGTTCCCTGGCTTAATGAAGCAGTTCGGCTTCTTGAAGAAAGAATTGCAACCGCAGGAGAAATTGATGCAGTTTGTATGAAGACACTTTCAATTGGAATGGGCCCGTTTGCACTAATGAATGCAACAGGGGTGTCCGTAGCGTATCATGCTGAAAAAACACTTGAGCACTACGGCAAGCTTTATGAAGCTGCAAATTCATTAAAACTTCAGGCAGATAAGAGAGAAAACTGGAAAATAGATGATGCAGATTTAACAGCGATATGCGCTGAGACAAAAAAAGTAATTGATGACAGGCTTCTGGGTGTGATATTTTATGTCTGTTCGGAGCTTCTTGAAGAAAAGGTATGTTCTCCTGTTGAGATAAACCGCGGTGCAAGGATAGGGCTGGCATGGAGAAAAGGGCCTATCGACTTGATGAAGAAATTTGGTGAAAGTGAAGTCAGAAAGCTGATATGTATGATTGCGGAAAAATACGCTGCAAAAATTCCGGATACTATAGGCCGGGAATACTGGGAGCTGGAGCTTGTAAGTTTATCGAAAAAAGATGATACTGCTGTAATTACGATAAGCCGTCCCGAAGATATGAATGCTTTAAATAAAACAGTTGTAAATCAGCTTGAAGAAAAATTTGATCTCGTAAATTCTGACCCCGCTATAAAAACTATTTTCATTACAGGCTCAGGTAAAGCTTTTGTAGCCGGTGCGGATATTAAGTTCTTTATTGATAATATTAAGTCAAATTCAATTGATAAAATAGTAAAGTTCACTGAATATTGTCAAAATGTATATAATAAAATAGATAACAGCTCCAAAAATGTTGTTGCAGTACTAAACGGTTTGACTCTTGGCGGCGGACTTGAACTTGCTCTATGTGCCGATGTTATTTTGGCACTTCCGGGAGCAGTTTTAGCTTATCCTGAAACCGGAATCGGTATCTATCCCGGCCTGGGGGGAACACAGAGGACGCAAAATAAAATAGGAAAAGAGCTGACTAAGTATCTGGTCTTTACAGGTGATATGTTAAATGCACAAGACGCAAAGAAGATCGGTTTAGTGGATAAGATAATTAATATTACCGAAATGTTTGAAATGTTTGAAGGGAGCAAACCTGTACCGGCAAGTATTAAAGAGCAGGTTTTGGATGATAGATATTTGAGTATTCAGAATTTCTTCGCTCATTATGTTTTCGGAATTTCTGAATATGGTGTAGAAAACGAATCAAATGCCAAACTTTATGATAAACTGATTGGAAGAATTAATTATAAAGCGCCTCTTGCTGTTAAAACTGCCGAAAAACTAATAAATGATTCGAAAGGATGTTCATCAGAGCTGGAACATTTGAACTACATTTTTTCATCTGAAGATGCATTGCTGGGTTTAAGCTCTATTGGTAAAAAAGTGGAGTATAAAGGGAAGTAAATATTTTTATACATTGAGATATTGAATTGGAAAAAACTAAATATTAATAATGAATAAATATTGAATTTCTTAACTCCAATAAATAGTTTTTGGGTATGAATTCATTCGGCAATAATTACTATGAATTTGCTTGCTCGTTGTATGTTACTGAACTAAAATAATCAAAAAAGATACCATAGTAAGAAATTACTTATCCACGAGTATGTGAAGTGGCTGGTCCTTTTTGAAACACCCAGTTCTGTATATAATGAAAACTTCATTTTTGACTAAAAATCAATAAAACCATTCAAAATCCCTTCAAAATTGTCTATTTTTGGGTTTTTCTAACTGATAATGATTTCAGAAACAATCAGATAACGGATTTTTTATTTTTAACTGTTAATTTCAAAGCTTTTCGTTTTTCTGATAGCAATTTTAGGGAAAATTATGCATAATTCATTAATTATTTGAAAATATTCATTTTTGACTTAAGTCAAAGGAATTAAATATCAAAATGAATAACTTAG
>JAIOIK010000015.1 GCA_019912545.1 Ignavibacteria bacterium | reverse complement strand
ATATCACTCTAACGCAAAGTCTCCTGGGAATTGTTCTTGGCGCAGAATATTGCATACAAACAAAGAAAAGCAAGATCAATCCCTTCTTCGGCGCTGAAGCAATGGTAAATATTTTTGGCGGAAAGTTGACGATCGTATATCCTGACGAAACAAAAAGCTTTAATATGACCTCCACTTTTAGGCTTGGCATTCAGGCCGGCGGCGGAGTTGATTTCGTTCTTCACAACAATATTGGGCTGGTTGTAGGGGCAAAATATACGTTTGCTAATCTTATCGGCAAATCTTATCAGAAAAGTATTGGGGAAAAATACTCTCTTGGTGACGCTGAGTATGAATTAAACGGAGCAACATATCCAAAGAAGAATATAACATTTTTGCATTTTTACGGCGGCATGAGTTTTTATTTTGGAAGGTAATTTTGAATAACTACTAATCATAATATGAAATACTTAAAATACTTGTTTTTTCTTTTATTAGTAACATCGTCGGTTTCATTTTCTCAATTCGATAAGACCATCATCCAGGTTGGGGTAGGCATAATTGAGCCTTTTGGAACTACTTCAAAAGGAACATATTATACAAATTTACCCCTTGGGCAGACATCTGTTCTTGGGATTGATTCAAATTTCATGAGGAATAATTATGGACTTAAAACCGGGCTGTCCTTTTTCGGAAAAGCAAAATTCAATTTCGATAAGTACACCGTGACACGCGGAGTAGTTTTTGCGGCATTCAATACTTTTAATACTTTTGAGCCATCAAAAAGCGGCAATATTGGTGTAACGGTTATTAACATAAACAATCAGCTTGATACTGTTTTAACAAGTGTAAATTATACTTATTCATTTAATTCGTTTTCATTCGGACTTGGATTTGAGCTTGCTCCAACTGCTTTTACCAGCAAAGTCAGTCCGTACTTTGGTGCCAACATTTCGTTTAATGCATTTAACGGTAAGCTTTCAAGAACAGAAAACCGTGTTGATAGTGTCACCACAAGCTTTTCTGATTTCAGGATAGGCGTAGATTTTGATGCTGGAATTGAATTTAAGATCAACAGCAAATTTGGTTTGGCTCTGGGAGTAAAGTATGACCTTGGGAATTTGCTGCTGAAGAATACTAACGGTGGGATAGCAGACGCAATTGAATGGGGCAAATCCAATGGTTCTTTAAATGATGACGAAGGCACATTTTACTCAACAATTTATGAGCCGGTATTAACTTCTACAAGAAGAGAGGTAAGAAGCAAAAAGAAAGATATTAACTGGGGAACGATCTATATTGCTGCAAATATTTATCTGAACTCGCCAAAGACCACGACTAAGAAAGCACCTAAAAAATAGGTATTGTGAATTTATTGGGCAAACAGATTGACAGGTATATAATTGTACAATTTGTGAAGAATTTTCTGTTTGCCGTTGTTTGCTTTATTCTTATCTTCATTCTTGTTGACCTGTTCGAGAATCTGGATAAGTTCATAGATAATAAGCTTTCGTTCCCTTTTGTAATTAATTACTATTTGTATTTCATTCCTGAGATTATCAGGCTTATCACACCCATTGCAGCCTTGCTTGCTACACTATTTACCGCAGGCAGAATGGTAAATTTCAATGAAACGGTTGCTGTCAAGAATGCCGGAGTAAGCCTCATGCGGTTCATGGCTCCATTTCTTGTAATGGGACTTATTATAACAGGAATATCGATGTATTTCAATAACTGGATAGTCCCTGAAGCAAACAAGCACAAATTTTTCCTTGAGCGTAACTATATGGGGAAAAACAAAAGCACAGTTGGACTGAATAAATTGTATTTCCAGGATTCTAAAAACCAGCTTGTTCTGATAGATAACTTCAGCGATCTGGATCTTACTGCAAACCGTGTTTCAATTCAATTATATAAGCCGGATTCGCTGAATATTATGACAAAACGAATTGATGCCGTTAGTATGAAATGGGAAGAAAACAAATGGATATTGTACAATGCTGCAGTAAGGACATTCAGCGATAGCGGTGAAGTATTAGTGAACTACACACAGTCAGCCTTTGATGATGTAAAGGAAGGATTCAACAGACTTAACCTGGTGCCCTCACAGATCACGCGCAAGAGGCTAAAACCGGATGAAATGAACTACGGTGAATTAGAAGATTTTATTGAAAGCCTGAGGAAAGGCGGCCAGTCAATAGATAGACAGCTTGTTGATTTTTATTCAAAGATATCATTTTCATTCGCAAGCCTTATAGTAATAATTTTTGGGATTTCAATTTCCACAGGGACTAAACGTCGCAAAGGGCTTGCACTTCAATTCGGCGTCAGCATACTTGTCAGCTTTGTTTATTTGGGTTTTGTAAAGATCTCAGAATCATTTGGGTATAATGGCGATATTAATCCATTTCTCACAGCATGGCTTGCTAATATTGCCTTTGCATCCTTTGGAATGATCAATCTCTATTTCAAGAATTATTAAGTATTACTCATTCTTAATCTTCAATACCAAAGCATTTAAGGATGAATGCATATTCATAAGCCGATTCTTTGTAATTCTCGTATCTGGCGGAAGGTCCAAAATGTGCAGTATCCATATCAGTTTTTAGTAAAAGCAAATTATCACCTTTCCAATTTTCTCTTAGTTTCGCTGCATATTTGACCGGTCCCCAATATTTAACGTTATTATCATGAAATCCGGTTTTGATAAGTATATTCGGGTATTCCTGCTTTGTAATATTTTCATAGGGAATATATGATTTCATATAATAATACTGTTCTTCAATATCAGGGTTCCCGTTTTCTTCAAAATGATAAGGTGCATTATGCACGCCCCCATCAATCATATCGTTTAATGTATCAACTGCCGGAACATTTGCTATGATGCATTTGAACAACTCCGGTCTCATGTTAGCAACAGCTCCCACTAACGTTCCTCCTGCACTTGTACCCTGCGCAATGATACCTCCTGAAAATGTGAAACCTTCCGAAATCAGGAACTCAGCACAAGATATAAAATCTTTGAATGTGTTCTTCTTATTGAGCATCTTTCCATCTTCATACCACTCTTCACCCAGCTCACCGCCCCCGCGCACGTGTGCGATTGCATATACAAAACCCCTGTTTATTAATGAGAGCAAAGATGAGGCAAAGAAGACATCGGAGCTCATTCCATATGATCCATATGCATTCAGATAGAGAATATTTTTATTGCCCTTGAGCAGTCCTTTTTTGTAAACCATTGATACAGGAATAAGCTTTCCATCGTGCGATGGTGCAAACAGCCGTTTTGTGACGTAATCATCTCTTGAATATCCCGGTACTTCTTTCTGTTTTCGAAGAACTGATACTCCTCTATTCATGTCATGATCATATTGTGACATAGGGGTTATGAATGAAGTATAATTATACCTGATAAACTCCGTATCATATTCTTCATTGTTTACCGGCCATGCATTATAAACATCCTCAGGAAATTGTACATAGTGAGATTTATTATCATTCAGATTAATAATTCTTATCTTTGTCAAACCGTAATCTTTTTCTATCACTTCTATGTGATTGCGGAATACTTCAAATCCCTCGATCTTCACATTATCCTTTCCGGGGATAAATTCGGTCCAATTCTCAATTGAGGATTTGTCTATTGGAGTAACCATTACTCTCCAATTCTTTGCATCCATGTTTGTGTGTATATAGAACATATCACCATTATGCTCTGTCACATACAAAAGATTATTCATTCTCCGGGTGAACAGCCTCAATTCACCGCCAGGATCATCTGCATCTGCAAAATATGTTTCATTGCTGCCGATATTGCCAGATTGAATGAAAATGTACTTTCTTGATTTCGATTTTTGCATAAATACATAATTATCATGACCTGATTCCTGAAAAAAACTAATGTCTTGGGATTGAGTTGTACCGAGTATGTGTCTTTTTACTTCTTTAGAAATGTTCTCACCTTCATTAACATTATAGAGCAAAGTCCTGCTATCATTAAACCACACCATTTCTCCAGTATTGTGCAGTATATCCGGCAGTAACTCCCCGGTAGAAAGATCCTTGAAATACATTGTATAGTAATGGCTGCCATGTGTATCTACAAGGTAGCACATGATCTTGTTATCGGGACTTATATTAAAATCCACTGAACAGTATTTTGCTTTTCCTGCTATTTCATTTACGTCCAAAAACAGCTCTTCTTGTGCTCCGGCTTCATTTTTCCTTCTGAAGTGGATTCTGTAATTCTTGCCTGATTCCTCACGGAAGAAATAGTAGTAACCATTTGAAAGATATGGCAGCGACTCGTCACTTTCTTTGATCCTTGAAACAATCTCATTATACATCTTTTCCTGCAGCGCTTTTGTGTCGTTCATTACATTGTTAGTGTAATCGTTTTCGGCCTTGATATACGCCAAAACTTCCGGATCATCTTTGACCCTCAACCAGTAATACGGATCAATACGAGTATCACCGTGTTTTGTGACTTTATGTTCTCTTTGCTTTGCTTTTGGAGGATTCATTTCATTTGGCATGGGCCGCAAATTTGATTTATTTATGAAATAATATTGGTTTACAATTCAAATATTACTCATTAATATGTAAATTAAAATGAAAATTGAAGATTTATCAGCCAAATAGCCGAATTTCATTGATTCTATTTCAATATTTAAATATATTTGTGGCTCAATATGTTTACATTCCGAAGTAGCTCAGTTGGTTAGAGTCCGGCAACTGCCGGATTAATCAGAGGTCGAAGACCCGGCTATCGACGGGTTGCAGAAGTAGATGTGGTATGTTCCAAAAAGGTCTTGATAAGTTTTGTTTCAAATTCCGAAGTAACTCAGTTGGTTAGAGTCCGGCAGCTGCTGGATTAATCAGAGGTCGAAGACCCGGCTATTGACGGGCTGCAGAAGTAGATGTGGTATGTTCCAGAAAGGTCTTCATAAGTTTTGTTTCAAATTCCGAAGTAGCTCAGTTGGTTAGAGCATCTGACTGTTAAGTATAATACATACCCCGAAAACACACCATAATCACTATATTTCTCCATTTTTAGTACATTTTTAGTTACACCAGACTAATTTCTTGTTAATCTTGAAAGGAAATCATAATGTTTCTTTGTAAAGGTTATAAGGGGATTTATTATCTCTATTTCAAAGATGAAATAACTGGTAAGAAAAGAAAAATCTCAACCAAGACAAAACTCAAATCGGGTGCTAACCTTTACATGAAGTCTTTCAATCCTGTACCAAACAAACAGGAAAACTTCAAAGTATCTCTAGAATTTCTTAAAGAGTATACAATGAATTATGTTAAGACTAATCTATCCAAATCATCTCAATACGTATATGAAACGATTTTTAGGCATTTACAAATGCAATTTGGTAACAAAGACATTAAGATATTTACTATTAATGACATCGAATCTTATAAAAATGTGAGACTGAAGGCGGTTTCAAGAACCTCTGTAAACATTGAATTACGAACACTTAAAGCATTATTCAATTATGCAATCAAATGGGGGTTTACTAATTTTAATCCTGTATCTTCAGTTAGGTTTTTTAGTGTTCCAGAAAAAGAAAGATTATTCTTTAATGAGAACGAAATTGAGATAATTTTAAAGGTCATATCAGATGATAGATTAAGAAACATCGTACTATTCGGACTCATGACGGGATGCAGGTTAGGAGAAATTTTGAACATGCAATGGAAAGACGTAGATTTTCAAAACAGGATAATTAAAATATGTAACAAATCTAACTTTAAAACTAAATCTGGGAAGATTAGAGAAATTCCGATTTCCGATAAACTCAACGGCATAATGTTAGGTCTATTTCAAGGAAGAACAGTTTCAAACATAATGGATTATAATATCAATGATAAGTACGTATTTTGCAGTAGAAATGACTATAAATTCAATCTTGGGTATATTTCAAGAAAGTTCAAAAAATATTTAAGAATAGCTGGGTTACCAGAAAGTTTCCATTTTCATTGTCTTCGCCATACTTGTCTTACCCAACTTGCCAGAGCAGGAGTTAGCATTTACCATTTAAAACAATTAGCTGGTCATTCGGACATTAAAGTAACCGAAATTTATTTACATTCCGTTACTGAAGACCTACGAAGTGCAGTAAATAGAATAAAGATATAAATCACTAAAATGTATAGTTCAATAATAATGTTATCTTGTATATAGTTGAAAGATGTACTAAAATTTAAGATTTAGATTATCATAAATCAAATATTACAACTTTAACAATTTCTAATAAATATAAATCATGAATACAGATAAAAACACAATAAAATGTCCTAAATGTGGTAATGAAATTAATGTTAACGAGATTCTTGTCAAAGAAGTACAGGAGTCGTTAATAAAGGAATATCAAGAAAAAAGTGAGTTAAAGGACAAAGAATATCAAAAAAAGCTTAGTGATTTAGAAAAAGAAAAAGGAAATATTGCAAAGGATAAAGAAGATTTACAGGCTACAATTGAAAAAGAAGTAAAAAGTAAGCTTTCTACCGAGAAATCTAAGATTGAGAGTACTTTAAGAATTCAAATTGAAACAGAAAAATCCGACCAAATTAATACACTTGAAGCTGCTTTATTGGAAAAATCAAATCAAGTAAAAGAACTAAACAAGACTAAAGGTGAACTTGAAAAGATAAAAAGAGAGAAAGAAGAACTTAAGGATAAAATTGAATTAGAAGCAGAACAGAAATATAGTGGTCTGCTTGAAAAAGAAAGAGTAAATATTAAAGCTCAATTAGAGTCCACGATTGAAGATACAGTTAAATCAAAAGTATCAATTGAGAAAACCAAATTAGAAAAATCATTACGAAACCAGATTGAAACAGAGAAATCTGAACAGTTAAAGTCACTTGAAGATGAACTTAAAGAGAAATCAAATCAAGTGATAGAGCTTAATAAAACCAAAAGCGAGCTTGAAAAGATTAAAAGAGAAAAGAATGAATTGAAGGATAAAATAGAGGCAGAAGCTGAGATAAAATATAGTGACCAACTGAATAAAGAAAAGGAAAAGATAAAAAGTGTTGAATATGAAAAAGGGAAAACTGAACTGCAAAAAAGAGATAAATTGATAGATGATTTAAATAGAAGACTAGAAGATGCACAAATTAAACTCGAACAAGGTTCCAACAAGCTGTCTGGAGAAGTAAAAGAAATAGAATTAAAAGAGTTCTTAAAATCGAGATTTCCAACGGATGATATCAAGGATATTGCTTCTGGGAAAAAAGGGGCAGATGTGTGTCAAGTTGTTAAAAGCCAATTTGGGAAACATAGCGGTATTATTCTGTATGAACGTAAACAAACCCAGAGATTTGATGAAAAATGGATTCCAAAGTTAAAGAGTGATGGAATGGATATAAAAGCTGATATATGTGTACTGGTTACTAAAATAATGCCAAAGGAAGAACAGCAAGCACATAGGAAAGAGTCAATTTGGATTTGTACAAATGAGGATTTAGGAATTGTTTCGTCTCTTTTAAGAGAAGCTTTGATTAGACAATACGAAGCTCTGGAGACACAGGCTGATAAGGGGACAAAAATGGAAATGATTTATGGCTATTTGAGAAGTAATGACTTCCAGAATCATATACTGGGTATTCTGGATGCCTTTAAGAAAATGGATGGTTCTTTACAAAAAGAGAAAGAGGATGCGATGAAGAAATTTGCTGAAAGAGAATCCCATATCTTTCAAGCGAAACAAAGTATACTTAATTTCTGGGGTAGAGTAGATGGTATAGCTTTGGATTCAATAGGTCATGAAATGAAAATGTTGGGAAATTCATAGCATCCTAATGTCTAGTATAGATTAATTTGGTAAATTTTCTTCCATAATGTTTTCTTTATATAAAGTAGGCTTAATATAACTTGTAAAAATGTACGAGCCGTCTGATTCTGAAGTTAACGTGATAAAATCTAAATCATAGTCCAATATAATATTATTTTGAAAAGATTCTAAACTATCTTCATTCCTACTCAATGTTTTGTGTCTTTCTATCTCGTTTTTTGAGATTACGAAAACAAATACATTTTTATATCTTCCATATTCGTATTCATATTTTTCGGGTTCGTTCTCAACTGATATTTCAGGTTGATATTGGAGTAAATCAATCAGATAAATTTCATCTTTTAATGTAAAACTAATATTTGATGGTACCCATAATAC
>JAIOIK010000142.1 GCA_019912545.1 Ignavibacteria bacterium | reverse complement strand
TTTTAGTAGATTATTAATAAAATTCATATGAATAGTTAGTAATGGTCATTTCATTGTTATAAAGCCATAAATATTCTATCTTAATCAAAAGGCGTAATTCATTATAATAGTAAATTGTCTTACCAACTAATTTATTATCAGAATATGTTTCTGACCTGTTAAATTTATCTTCATCATTATCGTAAAAATATTTTTCTATTTCATTAATTTCGCCGTCATTACCTGAAATTCTTTCCTCAATTAATCTGGATTTTGCATCAAAAGTCATTACAACATTATCAATAAGATTATAAGGATCAAAATATGTCACGTAATATAGAGCTTGACTGCCTGTAGTTGTAAATTTGCCTTCTGGTCCTAAATCCATTTCTACACTTAAATCGCCATTATCGAGATGTTTGATAAAACTGTGTGAAGAGATATTATTGTTATTATCATAATATTCTCTTTTTATATGAAAACCCTGCTTATCAAAATAATCTTTAATATTATTATCAGATTTCATGACTTTCACTTTTTTTTCAATTCTTTCAATTCGTAATTTTTCAAAATTGTCTTGTTCGGTTTGAGCATAAATTACGCTGAATGAAATAATAAAAAGGAAAATTATTAATATTTTTGTCATAGCTATTTATTGAAATAGTTTAAATTTCCGCGTGTTTTTTGAACATCTTCAAATGGCTTATTCATAATACTCATACTCAATAATTTGTCCTTCTTCATCTGTTGCAACCAATCCTCTTTCATTATACTGAAGGTAATTAATTGTAGTTTTATTTTCTTTAATATCTTCAATTTCGACACTTATTAATTTCCCGCTAACATCGTAAATAAATTTTGTTATTTCTGTTAACTCAGGGATTATGTTCTCATTTTTAAATCTTAACTTGAAGTCCTTTGGTACTTCATAGGATGGTGAATCATATTCATAGGAATATGAGTATTCAAGAATCTTTGCAACCTTTACATCTTCGTTGTATATATAATAATCCGCGATTTTTGTGTCGTAAGCATCTGTATAAATTAATTCAATTCTATCGCTGCTAAGAACAATTCTATATGAGTAGTTTGCTTGTCTATGAGGCCACAATCTGTCAATAAAAAATTCCGTATTCATTTCATAAATATTTTCGATTTCTTCGAATTCAAAGGCTATAACCTTATAGTAATATCTTTCATCTATCTTGAAAAGATCAACAAATCCTGTATTGGGATATTCTATTTTCTTCAGTATTCCATCATAATTGTAAAATTCATTTCTTACTCCGTTTGAATTTGTGACCTTAATACTCTTAATCTTATTTGTTCTAATATATTGCTCGTTTCTTTCAATATAAGAGTTAAGTCCATAATCTCTTGCAATGGCTTTATATTTCTTACTGTCTTTAATTGTTATGTCTGAAATGGAATTATTAAAGCCAGCGAACAATATCACTGTAATTATAAAGATACCCAATAGAGTTTTGTTCAATTGTTTAATTATTTATTAGTTTTCCGTAAATTCTTGCTTATGCAGAACACGGAGTAATTTTATCTATACAAATCAATCGCCATTGTTCTTCAACCAGTCCAAAATAGAACCCGATAGAACCTTCAGTGCTATAAGCAAGGTGAGTAATGTACTTTTCCGACTTCGCAGCTTGCTCAATATTTTTTTTAACTAACTGGTTATCACCTAGATTGAACTCAAGCATCTTTTTGAACACTTCAGTGACGGAAAGTGTTTGATTATCATTATAAAAACATCCATTCTTATTCCAGCCTTCTGTTTCATTGTTGTCACAATTGTACACAGGAATTTTTCCTTTAGCAAATACACAACTCACTTTACATTTTTTCAAATAACCAATATTATATTCACCCTCCAGCTTCATAATGTCATCAAAGGATTCGAAGTGTTCAGCAATCACAAATGCTCCGGGATTATCCAGCACAAAAAATCCAAACTCAGTACTAATGCATTTATCTATTTCAGCGCTATTCTTTTCATTAAATGTTGAAATAAATCGCTCAAGGAAATCGTTAAAGGGTTCCCCTTGATAGCTTAAGTGATTTGTTCCATAAGTACACCTTTTTTCGCAAAATCCTGTTTCAATAAACATTAATAGACAAATTATAATAGATAGTTTATTCATATCACTATAATTTACTGCATAAATTGAAATATTTATCCAAGTTTGTTTTGTGTATCTGTATTTTTCGCAGAAAGTTGATTTTTTTACTTTTGTTCGATTGTCAATTGATAAAAGCCCCCAATGAAAGCAAATGCCTTTAAATTTCCCTTTTTGTATTCCTCTACAACATCTCCCATTTCTTCCTCATCAATTTTTTCTTTTGGCGGCACGTATTTGAATTGCTTAATGATCAAATCAATCAAAGGCTGATCTGAACCATCAGAAATGTTTGAATGAAGGAAAAACTTGATCAACGTATTATTCTGAAAATGGACATTTAAGTTCATTTCCCTTATCTCCCCGGATTGATTGTTCGTTATCTTATATGTCATAACTTTTTCTTCAGTTGTACTAAGCTCAGAATTAGAAAAAAATTCGGGAAATGTTTCAGAAAAACTCTCAATAGTCGACTCGAAGACAATCTCTCTATCCCAAAGTTTAAAGCTATCTCCTGAATAGACATTAAATGATGCTAACAATAAAAAGCATAAGATTTTACTCATTTTGTTTATAGTTTATTTCCTTTTTTAAAAACCGTGTTTTCTCACATTTTGATTATTTGCTTTAAACTACTTTTGATAAAATGAACAGCGTTATAACTTGTATTTGCAGTGTCAACTAATAGTATCTATTTTACTTTCCTTTACTTTCATTTCTCAATTTTTCCACTTCATCATTAAAAACAAATTTCTTGGCTATCCATCTATCATTTTCATAAACCAGCATTAAATATCCTGAACCATCTCCATATTCAATTGCATACATGTAATACTCAGTATCCGAAGCCTTATAGTTTAGTTGATTCATAACATTTCCTGATATACTGCATTCCGGTTTAGCATCCGGATCATATTCATTTGTAAACCCGGTCAGGATCTCCAGTGGCGACAATCCAGAAAATTGTTTCAATCTCTCAGTATCGCCGCTATTTATTGCCATGCTGAGAATTACAAGCTCCCATTTCAAATAATGGCAATCATTCAGTATTTGTAAAAATCCTATTTTGATTCTTTTTCTTTTATGCAAAGAATCTGAATTCAATTCCTGATCCTGTTCGCGATAAGGATAACTGGTTTTAGTATTCTCAATAAATTCTTCTTCGCTTAAAGATTCATTTAGTCCTATTTCTTTGTATGATACACAACGAACCGACAGACCTCTTAGTTTTATTTCGACGCTTCTAAGGAGAGCTGAATCCCCGTAATACAGGTAACGATTCCATGCATGATAGGAATTAACTTCCGTAGAAGACCAGAAGTAACAGTATTGACCAGTTTTGAAATATAGGTACTGGTGACAGCTACCTGGATATGCTGTAAAACCGCTTTCGTTTGTTGCACCTGTGTTTGGAGTATCCCATAAAGCAGTAGCTTTCATTTTGCCTCCGGCAACATCTTTACCACCTAAATAGTCAGAAAGCTGTAACCAATCCGAATCGCTTGGTATATGCCATCCTTCAGGCGCTAAACCACGTGAGTCATTTACTGCATACCAGTTATATAATTTGCCAAACGTTTTTCCATTATCTGAATTATTTTCATAATAGCACCATGCCCCTGTTGTTAAATTATTCCATTGATTTTCATCCTGTACCTGGGGTATAACATCACCGTTGCGGTAATGCTCAATATTAAGGTTTTCTGCCATCCACTCCTGATTCCCTATTATTAAGGTTTTATATACATTGCCGTCAAAGTCGGTTACCTGTGATATAGACTTGTTGATACTAAAAGAAATAAAAATTGCACTTATTAAAAATGCAATCAGAACCTTGTTTGATTTTTTCATTTCTTCAATATCTTAAATTCTACTCTCCTATTTAACTGCTTGCCTTCTTCCGTATCATTTGTCTCTACAGGATTTGATTTGCCGTATCCTTTTGATATTATTCTTCCAACATCAATTCCTTTTTTTACCAGATACTCCTTAACAGCATCGGCGCGGGATTGAGAAAGGGTATTATTTATCTCATCTGAACCCACATTATCTGTATGACCGGATAATTCAATTTCAATTGTTCCGTTATCACTCAGAAGCTTATAAACCCTGTCAAGCTCCTGGAATGATTCAGATCTTAATGTTGCCTGTGCAAAATCAAAGAAAATGTTGTTCAATCTGAATGTCTCACCAACTTCTATAGGTTTCATGTCGATGTTAACATTCATTTCTTTGTATTCACTTGTAGATGTTAGGTCGAGGTAATTTGAAATTGAGTAATAACCGTTTACTTTTGCAAGGAAACTGTACTGCTTTCCATATGGGAGAACTATTTTGTACACACCAGTTGCCGGATTTGTTCTGGCTGTGCCGGCTTCTATGTTATCTGGTAGAGTATAATAATAAATCTCAGCTTCTAATGGCTGGTTATTTGCAGGGTTAACAACTTTTCCTGAAACCAGTACGACAGGATTGGGTTTTATCTGTTCAGGAAGCTTAATTCTAAATAAATCAGTATTTGAGTTCTTATGTGAGCTAACAAATGCATAATCACCTTTCGCTGAAATAGAATAATATGCTTCCCAATCAGACGAGTTTATTTTCGGGCCAAGATTAACCAGATCAGACCAGTTTAACCATGTATCGTCGAGTCTTTTACTATAGTATATGTCGCAACTGCCATACCCTCCATTTCTATCACTTGCGAAATATAATGTCTTTTCGTCCGATGCAAGAAATGAAGAAAAACTTCCCTGAGTACCGACTTTAACGTTTACGGGATAGTCTAACATTTTAGGTTCGCTCCATGATCCATTATCACTTTTTAAAGAAACATAAATATTGCAGAAATAATCTTTTGGATCTGAACTTACTGAAATATATAATATTAAGGCTTTTCCAGAGTTTGACAAGCAACCACCTCCCCATGCTCTGCCGATGTATTTTTCAAAATTAGAAATATTTAGTTTGACTGGTTTGCCCCATCCAGTTAGCGTTTTGTTCGAAACATAGTAACCTGACTTAATTTTATCATTAAAGTTCAAACTAACTAGAATAGTATTACCGTCAGGCATTATTGAGCATATATTAACATTCTTGATACTTGGTTCATCAAAATCCATAACTTTATTTGAAGGCTGCCAATTTCCCCAAATGTCTATTTCACTAAACCACATTTCCTGCCTATCATTGAATGCTCTATTGTAAAAAAGAGTATTACCATCTGGGGAAATGATGGGGTGAAGTTCAGATACTTCTGAATTTACATTACTGCCAAGATTTTCAAGTTGCTGAGAATAAATAACAAGTGTTGGACTTATTAGCATTAGGCATATTACGTAGACTATTTTTTTCATAGCTGTATTATTTAAACTTTACAATAAATCTAACTTTGGTTTTCTTTGTGTTTATTTCAATAATATCATCTTTTTTGTTTCAACAAAACTTCCGGCTTCAGGCCTATAAAAATATACGCCATTTGGGTAGGCACTTGCAATCCAACCATTGAATTGAATGAACTGAAACTTCTTTACCAAAGGCATCTTGAATAAACAAACCTATAATTGACTCTCTTGGTCAGATTGTTTAAGTTCAGTTTTGTTTCCGGAATTGGTAGACCAATTTGAATTTATTAAAATAAACTTCTTACAACCCAATCCTAACTTTTCGGCTGCAAAATGATTCTATCGCTTTTTGGATGGAATTGTAATCTGTTTTATATAATCACCAAGATTATATCTTTGATTTACAGGAGTAATTGTCCCGGATGGCATGCTAATTCTGCAAACCTCCCATAAATCGCCCAGGTTATTACCACCGTCGTTTTCTATGCGATATGGCCCAAAATTATTCCAATCTCCTTCAAAAGTAAAGATACTTGCAAAACCATCCGTTGGAGTGGAAATACCATGGTCACTGTAGTAATGAATGAAGAGTCTATAATCCCCAGTTAGTTGATAATTCTGAATTGTAATATGCTCCGGGCCGTAGCCATTCACATCATCTACGTCCAAAACACCTCCCCAGCTTGTATTTGCATTATTGTAGTAGCAGTCTCTTGTTGTCCACAAATCACTCAAGCTAGAGTTAGGTGGCAACAAGTGAAAGTCAACGTCTGAATAATCAGTATTCCATCTTAATTCTGTTCCAACATTTAATGCTGGCAAAACACCCGTAACATTTATACTTAAAGTACCTGCAATTGGAATGCCATTTGATCCGAGTCCATTACATACGACCTTAATATTATTTGTTCCATTTCGTAATAATATTTGTTGAGAGAAAGCTCCTCCATTTGGTATTAGATTTATAGAAATTCCCTGATATGGCGGTTTTGATATTTCTGCTCTTCCAAAACTCAAACTTACTGCATTCTCTAAATATCCCTGCAAGTCAACAACTCTATTATAATATGTGTTCCCGTTAACGGGTGTAGTTATTTGAACACTGCCATTTGAAGTATTTACAATTTTATAATTTAAGGCACTTTGAGGAAGGAAAACTAAATTAGATTCAGTTGGACCAGGACAGGAATGTTCACCAACATGATCCAATTTATTTGCAGCTGGCAGGAGGGTTATTCCCTCCTGAAGGGTTAAACCACCTGACATCAATATCAATAAAAATCTTCCGGAGGACTGACCAACACAGTTTGACTCATCCCATCCAACCACTGCCCCGGCTCCTTTATTAATAAAAGCATTTGCGAGCTCATCATTTTGTGATTTAAAAGTTTGACACCCGCTTAAATAAATGAAGGAATTAGGGAATGAATTTGAAGAATATCTATTTTGGATAAAATTTTCTGAAATACAATAGTAACTAACCGGATTAACGATACCGTTGATTGTAACATTATTACTAAGTACGCATATTTCGTTATCTCTCCACCATGTTTCTAAATTCCTAATAAAATTCCAATTAGAATGTTTTTGTCCGGTTGATAACCAAGTATGATTGTTTATATACCCGCCGTGACTAATATCATAAATAATAAAGTATTTATTTAACTCATTTTGAAACAAATCTATATTCGCCTGATCCGCATTTTTTACATCAACAATAAAACCAAGATTACTAAAATAGGTATGTAATTCATCAATAATAGGCTTGGTATGTGCCATAGCCTCGTCCTCATATTGCTGGTTTATCAGAAGAACCTTGCTGTTATTTTCAGAGTTTTTAATAATTGGTTTTTCTAAATTATCCGGTGGCGTATAGGCCTCATGGGTTTTGCTCCAAATAATTTGTCCTCCTTTTTTTATTTTAAGCACAAGCGCACCATCCGCAATAAAAGCACTTTCAATCATATCTAGATTTGCATAATTAGATATTTTTTGCTGCCAACCAGTAACTGGGTCTGAGGTTAATAAGATTGAGTCTGCCGTAACAGAAATATACTCAACTGATTGTTGTATCTGTATCCACTCTTCGTCTGTAATGTTGTCTCCAGATTGTACTATGCTGTCTTCTTTCTTGCAACCTGTAATTATTATCACAGATAAGACTAAGAAGATTCCGATAAATTTAAGAAAAATATTTCTCATAAGATTTCTTTTTTTATGATATTATAGAAACATTTGTACGTTAGATTTTATTAATTTTCCCGATAAATCGGGACTAGCATAAATTAGCTTTCGCTATTTTATCAGCAGCATTTTCTTTGTTACAATGAAACTTAAAATCTTGATAAATATAAAAAGCAAAAAAACGAAACAGTTGTTTACATAACAAAAAGCATCATTTATCCGGCTCCATTTTGTTTGGCTTTATCCAGTTTATTAAAAACATCCTGACATTATCACTAAACTGACTCCAGTTGAACTTCATGGCGGAGGGGTCATTCATATCGCCAAGGTATAAACAGTGCTTTTGGGGATCTTCACTTCTAAGATCAACATATATTGAATAGCTGCTTAGTTTAGGATCAATTTGCATTTCATCCTGCAAGACTGTAAACATATTATCATCTGAGGTTGTAACATAGATCTTGAAGAATTTGAGTCCGGCTAAAGTACTATCTTGCGAAAGGATTTCTCCGGGTAACAAGAGTGAACAAACAAATATAGAAAGTACGACAATTGCTTTCATTATTTCATTATTTAGTTTATTGAATTTACAAAAGACATATATATCCACAATCGTAATAATCAAATCTCTCAAATGAAAAAAATCAATTTTGATTACTAACGAAATTCTAAACAAAAATAGGGATAACCCCATAGGTTTCCCCGGGATTATCCCTCTACATTCGCGTGAATTCAAATATAGCAAAAAACATATCATTTTAAAATATAGATTACGAAGAAATAATTACTTTGCCTGGGAGCCGTCATCCATGATGTATTCTGTTTTAGTGACCGGATGGACAACTATAATATCATAGTAATTATAGTATTTCAAATTATCGTTCAGTATCTTTTTACACTTAACCTCTGCCTTTTTCCAGTTTTCCTTAAAGCCCGGCGCTTCTATTCTGGGAACAACTATTTTCCCCGTCTTATTCTTTATGGTTAAAGTGTATGTCTCAGTATCAGCATCATAATTACCCAGATTATCTATCTTTAAGACGGTGTCGCGAACAGATTCCCTGATCTTTTTTTCTCTTTCTTCATCCTGCTGCGTTTTAAGCTCAGTTACTTCAATTTGTTTTGATACCTGCTGATCTTCAAGCTTTTGCTTATATTTATCTTCTATCTCCTGCTTCTTTATTCTGCCGGTCTCAATTCTGCTGTTATACTCATCGGTGGTTTCAAACTCGCCTTTTGGCTTAAAGTATTCTTCAATTACAGCTTTTAGCTCAGCTTCTTTTTCCTGTGATGTAACGGCATATATTCCCACATTCGCGTCAAACTGTGCCGTAAAAAGTTTCATTTCCGGCAGCATAACCTCTGTATTCCATAACTTCACTTTGCCGTCTTTGCCGCCACTGGCTATATACCTGCCGTCAGGAGAAAAGCTCACTGTAACAACGTCACCCTGGTGTCCTTTTAGTGACTTTACCTGCTTGCCGCTGCTGATATCCCATACTCTAACGGTTTCATCATCGCTTGCGCTTACAACATATTTGCTATCGGGAGAGAAATAAACAGAGTTGATATCACTTTCATGACCCGATAGTGTCTTTATGGTTTTCCCTGTCGAGATATTCCATACTTTTACATCTTCATCTTTGCTTCCGCTGGCAAGGTAATTTCCATCCGCTGAAAATGCTACACTGTAAACATTTTTATCGTGTCCGGTAAAATCCCTTATGAAGTTTTCCTTATCAAAACTGTAGATGTTTATACGGCTGTTAGGATTTGCTATAGCGAGGTATTTAGAATCTATTGTAAAGCACGAAGTAAAATTATTCGTTCTGTAAGATTCCGTTACATCATCACCGAATAACTTAAACAATGGCTGCCTGTCGTCTTCCAAAATCATTAAAGTTTTGATTGCTTTACCTCCTTCTGTACTATAGAGATCAACCAGAAAGTGATATTTTTGAAACGTTACTTTCTTACCTTCTTTATCAATATAATAGTGATCAGTTTTGTAGAACGAGTTAACAGCAATGTATTTACCATCTTTCGAAAAGCAGATATTGTAACAGTTTTTCCGGGATTCAAACCTTCTTGTAACATTGCCTGTTTCCGCATCCATTAGGTAACATTCGCCGTTCAGTATTGTAACGCCTACTTCTTTCCCGTCCGGTGTATAACGAACGCATGTAATGTTGCCTCCGGGAGAGAACGATGCTGCCTGCTCCTGGTTTTTCCAAATGATGATCTTGCCGTCAGAACATGCACTTATCATTTTAGAAGCATCAGCAGCGAAATCTATGGAATTGATATTTCCGGTATGCCCGGATAGAGTTTTGACATCCTGTGAAATTGCAAATCCGCTAAAGCAAACGAAAAATAATAAAAACGGAATAATCTTTTTCATGATCGTTTATGTATTTATATTGGTTAATTGATAACATCTGTTTTGAATCAAATATTTATTGTGTTGTTAAGAATTTCTGAACGGGTTTCTGTAATTTCTTTGAAGGATCTACAAATTCGGTCCCAATAAGAACTCGCTCAATTTAAGAAAAATCGAATAATCAGCCTTTGGTTCTTTTATGTTATAGTTTTCCCGGCATGAGAGACTAGGCCCACATGGATCAATAAAATTTACTTCATTAGATAATGAATTATAGGGTAACGCAGAAACTGAACACGTAGATAACTGGAAGATGATCTGCCTCAAAATTTCCTCCTAAAAAATACCCGGTGTACGGGTTGCATGTTGTTTGTATTGCTAAACTACTAAAAAAATAATTATAAACAAATGAAATATTGATTGTATAGACAAAAATGCTGTTCTTTTGCGATATTTTCTGATATGTAAGGAGATCACAAAGCGCTCTCTTAGATCTTGGACTGATTTATATACGATGCGAATTCGTATCGTGACCGAATATCTCTTATTACAAAGGCAGCTCGGAACGATAAATTAATAAGAATGAAATGAGAACTAGTTGCTTGCAACTAACAATTAACTCGTAATTTGTAATCGATTGGGGCCGCAGCCAGGTTAAAAGAGTACTTTGCATTCAAGAAGTCGGTAGAATATGGAGTAACACAGATAAAAATGGAATAAAAATGAATGTAAGGCTTAGGAGTTGTGTCAAATTCTGTCTGTAAAAGTGTCAGTAACACCCCTCAAAAACAGGTTAAAAATGGACAATTTAGGAGAAGAATTCATAGGGTTTTTGTTGATTTTTAGCTAAAAATGGCATTTCCACATCATCCCGAACCAGGCGCTCTACCGGGCTGAGCCACACCCCGAAAATAATGAATACAAACATAAGAAAAATACAGCAAAGTTTAAATTCAGTAGTTTGTAACAGATTTTTCTTCAGTAACACCCCTTAAAAAACGAGCAAAAAACGAACAATTTGAGAAAAGAATTTTAAAGGATTTTGTTGAATTTAACGAAAAAATGACTTATTCGCCTCATTCAGAACCAGTCCCGAGTAACTCGTGATAACAGTGCTGCTTGCCCCGCTTTGAACTGGGCCACTCTCTGTGAAAATTGTGAGCAAAGGTATTTGAAACATTTGGGAACGTTTGAATTCACAAAGATTTTTACAAAGCTTCTCAGCTTCATAAAGCCAAGTTTGCAATATTCACCCCAGAAAAGCAGGAACCCAATTTTCTAAACAATTCATGATTCTTTTTAGAAAATTATATTTTTCTAAAGAATTGACTTAAGTCAAATCAAGTAAACAAATATAACACTATATTATCATTGAGAAATTCAGCTTTTGATCCAGAAATAGAGAAAAGATGAAAAAGACGAAAATCTGCAATATTTATTATATTTTTACCCCTCCTTATCCATATTCCCCGGATGCGATAGAATATGACTTAAATCATATTAAATGATGACAATTAGTGATTAATTTTGTAAATATTGAATTATTAACCATAAAACGAAATAGATGAAATTTATTACTGTTTCATTCACAATTCTGCTCCAATTCGTGTTATTAGTATCATCAAGTTTGCAAGCTCAATCAGGAGAAGAAATATTCAAGTTAAAATGCTCGCCTTGCCATACTATAGGGAAAGGTAAACTTGTCGGACCTGATCTATCGGGTGTCACAAAAAGACGGGAAGAAGCCTGGCTTATGAAATTTATTAAATCCTCTCAAACAGTTGTCAACAGCGGTGACGAAAATGCCAAAAAAATATTTGAAGAATTTAATAAAGTAGTAATGCCTGATCCGGGTCTAAGTGATCCTGAGATAAAAAAAGTATTAACTTACATTGAATCTCAAGGAGGTTCTGTAGTATCCGAAACAATAGTATCCAAAATACGGCCGCTATCTGAAGCAACTCCTGATAATTATGAAAAAGGAAAAAAGTTGTTTTCAGGAGAACTTAGACTTGTTAATGACGGTGCGCCGTGTGTTTCATGTCATAACATTCCTGAAGTAACTGCATTAGGAGGCGGTAATCTTGCACTTGACCTTACACATTCATTTTCTAAACTGAGCGAGGGCGGATTAACAAATATAATTCAAACACAACCTTTTCCTGTAATGAACATGGCTTTTGTTAATAATCCGATAACGGACGAAGAAGTATTTGATATTGCTGCATATTTAAAGGGTGTAGATGCGGCAAATCAGAATGTACAGCAAACAAATCAACCGATAAACTTTCTTTATTCAGGTATAGGCGGTTTATTTTTGCTGCTTTTTGTTTTTGGCGGGTTATGGCACAACCGGAGAAAACGAAGTGTAAACTTTGAAATTTACAAACGTCAGGAAGATTATATAAGAAAAAATTCATAAATTTTATTTAAAAAAAATGAGCTGGATCAAAGATATTATTTCACCGGAAACAAGAAAATGGGAAGAGTTTTACAGAAATCGGTTTCAGCATGACAGGATTGTTCGCAGCACACACGGTGTAAACTGTACCGGCGGATGTTCCTGGCAGATTCATGTTAAAGACGGAATTGTTGTATGGGAAACTCAGCAGTTAGATTATCCGTTATTAGAAAGTTCATTACCGCCTTATGAACCCAGAGGCTGTCAAAGAGGTATTTCTTTTTCATGGTATCTTTATAGCCCGATAAGAATAAAATATCCTTTGATACGAGGCGCGTTACTGGATATATTCCGAAAAGAAAAGGAAAAAACAGGCGACCCTGTAAAAGCGTGGGAAAATATACAAAATAATCCTGAGGCAAAAACAAAATATCAGAAATCCAGGGGTAAAGGCGGTTTCCGCAGAGCTTCATGGGATGAGATACTTGAGTTGATTGCTGCAGCAAATATTTACACAACAAAAAAATACGGACCTGACAGAATTGTTGGATTTTCACCAATCCCGGCTATGTCAATGTTAAGTTATGCTGCCGGCGCAAGATTCCTTCAGCTTCTTGGGGGAGTTAATTTAAGTTTCTATGACTGGTATTGCGATCTGCCAAATGCTTCACCCGAAATATGGGGTGAGCAAACAGATTCTTGCGAAAGCGCAGACTGGTACAATTCAAAGATGATCGCAGATATGGGTGCCTGCCTTAATATGACAAGAACACCAGACTGTCACTTTTTCGCAGAATCCAGACATAACGGTACAAAAACGGTTGTGTTTTCACCAGATTTCAGCCAGGTTTGCAAATACGCAGACCAATGGGTTCCTCTGCATGCAGGCAGTGATGGCGCTTACTGGATGTCTGTTGGTCATGTGATTCTAAAAGAATTCCATCACGAAAAACAAACTCCCTATTTCATAGATTACTGCAAGAAATATACTGATAGTCCTTATCTTGTAGAATTGGAACAGGAGGGAAACCATTTTAAAGCAGGAAGATTAGTAAGAGCTAACAGAATAAAAAAATACAAGGATACCGAAAACGGAGAGTGGAAGTTTCTGAATATTGATGAAGAAACGGGTAATTTGGTAATGCCTAAAGGCGCAATGGGTCACAGGTGGTCAAGCGAAGGCGGTAAATGGAATATGAAGTTAGAAGATGCCGAAGACGATAAGCCATACAATCCCGCATTAACATTGCTGAATAATAACGATGGCGTAGTTCAGGTTGAATTTGTTGACTGGGGATTAAACACAAAAAGGTACAGAGGTGTACCTGTAAAGCAAATTGAAACAGTTGACGGTAAGAAAATATACGCAGCTACCGTTTATGATATTACAATGGGGCAGTACGGAGTAGGCAGAGGACTTGATGGTGACTACCCGGCAGATTATACAGATAAAGATCATGCATACACTCCCGCATGGCAGGAGATATTTACAGGCGTTGATTCTAAAACAGTATTGCAGTTTGCACGCGAATGGGCTAATACCGCAAATATTACCGAAGGTAAATGTATGATAATCATCGGCGCCGGTATTAATCACTGGTATCATAATAACCTGATTTATCGCGCAGGAATAATGGCATTGATGTTCTGCGGATGTGTTGGTAAAAACGGCGGCGGTTTAAACCATTATGTAGGTCAAGAAAAGCTTGCGCCTATGGATTCCTGGAGCACAATTACATTTGCAAAAGATTGGGGAATGGTACCAAGACTTCAGCAGGCTCCGTTATGGCATTATATCAATACATGCCAATACAGGTATGATGGTCATTTTTCAAAATATAATACAGTTCCGGAAAATGAAATGACTCAGGGGCATTTGGCAGACCTGATCTTTAAATCTGTACGAATGGGTTGGATGCCATTTTATCCTCAGTTTGATAAAAATACGCTTGAAATATGCAGGGAAGCTATTGAGAAAGGCGCAGCTAATGACCAGGAAATAATAAATTATCTTCTGGAAAAATTGAAATCAAAAGAAATTGGTTATGCAGCAGGAGATCCTGAGGCAGAAATCAATTTCCCAAGATTGTGGTATATATGGCGCGGAAACGCTATTACCGGAAGCATGAAAGGACATGAGTATGCCTTTAAACATTATTTAGGCACTCACTCTAACCTGATTGCCAAAGATATGCATGAAGAAAAAACAGACGAGGTTAAATGGCATGATATTGCTCCTGAAGGAAAGATGGATCTTGTTGTTGATCTGAATTTCAGAATGGATTCATCTGCATTGTATTCTGATATAGTTTTACCGGCTGCATCATGGTATGAAAAAGCTGATTTAAACAGCACCGACCTTCATTCATTCATACATCCGCTTTCAAAAGCTATAGCCCCGGTTTGGGAAGCTAAAACAGACTGGGAAATATTTAAGCTTATTTCCAAAGAAACCAGCAGGCTTGCAGAAGAACATTTACCTGAAAAGGTAAAAGATATTGTCGCATCGCCTCTGGCACACGATTCTGCTGATGAAATTACACAGCCTCATATAAAAGACTGGTACAAAGGCGAGTGCGAAGCTATACCGGGCAAAACAATGCACAAAATTAATATCGTAGAACGGGATTATACTAAACTATACGATAAGTTTATTTCATTGGGAGAGCAGGTTAGAACCAAGGGTATGGGCGCTCACGGTAACCATTATTTGTGCGCAGAACAATATGATGAAATGATAACCTCATCTCATTTTCCGGTTCAAAGAAATAACGGTTCTGTACTTCCATCTTTAAAAGAAGATTACGAAGCTGCAAATGCGGTATTGCATTTATCAACTCTTACAAACGGTGTGCTTAATGTAAGAGCATACCAAAACATGGAAAAGAAAACAGGACTTGCGCTTGCAGATCTTGGAGAAGGCAGCAAAGATGTAAGAATGACCTATGCCGAACTTCAGGCACAGCCCAGAAGATATAATACCTCTCCTTTATGGAGCGGTATCATGACAAACGGCAGAGCCTACGCTCCATTTACTTATAATGTTGAAAAACTTGTTCCTTGGAGAACACTTACCGGAAGGCAGCATTTATATCTAGACCATGAAATGTATATTGCTTTTGGCGAACATATAGCGACATACAAACCTTCACCCAGACCTGAAGTTTACGGTGATCTAAGAGAAACACTTAAAGAAGGTAAAGCCAGAGTACTAAACGTTTTAACACCTCATGGCAAATGGCATATTCATTCAACTTACATGGAAACACTAAGAATGTTAACGCTTTCGAGGGGATGTGAACCCTGCTGGTTGAACGAAAGTGACGCATTGGAATTAGGAATTAATGATAACGATTGGGTTGAAGTGTACAACGATCATGGAGTTTACTGTACGCGCGCAGTTGTGAGCGCCAGAATCCCCAAAGGAGTATGTATCGTTTATCATGTACCCGAAAGAACTGTAGGTATTCCAAAATCGCAGGTAAGGGGAAATAAACGGGCGGGCGGTCATAATAGTTTTACACGTATTCATTTAAAACCCAATTTACTTGCCGGAGGTTACGGTCAGTTTACATTTCATTTTAACTACTGGGGTCCTACTGCAGTAAACAGGGATACACACGTGGTAGTTAAAAAGATGGAAAAACTTGTTTGGTAATTTTATAAACAGAAAAATTAATTTTAAAATAATATGGACGTAAGAGCACAAATTTCAATGGTTTTTCATCTTGATAAGTGCATAGGATGCCACACTTGCTCAATTGCTTGTAAAAACATATGGACCGACAGAAAAGGTGCGGAATATATGTGGTGGAACAATGTAGAAACTAAACCCGGCACAGGATACCCCACTAAATGGGAAAATCAAAGTATATATAACGGAGGTTGGGTAAAAAATGGGAATGACATAGGCTTGAGGGGAGCCGGGAAACTAAAGGGCTTGCTTAATATTTTCCATAATCCAAATTTACCGGTAATAGATGATTACTATGAACCTTTTACTTATAAGTATCTTGACCTGATAGAATCGCCGGATATGGACGACCAGCCAACAGCAAGACCTATATCATTGATTACCGGAAAACCCATTAATATTAAAATGGGACCTAACTGGGATGATGATATGAGCGGAACACCTGATTATGCCCGTAATGACCCCAATATGGAAGGGCTTTCTGCTGCAGAGCAGGAAGCAATGTTTCAGCTTGAAAAACTTGCATTTTTTTATTTACCCAGAATATGCAATCATTGTTTAAATCCGGCATGTGTAGCTTCCTGTCCTTCAGGAGCAATTTATAAAAGAGGCGAAGATGGCGTGGTTCTGATAAATCAGAAAGTTTGCCGTGCATGGAGAATGTGCGTTACTGCCTGTCCTTACAAAAAATCATATTATAACTGGAGTACCGGTAAATCAGAAAAATGTATATTATGTTACCCCAGGATAGAGGCAGGATATGCACCCGCATGTATGCACTCATGTGTAGGCAGAATTAGATATCTTGGCGTGCTGCTCTATGACGCAGATTTAATTAACGATACTGCTTCATCAGAAAACGAGGACCTTATAAACAGGCAGCTTGATATAATACTTGATCCATTTGATCCTAAAGTAATAAGCGCTGCCAAAGCAAACGGTGTGGCAGATTCTACAATAACCGCTGCACAGAACTCACCTGTTTACAAGTTTGTAAAAGAGTGGGGTCTTGCATTACCCCTGCATCCAGAGTTCAGAACACTGCCAATGTTATTCTACGTTCCACCATTACTGCCTGTTATGGCAAAGCTGACAACTGTAGATAATACAGACCAGTCTAAAAAAATGGATGACAGGGCAAAATACTGGCCCGATAACTGGCTTTATGATACAAGTACCGAAGAGCTTTTCAGTACAATAGAGCAGGCAAGAATGCCGCTAAAGTATATGGCTAATTTGTTCAGCGCTGGCGATGAAAGTAAGATTGTTAATGTTATGAAAAAACTTATGGCTATTAGAATGCACAGAAGAAGAGCGACAGTCGGGGATATTTCTGACGAAAAAGCAGATAATATGCTTGAACAGAGCGGTTATAATGCATTAACGGCAGATGATATTTATTATCTGACTTCGCTTGCTAAATTTGATGACAGATTTGTTATTCCCGCATCTCACAGAGAGCAGGCAATAGAGATGCTAGAATTTACCGGCGATGTAAAAGGTTCGGTTGGTTTTGGATTTATAGAAAAACCTGCCCGGGGGATATAATGTCAGATAATAATTTATTTGAAAATATCAAACACTTTCAGGAAATAGCAAATATATTTGAATATCCCCTGAATGACTTCAATGAAGGCGTTAACGATGTACAGACACTGCTTAACGAAAAATATCCTGATGCTGGCGCTGAGTTAGTCTCTTTTACCCACTATGCAAATAATACAGCATTAGATCAAAAGCAGGAAATTTATACAAGAACATTTGACGTGCAGGCTATTACAACCATGGATTGCGGTTATCTTATTTTTGGTGATGATTATAAAAGGGGCGAGCTTCTTTCGAATCTTAACAGAGAGCACATTAACGCAAACAACGAGCTTTATAATCAAATGGCAGACCATATTCCTAATCTTTTGAGGCTGCTTCCAAAACTTAATGATAAAGAACTGGCTGAAGACCTTGTTTCACAAATTATTAAGCCGGCATTAAGAAAGATTACCGGAGAGTTTGATCCGGAAAGAATAAAACGTAAAAACGAATTATATAAAAAACATCATCAAACACTGATAGAAACATCAGAAGATTATTCCGGAGTATATGTATATGCTTTTAAAGCATTGCGTATTGTGCTAGGTTATCATTTTAAAGATAAAGAAGCTGAATTACCTGAGTCCTCTTCTGATTTTTTAAGTTCTATCACCAGCGAAATAGAAATAGAGCAATCAAAATAATTTTAATTATAAATTCTAACTATGGTTAATTTAGATGTTTTACTGTTTACGGCATTCCCATACTTCGCGTTATTTATCTGTATCGTGGGTTCAATTTACAGATATAAATTCCTGTCTTTTAAATATTCTTCTTTATCATCAGAGTTTCTTGAGCAAAGAAAACTGTTTTGGGGCACGATACCTTTTCATATTGGTATTGTATTGATATTCCTGGGACATCTTTTCATCTTTATTTTTCCAAAAGAAACATTGGCGTTTAACAGCGTTCCGATAAGGTTGATTATAATTGAAGTCGGGGCATTTATTTTAGGTTTATCCGCATTAGTTGGTTTAATTGGTTTATTTATAAGAAGGCTTACGAATCCCAGAATAAGCATTGTAACAAGTAAGATGGATATTTTTGTAGAGGTTGTTTTGCTTGCTCAGATAGTTCTTGGAGTATGGATAGCATATGATTACAGGTGGGGTTCATCATGGTTTGCTTCTGTATTAAGTCCTTATTTAGTATCTCTGCTTACGTTCAGTCCCGAAATAACTGCAGTAAGTCAATTGCCATTGGTAATAAAACTTCATATTATAGGAGCATTTTTGATAGTTCTGTTAATTCCATTTTCAAGACTTGTTCATTTTATAGTTGCACCTTTCAGCTACATCTGGAGACCCTACCAGAAAGTTGTATGGTACCGTTCCAAAAACAGAGTACGCAATCCTGAAGAAAGCTGGGGAGTTACAAGACCGAAAAATAATTAATTCTTTTATTGTGGGGAAATCATATAAGAATCTTTTACTGAGTACTTTTGCCTTTATGGTATGTTTTGCAGCCTGGACAATTAACGGCGTTTTGATTACTTTCCTTGTAGATAACGGAGTTTACAAATGGGATAGTTCACAAACCGGACTTTTATTAGGTGCCCCTATACTTACCGGGGCTCTTTTAAGGCTGCCTATGGGCACCCTTTCAGATAGATATGGAGGGAAGTATATATTAGGGGCAATTCTTTTATTGAGCGCAGTTCCGATCTACTTTTTATCCTTTGCTGATAATTACACATCATTTCTTCTTTTAGGTCTTGGATATGGTATTTCAGGTTCCAGTTTTGCTGCCGGAGTTGCCTATACATCAGTTTGGTTTCCGCAGAATAAACAGGGAACAGTTCTTGGTATTTTTGGCGGCGGTACACTTGGAGCAGCTTTAACTACATTTATAGCGCCAACTTTACTAAAGAACTTTACCGAAGGCGGCAGTAACCTTGATAACTGGAGAAGATTACCTGAATATTATGCCATTGGACTTATTATTATGGGTATAATTTTCCTGGTATTTGCCAATAATAAAAGGGCAGCACAGGAACCTAGATCTCTTATTCAGTTACTTTCTCCTTTAAAACAGATCAGGGTATGGCGTTTTGGGCTGTATTATTTTCTGGTTTTCGGAAGTTTTGTTGCGCTATCACAATGGTTAATCGGGTATTATTTAAATGTATATTCAACCTCATTAATAACAGCAGGTTTGCTTGCAACATTGTTTAGTTTTCCGGCTGCAATTATCAGAGCAGCAGGGGGATTAATATCAGATAAATTTGGGGCGCGTAAAGTATTATACTGGGTTTTTGGACTATCATGTGTCTGTTCATTTTTGCTTATTTTTCCGAGAATGGAAGTTTACACACCGGGCAGCGGAATATCTGCGGTTAAATCCGGCACAGTTTCTTTTGTTTCTGATACATTAATAATTATAGATGAGCAAAAATATAACCTGAAAATTGCAGGTAATCAAACACATGTTGAAGCAGATCAGCAGGAAACAAAGGATTTAGATAATAAAACATTTATTTTTCCTACAAAGCAAACATGGACTCAACCGGTAGTAAAAGCCGGTGATAAGGTTGATAAAAGACAGATTATTGCAAAAGGGGTTACACGTGTTTATTTTCAGGCAAATATGTGGGTGTTTACAGGAATTATTTTTGTTATTGCTATTCTTTGGGGAATTGGGTCCGCTGCTGTTTACAAGCACATCCCAACATATTTTCCTAAGGAAGTTGGAGTAGTTGGCGGTATGGTTGGTGTACTTGGTGCATTAGGAGGATTCTTCCTGCCTATTGTATTTGGTTTTCTGCTGGAGCTCACCGGCTTATGGACAACCATGTGGATTTTATTGGTTGCTCTTTCTGCAGTTTGTCTTACCTGGATGCATAATGTCATTTCAAAAATGATGAAACAGGAAGTCCCTGATTTGATCAGAAAGATTGAACATCATTAATATGTATGAACAGTAATGCAAATAGCATAAAAGCTGAAGAAAAATCTTTTTTTATTGCAAGAATTAATGCAGACATTAAAGCATTATCTCCCTCTTATTTTGCAATGGTTATGGCTACAGGTATTGTTTCAATTGCAGCCCATTTACTGGATATAAAAATTGCAGCTCTAGTTTTGTTTTGGCTGAATATTCTTACCTATATTATAATTTGGTTTCTTTTTATAGTTCGTATCATCAGGTACAGGAAAGAAGTAATAGATGATATCGTAAACCATACACGAAGCACGGGATTTTTTACATCAGTTGCTGCAACCTGTGTTCTTGGAAGCCAGTTTATTCTGATATATGAGAACTATTTCATTGCAACAATCCTGTGGCTAATAGGCATAGTGTTATGGATTTGCCTTATGTATATTGTTTTTACTATTCTTACGATAAAAGAAAACAAACCTTCTTTAGCCGAGGGTATAACCGGTGGCTGGCTGTTATCGGTTGTGGCAACCCAGTCTATATCTGTATTAAGCACATATATTGCAACACATTTAGAGCAGCCTTACAAGCTTGAGGTAAACTTTCTTGCTCTTTCTATGTGGTTATGGGGCGGTATGCTATATATCTGGATGATATCACTGATATTCTACAGGTATACATTTTTTAAGTTTTCGCCGGGTGATCTTTCACCTCCGTATTGGATCAACATGGGAGCTATGGCAATTTCAACACTTTCCGGTGCATTGTTAATTAAAAATACACCTGATGCCCCTTTTCTTCAGTCTTTGCTGCCGTTTATTAAAGGATTTACAATATTTTACTGGGCAACTGGTTCCTGGTGGATACCCATGCTTATTATTCTGGCTGTATGGAGGCATATATATAAGCGTTTCCCGATGATTTACGACCCATTATATTGGGGCGCTGTTTTCCCATTAGGAATGTACACAGTTTGTACTTTCCAGATAGCTGAGGCAATGAATCTTTCATTTCTTTACTTTATTCCTTATACTTTTATTTATTTTGCTATAATTGCATGGTTAGCAGCATTTGCCGGAGTATTTCGGAGTGTTTTAAAAACCATATTAGGTAATAGAAATGTTTTATAAAAGATGGGTTTAAATTAGACTTTAATTGGTTTATATTGCTTTACCTGATTTAATTTATTTTTTTAAATTAACTGATACCAAAAAATAGTTAATAATTCATAACATTATTGTTAATTTAAATTTCAGAAAATATTATGAAGCTACTGAAATCAATTTCTGAATGGTTTGAATCGCATTCAGATTATGCATATTCATTCATACGGATTTTTTTGGGATGCGCTTTATTGGCAAGAGGCATAATTTTAATAGCAAATCCTGATGCAATTACTCAGCTTTCAGGTATGAGTGATTTTTACTGGTCGATATCTTATGTAATCACATTACACATTTTAGGAGGCTTTTTACTCGCAATAGGTCTGCTTTCCAGGTTAGCGGCTTTGCTTCAAATACCTGTATTATTTGGCGCTGTATTTTTTGTTCATTTAAAACTAGGGCTTTTTAAAGTAGAACAATCATTTGAACTTTCTATGCTGGTGCTGGTACTGCTTGTAATAATATTCTTTTTTGGGGGCGGGGGCTACTCTCTTGATAATTACTTTAAGTCAAAAAGAGCAAAAAGTTAGAGGATATTTATCTTTGAATATTTACCCGTGAATATTTACCCGTAAATTTTTACCAATAAATTTTTAACAGATTTAACAAAAACGACCAATATTTTCAGGGGAAATATTGGAATAAAGAAAATTATTATTATTTAAGGAGAAATTATCAAACTAAGGTAACTCCTTCAAAAATTTAACATAATAAAATGAATACTGACCCAATTAAGAGATTTGTAGAAAAAGAGACTGAAACAGAATATTCACCGATGAATCCTCCAGATGCATACGCTCCACCGGCTTTAGAGCAAATTGCTTACGAAGATTACCATCTTTTTATCCGGAAATTTTTAGATGAGCATAAAGTGTGTTTAAATGAACTGATGTCATTTGAAGACGTATTAAGCGGTTTTCAAACAGAAGGATTAGACAGAAAATTAAGCATTAACGAGGGATTGAAAAAGTTCTTTACATTTCTTGATAATAATATTGCAATACATAACATAAAAGAAGATAAGATCCTGTTCCCGTTATTGCATGAACGCTTAATGGTAAACGGTGAGCACAGCAGCGTAAGCGGCGCCGAAACGCCAAAGACGGCTGTTGATATGCTTGAAGACGATCACATAAAGGTTATGCAGTCAGCATCAGTAACTTTTAATCTTTTTGGGCTGGCTTCAAGGCTTCCTGATGCTAAATCGAGAACAATTACTTTGGATACTGCTATAGAACAGGGGAAATCGTTAATAGAATTAATAAGACTGCACATATTTCGTGAGGATAATATAGTTTTCCCGCTTGCGCATAAGTATATCAGTAATGAAGAATTTGACGTAATGGTAACAAAATTATCACGGTATAATAATTACTAAACTTAATGGCAGATATTTCAGAGAATTACAGAATATCATACAATTATAAAGTGTCTTCATGTGACTGGCTATAAATTAACCCGAAGTTCTGCAACTCTCATAATACTGCTTCCATTCCTTCCTGATAATTCCATTTTTGGAAAAAACTTTTTAGAACAGATATTACATATTATAGATAAGTAGTGAAGGAACAGGAACGCAGTAAGAGGATCATTTTAAGCAAATAGCCAGAACAAATGATAACCTTAATATTGGTAATAGCTGTTTGTTCTTAGGCTCTTAGAGATACGGCGTTATATTTTATTTTTTCCCCGCTTTATCAATAAGCCATTGAGCCATTGCTGTTGCTTCTTTCTTCTTGAGTCCCTGTACAGGCATGGGAGGGTACGCAGGATCGATTTTCTGTGGATTCAGAATATATTCAGCAAGTTTCTGTACATCACCTTTATATTTTGGCACTGTCAGGTCGTATGGAGGACCGACGACTTTCTGGTCGAACTTGTGACATGCAGAACACTTCTGGGTAAAAATAGCTTCTGCGTCAATACCGGATGATTGTGTAACTTTGCTCTGAGATTCTTTTTCCAGCTTGTCAGCCAGCTCTGTTATGATTACTGTATTCAAATCAATAGCCGTAGCAAATGCCTGTTGGTCTTTAAAAATATTTAAAGAAATCATGATAATAATCATAGCAAAAAACATAGTGGCTGATCCTACACCGGATGACTTTAATATTGAAGAAATAAAACTACCAAGTATTATCGAAACCAGCATTACTGCAACAGTGTAGTAAAATAATAGCGGAGATAAAGCAGAATACGGTAAATATACATAACTTAGCAGAATCATTAATGGGAACAGAATTCCCGAAATTATCGCCAGATTACCAGCAAATCTCCTCACTAATTCCGAATAATCATCCGTCATATCTTTCAAACCGCCATCCCATTTAAAGAAGAAGAAAATGATAGCGCTGCCTGAAACAAGGCCTGAAATACACAATAGAGTAAGGAAATTAAACATACTTTGCCATGAAAATATTAACTGCATAATATTATTAACGCTGTTCCAGTTATCCGGACTTGAAGCAAGAGCCATTGCGCCGGCAAATATATATACAGCAGTTAATAACAGATACTTTCCAATTGAACCGGTATAATTAATCTGGCTTAACATCCTTTCAAGTTTGAATATATCTTTGTATTTATAAATAAAAGATAGTGACAAAAAGAACAGCACCATTGCCAGGGCTATCATGCTCAGGGAAATTGTTTTTGCTGTGTAGAGCAGTTGAGCATAAGCTAAGAAAATTGAAATGGCCGGAATTACACCAAGTCCAAATTTTGCATTTCCGGATATTGTTAGTTTATTTATTACGTCTTCTGCAAATCTTGTATAAAGACTATTTCCTTCGCGTTTTCCTTTTTTATTGAAATAAGTAGAAATGAACATTCCTCCCAGCAGCATACCTATATATGGTATGAAAAGTATAAGCGAAATAGTAAGCATATATTTAATCAAGAGTATATGATTTGAAGAAGCAGGAATTACTAATTGGTCAAAAATGTTCATTTGGTATACTTTAATTTATTCGCAGAATGATTGATTTGCTGAAAAAGCTTTTCCTGAAATTTAGCCTTCCCGGAAAACCATGCAAATCATAGCTAAAATCAACAATATTTTCGTGAAAAACTGCCATATTGATTTTGAAAATAATCTAAAAATATTATAAAATAAATAGAAATATATGCCTCTTTAGTACACTATAAAATTTAAAGACTAAATACTTTGACGCAGATGAACGCAGACTATTATGATTAACTCTGAAAACTAATATAGCTTACTTGATATAATATTTTCAAATTGACAGGATATTACAAAATTTATTATTGAAGAATAACTTAGAGTTTTTGTCTCAAATTTTGAAAAAAAGTCCAGTAATCAAAATTTGGAAATACAAACGGCTAAATTTTCTTAAATGAATAAATATATCTTACTTTTTCATATTTTTTCTATGTAAATCTGAGTCAAAGAAAAATTGTCGTGTACTAAGATATACCTCTTTAAAGGTTATTTATTTTGTTCTAAAAGTGTCTGATAATCAAATGGTCTGTTGATATTCAAAAACATCCCTTCATAATAATATGGGATATCCCTGCAATCAATAATTTCTGCACCTTTACTATTAAGCAGTTCAGTCATTTTACACTTTCCTTTTTTTCCTGTTTGTATACCATTATCCATTTGCAGAAGAATTTCTTCTGCGTACATTTTCAATGATCTGCCGTATACGCCGCACAAGTGCTGCACAAAACCATCTGCTTTAATAACTGTAACAGGATGAGTAGTATTATATTTCAGTAAAAATTCTATTATCTCTTTATTGATAAGTGGAATATCACAGGAAAGAATAAAATTTTTTTCGGTTTTTGAATTATTTAATCCTGAATGAATACCAGCCAGAGGTCCTTTGCCCTGATAAATATCTTTAAACATATCCAGTCCCAAAAACGAATATTCTTCAGGATGATTGGTGATCAGGATTACATTTGCAAATATCGATTTAGCTAAAGAAGCAATATGCTCAATAATTGTTTTTCCATTTAGAGGTAAAAGAGCTTTATTTGCGCCCATCCTCGAACTTTTCCCCCCCGCAAGAATTATTCCGGTTATATCATTATACATTCTACTTCATCTCCGGTTTTGAGGTTTATTCTATCTTCTTCAATTGTGATTAGGGCGTTTGATACGCTTAATCCCATCATATTTGAAGAAGATTGGTTTTCTATTTCTTTAACAAAATATTTTCCCGAATTACCGTTTTGATCTACAATACCTCTTATAAAATGGCGTTTCAGATCATTTTTTTTCAGGTCATTCACTAATTCTGCGGTTATGGTTCTGCGGGAAGAATGGAAATATGATTCCGTCAATATATTTTTAATAAAAAGATGAAAATTTACAAAGGAAGAAACAGGGTTCCCGGGCAGTCCAAAGATCAATTTCTTTTTCCCCTTAATATTAATTTTCGCAAACAATAATGGTTTCCCGGGTTTGATGTTTACTTTCCAGAAAATAATTTCAGCTCCCAGTTCTTTGAGAACTTCCATCACAAAATCGAACTTACCAACCGATACGCCTCCGGAAGTAATAAGAAAATCAATGTTGCTGTGCAATGAAGTATGTATCACATCTCTAAGGTCATTTTTGTTATCATTGCAAATGCCAAAGTTTGTATGATCCATGTTAAGCTCTTCAATCAATGCGATTAAAGTATATAAATTACTTGCATATATTTTATCGCCGCTGCATTTGCTTCCAATATCAACTAGTTCATCTCCTGTAGTAATTATTCCAAAATTATATTTTTTTAATACCCGGACTTTCGGAATTCCGCATGATGCCAGAAGGGAAATATGTCTTGGCTTCAAAGTGATAAACTTTCCGGCAATAAGTTCATTTTTCTTCAGGTCCTGTCCTGCTTTCCGAATATTCTGTCCGAATTTATATTTTGCGCCGGATTTTAAAATAGCTGTATCGTTTTCAACAGAAATATCTTCCACAGGAATAACAGTATTGCCTCCTTCAGGAATTTTAGCCCCGGTCATTATTAAAGCTGCATTATCTTCGCCGATATAAGTTTGAGCAAATTTTCCGGCAGAAATTTCGCTGTCAATCTTCCACTTGGAAATTCCCTCTTTGAAATTTATTACAATTCCATCCATTGCAGAATTATCAAACGAAGGCAGATTAATATCTGAAAATATATCTTCAGAAATTACCCTGTTAAGAGAGTTAAGTAAGGTTACTTCTTCAGTGCCCGTTTCAAGCAATTGTATCTCATCTTTAATTATACGGCATGCCTCAATGTAGCTTTTCATTTCTTCTTATAAGTATTTAATTATCAGAAGTTTCAGCCACAGGAGGTTCTATTACAATTACTTCATCATCTTTGCTTATAATGCCGCCTTTTATTACTATTCCGAATATTCCATCAGAAGGCATAACACAATCTCCGACTTTATAATAGATAGCGCATTTTGCATGACATTCTTTCCCAATTTGGGTAATTTCCAGTTCCGCTTCACTGCCGATTTTGACAACAGAACCAATTTTTAATTGAGGCAAGTCTATAAATTCAGTTGTAAGGTTTTCCGCAAATGCCCCCGGTCTTAACTTTGGCAATCCTTTATCCCTCATTCTTTGAATACTTTCAATGGCCAGAAAACTTACTTGTCTGTGCCATTTACCTGCATGCGCATCATTTTCGATGCCGTAATCTTCGATCAGTCTGACTGAATCTACATTGGATTTTGGCGTTCCTTTTCTTTTACTGACCGAAATAGCTAATATACGTCCCTTACTTGTATTTAGATCTTTATCCTCGCTTAAAGGCTGATTGTTATAAATAAGTTCATTTGTATTCTGATGAGATATTCTCTGTTCCATAATTTATTTATTTATTTTATTATAATTACCGCTTTTTCCGCCTGTTTTAGAAAGCAGGCTAATATTTGAAATTGTGATATTCTTGCTGATTGCTTTACACATATCATAAACTGTGAGTGCAGCCACTGAAACTGCTGTTAAAGCTTCCATCTCTATGCCTGTTGCAGCATTTGTTTCTGCATATGATGTTATTTCTACCAGGGATTTCTTTATGTTTAGTTTGATCGAAATATCAATTTTTGATATTAATATATTATGACAAAGAGGTATCAGCGCGGAAGTCTTTTTGGCTGCCTGTATACCCGCAATTTTAGCAATTGTTAATACATCACCTTTTTTAAGCGCGTTTTTTCTGAGCAAAAGAAAAGTTTCTCTGTTCAGGTATACTTCACCGTAAGCAGAAGCGGTTCTTAAAGACGGTTGCTTTTTTAATATGCTTACCATATTTACCATCCCGTCAGCGGTTGTATGAGAAAAGTTTTTAATCTTAACCTCCAATTGAAAGCATATTATTTTTTTCAAGTTTCAGCAGTTCGGATATATCAGGATGCATTAAGACTTTATCCTGTACTTTGTGTTCGATAATTTCAGCAATTTCCGTATCACTGAAACTGTCTGTTCTAAGATAATTTTTCATATCCAGATCCTGGTATTTCGGAGAAAACAAACATAATTTCAGACTTCCCTCAGATGTTATTCTTAATCTGTTACAGCCATCACAAAAATGGTTTGAAATAGAGCTGATAAAACTGACAATACCTTTATAGCCGGCAATGTGATAATTATTAGCAACCTCCGAATTGTTTTCGCCAAAGGCAATCAGGCGGAATTTTTTTTCAATAATATCTTTAATTTCCATATAGCTGATAAATTTGCCTTCGCACCATTTATTGCCGCTAAATGGCATATACTCAATAAACCTTATATTTATATTTCTGTTTTTTACGAAGTCCACAAATTCCAATATTTCATCATCATTAATACCTTTCATCACAACGCAGTTAATCTTTAGAGGTTGAAATCCAATTTCTTCAGCCAATAAAACTGCATCCATAACACTTTCAAACTTATCTTTGCCGGTTATTTTACAGAATTTATCTTTATCAAGGCTATCAAGCGATATATTTAATTTAGTTACCCCGCTTTGTTTCAGGCTGTCAAGATGCGCTTTCAGCAATGTGCCATTTGTTGTAATCCCGATATCCAGTCCGTAAGATTCATGCAGCGGTTTCAACTCAGCAATTAAGTTCACAATATTTTTTCCTGCAAGCGGTTCCCCACCTGTAAAACGTATCTTTCTGAATTCAAAATGTTTCACAAAGATACCGATTAGTCTAAGCGATTCAGCGTTACTTAGCATTTCATGATCTTTAAGAAGGTTTAGTTTATTATCCCTGGGATTGCAGTAAACACAGTTCAAATTACATCTATCTGTAACTGAAAATCTGAGATAATCGAGAACCCTTCCAAATTTGTCAACAAGCTTTTTCATACTGATTTAATCTTGTAAATAACAAACGATGCCAGACCGATAATTGTAACTATATAAACCGGATTCAGTCGAAAGAATATAGTTAGAATAAAACCCGAAGCAAAGAAAACAATTCCTAACCAATCACTGAAATTTTTCAGAAAATATTGATAAACAACCGCCATTATCATTCCAAGCACTGCATATTTTATCCCGGATAATGTTTGTTTTATATATTCATGATTTTCTATATATGAATACAGATACGAAGCAAATGAAATAAGAATTACTGGGGTGGCAAGGTTCCCAAGGTTTGCGGCAATAGCGCCTGGAATTCCAGCTACTTTATATCCCGTATATGTAGCAAATTTTATTGAAATTGCTCCCGGGATAACTTCCACTAGGGTTAATACTTTCAAAAATTCATCATGATTCAGCCATGCATGTTTGGTAACTACCTCACTTTCTATAACCGGCAATAGAGAATACGCTCCGCCAAAAGAAAATGAACCTACTTTAAGGAATGCGAGGAAAAGATTCAGCAGTTCACCCATCATTTTTGCACCTCAAAAACATCATCAATCCAAGTAAGAGCTGCCATCATAGAAGGTAACCCAATTGTAGGAAGAGAAAGCAATACTGTGTGCTGCATCTCTTCTTTTGTAACTCCAGCATTTATAGCTTTACGAACGTGTGAATGAACAGCGCCTTCAAGCCTTGCACCTGTAGATACTGCAATTTTAATTAATGCCCTTGTCTTTTCATCAAGGGGTCCGGCATTGTGGACTGCTGTACCCATTTCTTCATAAGCTTTTGCTATTTCAGGGTGGTCTTCTGTAAATTTTTTATACTTTTTTGGAATTGCCATATTGTGTATCCTTTCAATCAAATTTTATTAACTAAAAAGCCCTGCATTTACAAAGAAATGCAGGGCTTAGAAATAAAGCTCGCTTAATGTCTCCTTTGCAAAGTGTCCGATTTGTTTAACCGGACAGGCAGGTTGATCTATTTCTAAATCAGCCTTAAACGGTTAAGGCTTCATATCTAAAGAGACTTAGAAACCAAAACTCGGAGAAAAAAAAATATTATAAAGAACGAATACTATAGTTCAAAAATAAGACTAAATCGTCATTTTTAACAATGATATATCTCATATAAAAACATGATATATATCGGAATTTATGAACTTTGTTCTATTTCAAAAAACCGAGAAAATTGCTTTAAATCAAATTTTCTACAAATACTGATTAATATAAATAACTCAAATTATCCTCAGCACAGAAAAATCGGGATTATCAAATAAATTAGATTGCTATTTTAATAAAATCATCTTCTTAGTATCAAAAAATGACTCCCATGAATTTACAACAAACGTTCTTGTTTCCATTTTATAAAAATACACACCACTAGGAAAGCCTGATGCATCCCAATCAATATTATAACTGCCTGCGTTCAATTGGTCATCAACAAGAATTTTTAATTCTTTTCCAAGAATATCATATATAGTCACCTTAACAAATGCGGTAAAAGGCAGATTAAACATGATATTTGTTACCGGATTAAAAGGATTAGGATAATTTTGTGATAATTTAAATCTTTCCGCAGTTGTAGAAGTATTTGCAATGCCAATAATATCATAGTAGGAAATCCTTGCATTGGTTTCAACTTCAGCTAAGCCTGCAGCGCTTTGTCCATCTATTAAACCCGTGAAACTTTTAACTATTATCTTTGCTTCATCTATTTTTGGATAACCTTCAATCGAAATTACGGAACCATCAACGCTTATTGCTCCTGTGGATGGTACATGCCCAACCTGCTGACCCTGGAAATATATAAATATTTCACAGTCATTAACCTGAATATTAGTGTTGTTTGATGCGTTTGCCCTAATGTTATACAAAACAAATTTTCTTACATCAATGGGAATATCCCATTTAAGATTTACCCATTCATTTTGAGTACCGTTAGCGATCCAGTTGACCGTTAGGGAATCGTTCCTTGCTTTTCTATCTTTAACCCTGTTCCCCGGAAACTGAATGTTCTGGTTCAATATCTTATATGAGCTTTGCGTAACCGCTGCTGATGTTGAGGTGTTGGTAAACTGAGCTTCAAAGTTATTCTGTGGAGGAGGAATAAATGAGTGACCCGCATGGCAGCCTACACATTGGGTTCCTGTTCCGGGTTTACCAAAATTCAAGCCTGATAAATGCGCAATCTGTCCTTTTGTACCCTTCAAAACTTTTCCTGCTGAATCAACTACCTGGTCAAATACAGGTATATCTGCAGGGATCATTGGTATCCAAAAACCGCCGGAATGCTGCACTGGCTCATTAAGGAAAAGTATAGCGGAATCCTTACCAGTACTATCTGTTCTCTGAAAATTCAAGAACAGTTTAATTCTTGCATGTTTTGTAATTGGAGGCGCATCTGTGATGGGTATATCTACTCCGGCGTTTGTGAAAATATTACCGCAATCAAACCGAAGCGCCCCATTTTTAAAAAATGTCTGAGGATCCGATGTGGGGGGCAATTCATCACTTACTTCAAGTATTACATCTTCAATCACAGGAGGGGTGTTATTAGCCTGCAAAACAGAAGCATTCAACTCAAGCTTTCCTGGGATATCAAACAGTAGTTGGTGACCTGAACCATTAATATTTATAGTATAAAGAGCATAATCAGAGTTTTCTACCTGTGAAGCATATGAATATAATATTTTACCATCAGGCAGTTCAATCGGATCTGTCGCATATGGAGGCTGCATAATTCCCCATGAGGCAGGTAAGTTATTATAAGACTGCATATTATCCATATTAACACCAGCGATGAAATTCTGGCTGCTTATTCCCTTATCAAACCATCTTATACCCGAGCTACCCGAAGTATTTGTCATGGAAGTATTTGGGATAAAAACGCTTAACAATTTAGCATCTTCGGTGATAACAGGCTTATAAGTATGCAGGCTGTTTCTGTTCTTAAATGAACCTGCATAAAGCTCCATTCCCGAACCATCAGGGTTTATTCTTGCCGCCCACCACATATTACCAATATCATTTGTTAAAGCTAGATTTGTATCACGGGTAATATTATTATATGTTTCATCAGAGGGCATATCAATGTTTACCCACCATCTTGAAAAAATTAATTTGCCGGTGATAGGATCTACAGAAGGCTCCTCTGCGCTGTTTCTTTCGGTTGTAATTCTGTGAAGATTCGAACCATCATAATTCATTACATACAGATTTGTCGTTCTGAAGCCGAAAAAAGATAGTGAGGGATAGCGTGTGCTTGAAAAGCAAATCCTTCCATCCGGCAGATAACATGGATCGATATCATCATATTTGACGAATTTTTGTGCTGCAGCGCCAAATTGTGATAATGATATGTTCCGGTTGCTGAATGTAACTTTCCTGAAATTAGAGCCATCAGAACTGATTTCATAAATTCTCCACGAGCTGTCTCTGTGTTCTACACCAGCAAAAAGGATTTTTATTCCATCCCAGTTTACACATGGGTCTGAAACATCAATTAACCTTATTCCATTAAAACTTGTATTGCTGTCAACAAGTACTCTGATAGAAGAGTTTGATTCCCGGACAAGCAATCTTCCTCCTGTAACAGTAAATCTCGAGTACGGTCCCATACCCGGAAGCAAACCCATTTGCTGGTAATACTGGCTTCCGCCTGAAACATAGTTACGCGAAACAAATACTATTGCAGGCGTGCTTTGTGCCTGTATGGAATTTAACAAAAGACTCTGCAGTATAAAAAATATTACAGTTATGAATAACTCAATTGAAATGATTTTTCTTTTCATAGCAGTTAACAAATTATTTTAAGAGAATCATTTTACGTGTTTCTACGTAATTATCCGCTATTAAACGGTAGAAATATACACCGCCCCCGTAATTTGTGCCGTCAAAATTGATATCATAGATTCCCGGAGCAGCAACCCGGTCTAAAATCTGTGCAATCTCCTTACCTAAAATATCAAAGACAATAATTTTAACGTTTGATAGTTTTGCAACATGAACTCTAAATTTTGTAGTTGGATTAAACGGATTAGGATAATTCTGCGACAAATGAAATCTTTCTGGAATCTCACTTGAAATTAAATTGACAGCAGTTGGTACATCATAAGTTACAGCCAGTTTATAAACACCACCGCCTTTCTGGCTAAGAAGGGTTCCTCTATCATAAAACAACATTCCTGCTTCGGGTGAAGAGCCTACATTTGACTGCACAAAATTCGTTCCGCTGTTTGTTGAAATGTAAACCGATGATGAATAAACACCGTAAGCAACAGCAGTATAATCATCTTTTGAAATATCGACCGCCCATGCATTAGACGTTGTAGCAACCTGGGCATAAGAATTCCACATTAACGAAGATTTAAAAATTCCACCGGAAGACCAACACGTATGATACGAAAGATTCGGATCTAGTTTTGTTACAACTGTAAAAGGAATTTCTGAACCGCTTACTGTATGAATTAATGTCCAATTTATACCCCCGTTTGTTGTCTTAAAAAGTTCAGCAACGCCCGAGCCGGTTACGCCATCACCGCTGTAAATTACATTTGGATTTTCCCATGCAACAGTGATATTATCGGGACTTCTGAATACCTGTGTGCCTGCAGGAGACCAGTTTAGACCCCAATTAGTAGATCTCAAAAGTACGCTGTTATCAGGATTAAGATAAACCTGATTAGGTGTAGTTTGGTCAGCCATGAGCGGCATACCATAACTTGTTAAAGCGCCGATTCCCCATACGACCGACCATGTAGTGCCGTAATCGGTGGTTCTTAGAACTCTGCCTGCTGATTCATCCATCGATGCAATCCAGTAGTTTGAATCGACTGATGAAACAAAAAATGTGTGTGCTCTGGTTCCTGGTGTAATTGTAGATATTTGATTCCACGTCTCTCCAATATCCAGGCTTCTGTAAACCTTGTTTCCCATTGCTATAAAAATTGTTTTCTTGTTAAAGGGATGTAAACAGAAACCATGACCAATATTGCCTGAACCGGATTGTTTCAAGCTCCATGAGAATGATACATTAGTTCCAACCGGTAATGACCACGTATTCCCGCCATTGGTAGTCCATAAAACAGCATTATTCTTGGAGCTTACCGCCCATCCCTTGTTAGCGTCAAAGAAATTTATTTCAACAAGGTTTCCCATCATGGGATTTTGCTGAAATGTAAATGTTGCCCCTCCGTCTGTGGTTTTTCTTATGAAACCACCGCCTCCGCATGTATAATAAGTATTTGCGTCGAGCATATAAACCGAGTTAACTTCCGATTTCGTTTCGATTTTATAATCTATTACATTCCAGCTTGAACCATCATTGGTAGATTTGATTACAGAGCCATCTGCACTTGTGGCGATTATTACACTGGATTTTTTATCGATTGAAAGAAGATTGTTCGTAACGGGTGTAGTATATGCATTCCATGCTGAACCGTTCCAATAAATTACTTTCCCACCCGTTCCGCAAGCAACTCCATTTGACGTATTGAGAAATCTAATACAGTTCAGATCTACACTTACAGGCGATGATTGAATAGCCCAGTTCAACCCTCCATTTGTTGTTCTTAGTATTGTGCCTGAATTACCTGCTATCCACCCGTTGTTCTCATCGGTGAAGAATACCGAATTCAATTGCTGTGATGAAATTGTATTAACAGTCCAGCTAATGCCTCCATTTGAACTCATTTGCAGAACACCGTTTTCTCCAGTAATCCAAACTTTCTGATTAACCGAAAAAACGGAATAATACTTGGTGGAGCCAAGAATATTGGTATTCCATGTTGAACCACCGGAGTTTGAATTAAATACTTGTCCGTTATTCCCAACTGCCCATACAATATTTCCATCCCTGGAAAAAACTGAATGGAATCCCTGCGAAAATGCATTGTATGAAAATAAAGTTAAAATACAAATAATTAAAGATGCAATAGTATTTTTCACGGATTATGAATTTATAAATTATGAATTAACTTCGTTTTATTTTTTGCATAATTCTTTTTCAATCTGTATAGATTTAGGAAAAAGAATATTATTTTCCAGATGCAGATGAATCTGTAAATCAGTTTCGAACTCTTTCAGTTCACTGTAAAGCTCATTGATTGATCCGTTTTCAACTTTTGGCGGCATATAACCGTTTGTCAGTTTATTGATTTTTGACATAAGTATATTAACTTCTTCGTGTTCGGTTTCCATTACTTTTATCGGACTGCTAATATTGCCAAATGGGGGAATCTGTATTTCAAGCAGATTTTTGTGCATCATCTGCATCTTCTTAATGTATGGGAACAGCATCTTTTCTTCTTTTTGTATGTGGCTTATCAGCTCATCATTCATCTCGCTAAAAATACTACTTATTTTTGCAATCTCAGGATGAGTTTCTCCATAAGGTTCAAGCACATTCTGCAGGATATGTAATATTATTGGTAATTCATTTATTACATAAGAGTGATGACTATTAACAATGTAATCAATCAAAAAATCTACGTCCCATTTATCAAACTGTTTAGCGGCTTCACCACTATTTTCAATTTTTAAAACTTCGTCCAATACAAAATCAGGATTTATGCCTTTTTCCAAACAGGATTCGTTTAGAGTTTTTTCCCCGCCACAATAGAAATCTATACCGAAATTCTTGAAAACCTTAATAGTGTTAAAATTTCCGGC
>JAIOIK010000014.1 GCA_019912545.1 Ignavibacteria bacterium | reverse complement strand
CCCGGAATATCAACACCCATCCAAAAGCTGTCAACTCCGAACAAGACAGAGTTCTCATCATTACGGAATTCCTGTAGTATCCTGTTATTAGGCATGCCGTTGTGCTGAGCAAAAAGCTTAATATCTGTATCAATAAAATCTTCCAGCAAGCGGTTGTAAACGGATTTCAGAGTCTTATTGCTTGTAAATAACACCAACGCGCCGCCTTTGGTCAGATTGACGCACTGCATAATATTTTCTGAAAGTATCTTTTCGTATGGACTCTCACTAAGCATCTCACTTACACTTTGTTTGTTGAACTTATCAGGCTCCGGCATGTTTCCATAAACACGTATTTTCATCTGCCTGCCAAAATCAAACGGTGAGCTGAGTATCTCAGAGTTTACCTCTTCAGCCCCCACAGTTCCTTTAAAGAATGAGAGGTTATTATTGGTTGAAAGTGTCGCGCTTGTCATAACACTCAAACGGTTATCCGAAAAAACATTTTCTTTAAAGTACTGCGCCATATCAATAGGGGAAATGCAAAGGCTTATATTATGCCTGTTTTTGCCTGAGTATTCCACCCAGTAAACATAACCTTCGCCTTTTTGCTCCAGAAAAAAGATCAGGTTATTCCTGATGCGTGTGAATTTTGTGATGTAGTTTTTTATCTCAGCTTCTTCAATATCATTTTTTGCAAGTGGGGTGGCCTTTTTAAGGTCAATTGTAAGATCGAGAAGCGAATTCATTAATTCATATCCAAGATCGATCGGTTCTTTTATTCTGATAGTACTCTTGTTAGATAGCGCATTGTATTTGTTGTGAATGAACATATGTAAGGATTTGAAGAACCGTTCATTTTCATAATTAAGTGTATCAATAAGCTTAATGATCCTATCGGCAGGTTTGTTCGCAAAAAACCCTTTTTGTGTCTTTTGATTGAATAGTTTGTTGAGCCAGAACCTTATCTGCTCTTTTGAAACCGAAGGCGAAACTCTTTCTGCGGCAATCTGCTCAACTGTATGGGCTTCATCAAAAATTACGAAATCATTAAAGTATAAATAGCCTTCGGATTCCCTTTCATAAAATCCGAACAGCGTAAAAAATAAATGGTGATTCAGCACAAGCAAATCGGCATCTTTCATCCTTTGCTTAGCCTGCTGGTAGTAGCAATTTGTATCTTCTCCACCGCAGGATTTCTGTGTACACACACCTTCTTCGGCAAAAATCTCGCTCCATACAATGTCATCAATGGGGAAAGGCATATCCTGCCTTGTACCTTTGCCGTTTTTATTTACAAAATCATATATCTTCTGCAGTATCTGCTGCTCGCTTGACATAAAAAGGCTCGTCTTATCTATCATGGCCTTGTTCAGCCTTTTTGTGCAGATGTAATTATTGCGTCCTTTTAAGATCTCATACTTAAATTCAATCGGAAGAATTTTTTCAAGTGAGGGAATATCTTTATTTATTAATTGTTCCTGCAGATTGATTGTACAGGTAGAAATTATCGCTTTGCGCTCATTCTTAACAGCAAAAAGTATTGCAGGCACAAGATATGCCAGTGATTTGCCGATGCCCGTTGGAGCTTCAACTATAAAATGCGAGTTGCCCTCAAGCGAATTTGCGATCTGAACAGCCATTTCCTGCTGTTCGCGGCGGTATTCAAATCCCTCAAGCTCAGAAAGTATTCCGTCAGGGGAGAACATGCTCTTAATTTCGTGCGGAAGATCAGACATATTAGCAAAAATAGCATTTGATGACTCAACTAGTAAGGAAAATATTCGCCTTATGGGTTACTTAAAATTCAAACAGATTTCTTTCGTTGAGATAACTCTATACAAGAAACTTCAATATTCTTTGAAAATGCAGAGCGTAATATCTGCCCTTTTTTATGTTGTTAAAAATCTTTAATTTTACATAATAGTAAACTTAATTAAATCTGCATTCTATTACACACATCTACCCGTTTTAGCTAAATTCAACAAATTTAAAGCTTTTTTACATTG
>JAIOIK010000141.1 GCA_019912545.1 Ignavibacteria bacterium | reverse complement strand
CCCTTCAGCTTCAAACATAGCGATAACATTAGTCTGCAATTTTCTATTTAACAAATTCGTTAGAAGTTTGAAAAGATTATCAGATATTGGAATTTCTCTAATTTTCCCGGTCTTGGTTTTAAATGTAGGCTTATTCTTAATGGTTAATACTCTATCATTCAAATTAATATCACTCCATTGCGTATTCAAAATTTCCCCTAACCTGCAACCTGTTAATAGTCCAAATACAACAATGTTTCTAATATTTTCATTTGAGATTGTGTCCAATATTAGCCCAATTTCCTCTCTATCAAAGCTAAGGCGCTCTTTTTGAGGTATGGGGTATGGTTTTATATGCCTTAAAGGGTTTTCAGTGATATAAAGTGATTTTATAGCGTAATTAAATATAGCCTTCATTGTTCTTAATTCAATATTCACTGACGTTTTTGAGACCTGCTTTATCCTTTCTGCTTTATACAACTCAATATCAGTAAAGGGTATATATTTTATTGCCTTATTACCTAATATCCGAAATAGGCTTTTAAAAACACCTTGATAAATGTATATAGAACTCCTTGTGAGATTATTATTAGCATATTTCATAACCTCGCCTTGAAGTTGGTCAAGATAAATTAGTGAGGGTTTTTTTATCCTGTCTGTATGTTCTGGATTGAATAATTTTAAGAATTGATTTGCTTCTGCTTTTACCTTTGTCTTTGTGGAGATTTTCTTTCTCTTTCCGGTAAGTTCATCCGTATAGTAAAGATAATAGTAACCTCTAAATCCCTTGCTAAGAAACATTTCTGTTTTCCTTTCAAGGCTTGAAGGACTTCAAAATTAGTAAGCGTTATCACTAATTCTGTCACTGATTTAGTAGAAAGTTGCAAATCCGAAGTGAAATAAAGAAAAGTGTTATACTCCGTAGTCAGATGCTCTATCCAGTCGAGCTACGGGTGCAAAAAAACTTATTATTTACAAAAAAAGCAAAATTTTAATCTTGCTCTTACAAATTTACCCAAATATATTGAGCAATTCAATTGATTAATTTTATCGGAATTTTAACAAGACATATAAGGTTTGAAGAACAAAGGGGGCATGCCCCCTTGTTCATGATAACAGTAATACGAACAAAACCATGAAAAACGCATATCAAATATTATACGGCATTGCAGGGCTTTTGTTATTGATAGTCCTGCTCGGCGGCTCTGTGACCAAGCCGGTATTCAATAATTTTTCTACAAGGTCACTTGAAACTGCCGGAGTTAGGAAGGCTTCTGTTGATTCAATCGATAGCAAAATTGATGATATGTTTTACACTGTCAGTAAGGTTCAATTACAGATAGAGAAGCTTAAGAATGTTTTTACGGATAAGGAGATCGATGAAAGTAAATTCCAAAGGAAGAATAACCGTGTGTTTGAATCAAATGTTTACTTGCCGCTTAATGAGCTTGTAATAGTATTTTACAGGATAAGCTTCTTTTTCATGAGCTTAGTGATCTTGCTTGGAGCAGTAATACTTCAATTGATATACAGAAGTACAGATCTAAGAAGAAGAGTAAAGGTACTGGAAGAAAGATTCAAAGCGGTCGGCTAAATTATCTTTTTTTAGCCCGAATCACCTGATTAAAATATAGAAGTCAAAGGCATGCCTTTGACCTACTGTAGGATTCGTTCATCAAAGTAACAAAATAAAAAAGGCTCTTAAAGAGCCTTCAAAAATCTTTTGCTTCTTATTGATCATTGTTAATTGTTCATTGCTAATTGTCTCTTAATTTTCGCCCTTTGATCTCCACAAGTCCAGCAAGCCTTCGTTCTTCTTATCTTTCTGGGAAACAACTGTCTTGAATTCAAATTTCTTTTCATCATCATTCCAGAATAATACCTGCATGAACTCGCCCCCATAAGTGCCATTGGATGAAAAGAACTGCTCATTCCCGCCAAAGAGACTGTTTGAGCTTAGTGAGTATGTCCACACCTTGCCCTGGTAATTGAAGAATTTCAGAGTTGTAATATCATCAAAATCGAAAGTGATCTCGCCGCAAAGCTGATTATCTTCTTCAAACAGCCTTTTCTTCACATTCTTTACCCCAAGCATCTCATCTTCGGGCTTCGTTCCTTTTAAGTAAGTATTTATAAGCTCAGTATATTCCGATTCTTTTGTTGTAAGCGAGTCAAACGTGCGCATAATGTTAATATATTTTATCTTCCCTGAGCCTGATTTACCGTCTTTAAGCTTATAGCTGTATTCTTTGGTCTCGAAAGTAAGACATCCTGCCAGATTAATTAAAATGGCGAAGAAAAATATATATACCAGTGATCTTTTCATTGTTTGTTATTGATATTTGTTATTGATATTACTTATAAAATTATTTTTAAACTAAGTTCCTTCAGAGTCTCCCGACGACCTGCGGGGACTCTGAAGCAATTTCGCAGAGTCCCCGCAGGCTTAGCGGCGACTCAACTCGTTGAACGGGAGACTCTGCGTAAACTGAAAATTTTATGTTGTGCGCTAAATTACCTTCAAACTTACATAACTCCTTTGTGCTTCAGAATGTCTCTTGCAATAATGCCTTTTTGAATTTCATTTGTACCTTCAAAAATTTTATTTATTCTGGAATCCCTGTAAAATCTTTCAACCGGGTATTCCCTGGAATATCCCATACCACCATGAATTTGTACGGCAAAATCAACAACTTTATCCAGCCCTTCAGAGCAGAATAACTTCACCATTGCGGAATGCATAGTGATATTTTTCTTAAGGTCATAATCAACAGCAGTCCTGTAAATAATAGATTCCATACAGTAAATCGTAGTTGCCATTTCTGCAAGCATGAACTGAATTGCCTGGAAGTGGCTGATAGGATGATCGAACTGGACGCGTTCTTTAGCGTACTTTGAAGACAGCTCAAGCATTTCTTTTGCAGCGCCCAGTGTAGCCGCACCAAGGCCAAGCCTGCCTGCATCAAGTGTTTTCATTGCTATTATAAATCCCCTGCCTTCAGTTCCTATCATATTTTCTTTGGGAACCCTTACGTTATCAAAAGTTATGGCATTGGTAGTACTTCCCCTGATTCCCATCTTTTTTTCGGGCGGCCCGGCCGTAAAGCCCGGCATGCTGGTTTCTACAACAAAAGCAGTAACACCCTTTGGCGTTCTTGCGAATACAGATATTATATCTGCCAGTCCCCCGTTAGTGATCCACATTTTATCTCCGTTAATCAACCAATCATCTCCATCAGGCGTTGCTGTAGTTTTTACATTAAATGAATCCGATCCGGCCTGAACTTCTGTTAGACAGAATGCGCCTATCTTCTCACCTTTTGCAAGCGGAACTACATATTTCTGCTTAAGAAATTCGCTTCCGCCAAGCAGAATAGCATTTGTGCCTATAGACTGATGTGCGCCTATAAAGGTAGCCGTAGAAAGGCATGCACGCGAGATTTCTTCCTGCATGATACAATAGCCAACTTCCCCGAATCCACCGCCTCCGTATTCTTCGGGCATTGCAGCTCCTAAAAGCCCCAGCTCGCCAAGTTTTTTGATTATTTCGTCAGGGATCTTTTCTTTTTGATCTATTTGCTGAGCGATTGGTTTCAGATCGTTTGTTGTAAAATCACGAACCATCTCACGGAGCATCTTCTGCTCATCAGTGAATCCAAATTCGAACATAACCTGTATAATTTAGATATATCATTTATAAAAGAATTGCAGAGAATTTCTGCTGTTACTTAATATGATGAGCCACTCTTTCACCTGTGAAGTTTATTATATCCTCTGCGCCATCAACACCAATCAAATTCCCCGAGATCCAGTTTGCTTCTTCGGAGCAAAGCATCAAAATTGCTTTTGCAACATCCTCAGGTTGGGTTAATCTGCCTTGCGGATTTTTAAGCTTGGTTGATTCTATCATATTTTTTGCGCCGGGAATTTTCTGCAAAGCAGGAGTATCAGTTACACCTGCCATTATTGAATTTGCGGTAACATTCATTGGAGCAAGTTCATAGGCAAGTTGCCTTGTATGCGATTCGAGCGCCGCTTTTGCTGCCGATACCGCTCCGTATGAAGGAATAACAGAGTGCGAGCCCGCGCTTGTTAATGTGAAAATTCTCCCTCCTTCAGAAAGAAGATTACGGAAAATTAATCCTTGTGTCCAGTAGATAAGCGAGTTAGCCATAACATCAAGCGTCATTTCCATCTGTGCCTGTGAAATACAATTCGCCTGGGTCTTTGCAATAAACGGTTTCAGCGTTCCGAATGCCAGGGAATGCACAAGTACTTTAATACTTCCCTTTTCATGACCGCTTAAGCGCTCAGTTATTTCATCCAGAACTTCATTTCTTTTTATCGCATCAGCCGCATTAATATTAAAAAAAACGGCATGCTGTTTAGTATGCTCTATTTTTTTTATAAGGCTTTTAACATCGGGTATGGTGATTGCCCTATCAAGGTGGACTCCGAATATGTTATACCCATGCTTTGCAAGCTCCAGAGATACCGCTCCTCCAAACCCGCTTGATGCACCTAAAACTAAAGCCCAAGGTTTCATAAATTGAAGTAAATTTCTAAAAAATTATTTGATAAATATACCTGTTATTGTTATGTTATTCAAATCAAAATTATGTGCATTTAAGCGAAAAAACGTATAAACCGAGACGAGTTTGAGCTTCTAAAACAATATTCTCTTAAGATAGAATTTAAAAAAAGCCCCCATATTTCTATGGAGGCTTCTGTGAAAGATTCACAATAATAAATTACTTAATCAGTACCATCTTTTTGGTATCAGTAAAATCACCTGAAGTAATTGTATAAAAGTATGTTCCTGAAGAAATACTTGAAGCGTCAAAATCAGCTTTGTAGCTGCCGGCGCTTAAGTTCTCATTAACAAGAGTTGTAATTTCCCTGCCCATCATATCATAAATTACAAGCTTCACTAACCCGGCATTTGGTATGCTGAAATTAATATTTGTAACCGGATTAAATGGGTTAGGATAATTCTGTTTCAATAAATATGACTGTGGAACCTCAACACCAGTTTGCGTAACGCCTATTACAGGAGGGTTAGTATAAACTCCGCCTGTGAAATAGAAGGTTGCACCTCCTGCGTATCCGCCCCATACGATCATGCTGCTATTTGTAATTATCGCTGTTTGATATGAACGAATAGTAGGGGCACCAACAGCAGTAGTCACTACCCATGCATCTGCAACTGGGTCATAAATGCCGCCTGTATTGAAATATCCGGCATTTTCCCCGCCCCAAACAATCATTCTGCTTCCGCTCCAAACTGCAGTATGTATAGAACGGGCGCTAGGTGCGCCGGTTGTGGATGTACCAACCCAGGTATCTGTTGAAGCATCATAAACTCCGCCTGTATTAGTATTAGTTCCATTTGTTCCGCCCCAAATAATCATTTTTGATCCTGTCCAAACTGCAGAGTGCACAGTCCGGGTAGATGGAGCATTAACGTTAGATGTCGGTGCCCATGTATTGGTTACAGGGTCATAAATACCGCCATTATTGTAATAAGTTCCCCCATTATTTCCGCCCCAAACAATCATCTTGCTTCCAGTCCAAATAGCTGTGTGACGTTCCCTAGCAACCGGAGCATTTGTCAATGAAATCGCAGTCCAAGTATCTGTAAGCGGGTCATAAACGCCGCCTGTATTTGTAGGAGTACCCGTAGCATTAGAACCACCCCATACAATCATTTTGGTTCCTGTCCAGATGGCCGTATGGAACGTACGCGAACTTGGAGCTGATGAAGTTGAAGTTACGGTCCATGTATTTGTTACAGGATCATAAGCTCCACCTGTATTGTAAACTGTCGATGGTCCGGGACTATATCCTCCCCAAATGATCATCTTGATTCCGGTCCAAACAGCTGATTGAAAATAACGCGCATTCGGACAGTTAGCTCCAGTAGAAGTTAATGTCCAGGAATCTGCTACAGGGTCATAAACTCCACCTGAATTTGTGGGAGTAGAAATATTGTATCCCCCCCAAACGATCATCTTGTTAGTTACAACACCTGTCCAAACTGCCGTATGACCAGCACGGGAAGTAGGCACATTGGTTCCCGTTGATGTTGGCGTCCATGCCTCTTGTGAAAAAACTAGAGGACTTGAAACTGCCATAAACATACACAAAATAAGTAGAAAATAAAACAAATTTAATATAATTCTTTGCATGATATTCCCTTTCGCTGCGTTTTCAGCAGGTTAAATTAAGTAAATTATTCTAAGAATCAACTCCCAATAGAAACCAAATGAATTTCTCACTCAATTTTTAAAAAAATAATTTATCAAGCCTATGTAAAATGTAAAATAACATAATAATTCCTGTAAATCAAGCAGATCTTCGTGTCAAGACACACCGCTTGTTTGATCTGCAATTCAAATTTGAAAAAATAGGAAAAAAATCATATGATTTTACATATGTTTTGGTCAAAACAATAAGCGAAAAAATACACTATTTTTTACTTTTTCTTCCAAAATCCTGCCAAAAAGCCAATTTAATGTCAAATCCAATTACTTTTTTTCCGGTTCTGATCATGTATTCATAAAACTGAACTATGTCGAAGGATTTCTCATTCGGAAAATTCTCAAAAACAACAGAGGAAATAATGTGTATTCCGCAAAAGGCAGTTTTACTGTAAGAATTGGAATCATTACAATAAATATGTTCATTGTCATCAATGATTCTTCCTATTATTTCTGAATTCTCATTTACAAGCAGCGGCCTGAGTGTTTTTCTTTGTTTTATGGCCAGTGTTGCAAATGATTTTTTTTCTAGATGATAATTATACATTTCCCCCAGATCAATATCTGAAATTACATCTGTATTATAAACTAAAAAATTTTCCGAATCAGATAAATACTTCTCTGCGTTTTTGATTCCTCCACCGGTACCGAGAATTTCCTTTTCAAATAATAAATGTATTTCAATCCCGAAATCATTTTTAGAAAAATAATCTTCGATTTGTTCTGCAAAGTGATGAGTATTTATTACTACATAATTGAATCCGTAGTTTCTCAATTTGCAAATAGCATGTTCAATAAGAGGTTTTCCATCAATTTTTACAAGTGCTTTTGGAATTTCTAAAGTAAGAGGGTGCAGCCTTGTCCCGAATCCCGCTGCAAGAATCATTGCTTTTTTTGTGTGACCTTTCATCATTAAGGCAGCTTCATTTCTTTTTTGTATTCCTTCCTTAGCCTGAAAACGACATCATAGCATTCATATTCTTTTTCTGGTGCATTGAATTTCTCATACCTTGGCGCCATCTCTTCATCTGTGAATCCTGCATAGCCGATAATATAATCAGGATTCAGTGATAACACATAATCTATATCAAATTTTTTATGTCCCGCCTGCAGCCTCTTGGAATCGGTCTGCGCAATATGCGAATTATTCAAACCCCACATATCAATAGTATACAACTCGGAATAATACGGTATCTTGCCCGCCGGCCCGACTGCAATAACCGTACCGGGATCGGAATTTAACTTCAGCCATTTACCGAACATGCTCCATCTCATTTCATAATGTGCATTGTTATCTTTGATGATCAGCTGTTTATATTCAAGGAAGCTCAATGTAATAACAAACAACTGAACTGAAAGAACAACCGAAAGTATATTAGCAAACCTAAGAGCTTTTGTATCACTTTTGTAATAATCTCTTATCTTCACAATAGCATTTATAAATCCCAGCACACTTAGTACATAAAGCATAGGAAGTATTGGAACAAAAAACCTGTTAGCTATCATCCAGTCACCGCCCACTGCAATAAGATAAACTATGTAAATGGATGAAAAAATTATGAGGAATGATTGCCTGGGATCTGTTAACGCTTTTCTGAACGGTATAAAGAATATAAAAATAAAGATATAAAGCCTTGTTCCAAGACAAAGCGCAAGATACTTAGCGCCAAGCACAATGTTCATCTTCAGGTCAGTTACTCCCTTTGCATAAAATGTATTTGGGATAATCTGCCCGTAGTAAAATAATTTAAACCCATAATATGTCAGGCAGAACAGTGCATAGCATCCGATAAGGGTCAGGATTACCTTCCTGAAATCCTTTATGTTCTTTCTGAATAAGAACATGTGGGTAACCGTAATAACAAATATCATGTTTCCTTCGGGTCGAGTTAATGTACATAGCATCAGGAATAATGCCGTGTAATACAAATGCTTCTTATCTTCATTTATCCTGAAATAATTATAAATTATCCCAAGTATGAAAAAAGTGAACATTGGAAATTCCATACCGCCGATTGCCCAGAATGCAATTGAATCATCAAGCGCCAAAAAAAGTGGAGGCAGTAATATCAAGTATTTAACGTATGCGCTGAGCTTTCCGTTAAACCGCCGGATTATAAGAGCTACCATAATTATGTTTATGATCGAAATTATAAGTCCCATTACGGAGGAAAAGATCGAGACATCTACAGATTTGACCTTTGTAAAAGGGGAAGTGATAACCGTCCAGAGGAAATTAGTATAGCCTTCAACATATTCACCCTGATTATAAACGAGACCTTTGCCGTCCATCATGTTTTTTCCATACCGGTAAGAGATATAAGCATCATCTACATTCTGGAAAAGAAAGCTCCAGCTTAAGAAAAAACAGTACGCTATGAAAAATGCTACTATATATATGAAGTATTTTCTTTTATCAGACAAATTGTTATGTTTTGTACTATTATTACTACAAATTTAGATTAATGTAATTTAAAAAGTATGCAAAATTTAAACATTTATTAAAAACACGGGAATTGTTATTTTTGCATTGAAGAAGCTTAAATATGACTGGATAATATTTGAATGTAAGCTGGCGTAAAAATTTGTACATAATATGGGGCGCTCAATTAATAGCAATGATAGGCATGAGCATGGTTATCCCCTTCTTACCCCTGTATATTAAAGATCTTGGCGTAACGGATATCACCGAGCTCAAGAGATGGAGCGGACTTGTTGTCTCGGGTGTATTCATCACCGCCTTTTTTGCAACACCAGTTTGGGGATGGCTTGGCGATAAAGTTGGCAAGAAGAAAATGGTGCTTCGCGCTATTTTCGGGCTGGCAGTTTCGCAGTTCCTTATAGGGCTATCGCAGGATGTATATCAGCTTTTTTTCTTCCGCATGGTGCAGGGCGCTCTCAGCGGATTCATTGCCGCATCACTTGCTCTGGTGTCATCAAACACTCCGAAAGAGAGATCAGGGTACGCAATCGGATTCTTAGCAAGCTCTACTGCGGCAGGAAATCTGCTGGGGCCTTTTGTGGGTGGATTACTTGCAGACGCTTTCGGCTACAGGAATGTTTTTTTTATCACCTCTGTTATCTGTTTAATAAGCGGCATTCTTGTACTTTTCTTTGTTAAAGAAATAAACCGGAATGAAAAAACTCCGGGTAATGTTTTTGATAATTACCGGTTCGTTTCAAAAAATACGCCGCTTAAATATGCAATGCTGATGCTGATAATCTCTGCAGCATCAATATCTATGATCCAGCCGCTTTTTGCCCTGTTCATTGAGCAGAAGATAGGCACAACAGCTTACCTTGCAACGATAACAGGTTCGGTCTTCGGAGTGCTGGGTCTATTCCAGGTAATATCATCATCATTTTGGGGCAGGCTAAATGATAAAAGGGAGATAAGAAAAAATATTGTATTTGCGCTTATTGGAGCAGGTGCAGGATACGCACTGCATATTGTTGTTACCGGAGTTTGGGAGCTAGTGCCCATCAGGGCAGTTGTTGGCTTATGCATGGGCGGAGTTATGCCGTCGCTTTTTTCATTCATAAATAAGTGCATCCCAAATCACCGCAAAGGCGGCATAATGGGGATTGCCTCTAGCTTCACAATGCTCGGAAATCTTATAGGTCCTGTTTCCAGCGGATACATTGCATCGGTAACAAGTATTAATTTTGTTTTCGTGCTCAGCGGTTCAATTCTGGCAGGAAGCGCAGTACTTGCATACAAAAAACTCCGCGTTAAGTCCGAAGCAAAGCGCAAGCTGAGCGAAAAAGATATCGGTACTATCGGTGAAGAGATCGCGGCTGGAAGCGTAGAATGAACAATCAACAATGAACAATTAGCAATTAACAATAAAGAACAAAATACATTTTCAACAGTACAGTTTTTATTCCCCTCCTGCGGAGGCCAGCCTGCTGCAGGCAGGGGTGGCTCCGAAGGAGACGGGGTGGGTTGCTTTTTTACTTCTAGCTTGTATTGCTTTCTGAGATCAAGCACTTTTTGATAGAAATCCCTGCCTGCTGCAGGCAGGGGTGGCTCCGAAGGAGACGGGGTGGGTTGCTTTTTTACTTCTAGCTTGTATTGCTTTCTGAGATCAAGCACTTTTTGATAGAAATCCCTGCCTGCTGCAGGCAGGCCGCTTGCGGAACAATCTGAAATCTGAAATTTGTAATCTGTTATATCACAAACATTAAATGAATATGAAACTAAACATTCTGGTTCTATCAATGATAGCATTAATACAGGCACCAACTTTAACGCAGGAACTTACTGTTTTCGAAAGATGGCACAAGACTGATCAGCTTATACGCGACAGGAAAATTGACGAAGACGATGCAAAGGATTCCATTGCCATATACGTAAAGCTTGGCAAAAAGGAATTTAAGAATCTTGGCATCAGTGGAACAAAGCGTGAGGACTGGGTTTTCCCGATGGACGGCTGGACAAGCTGTACTTACAGAAGTAACGGAAATGATTATAAGGATGAGCGGTTCGATTACTTTCAGGGCGGAGAGTTTAAGGGCCACCCGGCGCATGATATTTTCTTCCCCGATTGCAATAACGATGCTATAGAAGACAGCACTGGAAAGAAAGTTTACGCCACAGCAATGGTTACAGGAATAGTAATTTCTACTTATAACAAGTGGTGGAAGGGCGATTATTTCCGTAGCGGGAATTATGTGAAAATGTTCGATCCCGTAAGCGAGGCAATGTTCTATTACTCACACCTTGATACAGTTTTTGTTCAGCCGGGAGAGCTGGTAAAAGCAGGCGATCCTATCGGATACGTTGGCAGGACAGGCCGAAAAGCCATCAATGGCAGAACGCATGTACACATCGCGTATTACAAAATTGATGAAGGTCACCCGATCCCCGAAGATATTATATTCGATCTCTACCTCGCCCAAAAGAAAACCGGGAATTGATACATCCATAAAACTCCCCTCCTTTTTTGCACTGAACCCCGAAAGGGGTACCATTTCTTAATGGGATAGGTTGAGTGTTTTCTCCTTTAACTTGTATGATATTGGAGAGAGATTATTTAGTTTTTGTTGTATTCTTTCTTGGTTGTAAAATCTAATGTATTCTT
>JAIOIK010000013.1 GCA_019912545.1 Ignavibacteria bacterium | reverse complement strand
AAGCATTTTTAGGGTAGGCTTTGACTACTTAACTTCATTTATTAAAAGGCTCTTAGCAAAAGAAATATCTAACACTTATGAATTTAATGAAGTTGTACATTTACTGTCGTGTACTTAGTGTTCATTGTTAATTGTTCATTGTTAATTGTTCATTGATATTTCTTTGATTATCTTTGTACTAACCGAAATTAAATCTCCCAAAAAAATATGAAAAAAGCCGCAATATTACTGTTTTTTACAGTTTTTCTCTGTGCTTTCACAGCAAATTCACAGTCTGTGAATCAAAAACTTATCACAACAATTTCATCTGCCGGCGCATATAATGATGCGTATTCAATTTCTTACGACTCCAAATCCGGCGGTTGGGTATTCTTCAGCTATGATACTTTAACCAGGAAATATACCGTCATCACTCCAAAGGGTTCGTCAATTGAATTTAGCTATGCCAACCAGTATAATGCCCTGTTTGATACTGATGGAAATTCATACATAATTGCATCCACCAATCTTACAGATACAACTTTTACATATTCACTTCTGAAAAATAACGAAGTCTTAGCAACATATGAAGATATCAAAGACGGCTGGGCAATAAATGACGGAAAGATATACTTTGGAGTAAGAGAATCCGAAAAAGAATATCTTATTGCATACGATACAAGATCCGGCTCTTTTTCCAAAAGCAAGGCCTACGATGAAGTACGCCTTTCTTACGTACCTGATAGATACGCTGAAGGCGAGCCGCAGGGATTTGTAGGATTCACCAAATCCGGCCAGCCGTATTACATTGCAAGAATCGGTTCCGAGACATTCCTCGTTATTGGCGATACCGAACAGAAGCATTATTCCGATATAGGCTGGTATGAGCTTACATTTGATGCGCAGGATGTACCCTGTTACATTGCTAAATCATCCGGCGTATTTTATATGGAGCGCGGAAACACATTTGTTGTAAAGGGTGATAAAGAATACAAAAGCTTCGACTGGATCTACGGACCGATCGTTTTTGATAATGCGGGAATTCCGGTTTACTCAGGGCAGGATTCGATCGGAGAGTATAAATCCCGCTCAACTTTAATGCACGGCGGCGAACCGGTAAAGACTATCGAAGGATACATCAATAACTTTCTTTACTCTCCTTCCGGAAAGCTTGCCTACGTTACATCTGAAGAAAAAACCGATAAGAAGGGCGATATCATTTATGAAAACCGTCTTGTTTATGATGGCAAACAAAGCGCTTCATACAACTCTATTTTGAACGTAAAGTTTGATCCCTCCGGCCGCGCAGCCTATGTTGCTTCTGATAAGAATAACAAATCAGTCGTCGTCAGCGGGGAGGAAATTCTCAGCGGAAAGTATGATTACATATCAGATTTCATGTGGCTTTCAAAAGATGGCTTTACATATTCAGCCACAAACTACGGCAACTATGAAAAGAAGCAGGTCGATAAATGCTATTTCTTCCTTGGTGATGAAAGCTATGGACCGTATGATATAATAAATACAATTGACTGGAAGACGGGAGCCACCATAACAAGCGATAAGAGCGGCAACTATGCATTCAGCGTAGGTAAAAATACCGATTATGACAATTATATATTCAAATACAGAGTCATAAGCAATAAAGGCAATAGTAAAGAATTTGATAACATTTCTGATATAAAACTGGTAAACGGAAAGCTTCTTTACTTTGCAGGCAACCAGCCGGTTAAGAATATTTATATATATAAATACAGGCTTTACATCAACAATAAACCTGTTGGCGATGAATATTCTGCTTACAACAACTTAAACATTAACGATGCCGGGCTTGTTACATTTGTTGCATCAAAAGGCAATGATATGTACTGGGTCGAAGTAACTCCATAGTACCTTGGTTTTTGTAGGTGTCTGGCTTGCCAGAGACTGAAGCATTCTATCGTTTCCAAAGTTGATTCATGACCCGCCTCCTGCAGGCGGGTTTCTTATTTGCAAAGTTCCATAAGGTGTTTCTAAGAAGCTCCCCTCCTTTTTTAAGGAGGGGTGGATTTCGCGAAGCGAAAGACGGGGTGGTCAAAAGGCATTTTAAAATAATGATTCGTTTCCTGTGTAGTACTTGGAATTTTCTACTCTTTTTTCTCCTTACAACTATATCAAAATTAATTGTAAATTCGTGATAATCAATGAAATTACCGGCTAAAGCATGAAAAACCGCATCTCGCTTATCGCAGCAATCTCCATCGGTATCGGCGGAATGATAGGCGCAGGAATCTTCTCCATCCTCGGCGTTGTTGCCGAAGCATCCGGCGGGGCAATGTGGCTTTCGTTTCTTATCGGGGGAGTTGTCGCTTTGTTTTCAACTTACTCCTATGCAAAGCTTGGAGCAAAGTTTCCCACCTCCGGCGGCGCAGTTGAATTCCTTTCCAAAGGCTGGGGCACGGGCACAATATCCGGCGGCTTGAACCTCTTCATGTGGATCGGTTACGTGATCGCAATAGCATTATACGCGCAGGGATTTTCATCTTACGCCATGACGTTTTTCACTGCAAGCCCCTCACCTGTTCTTATCAAAGCAGTTGCTGCGGGAGCTGTAATACTTTTTACCACGCTTAACATGCTTGGCGCAGGTGATGTTGGCAAAGCCGAAACATTCATTGTTACAGTTAAGGTCAGCATACTTGTTTTATTCACTGCGGCGGGATTATTCTTCATTCACCCGGCAGATCTTTCGCCGGTTCACTGGAATTCAACTGAATATATTTTCTTCGGAGCCGGTGTGCTTTTTATCGGTTATGAAGGGTTCGGGCTCATAACCAATACTGCTGGAAATATGGATAATCCTGCAAATACCCTGCCTAAAGCATTATATATTGCGGTGTTCATGGTAATTCTTATCTACCTTGGGGTTTCAATTACCGTTACCGGGAATCTTTCATCTTCTCAAATTCTTGCCTCCCGTGACTTTGCGCTTGCTGAGGCGGCAAAGCCATTCCTTGGGATGTTTGGATTTAAGCTCATAGCAATAGCGGCATTATTTTCAACAGCATCGGCAATTAATGCAACACTTTTTGGCGGCGCAAATGTAAGTTACATGATAGCAAAAGAGGGCGAGCTTCCCGCAGTATTTTCACGCAGCGTTGCGAAAGGCGCAACAGGCGGACTTTTAATAACAGCGCTGCTTGTAATATGTTTCATTTTATTTTTCGATCTTGCCGGTATTGCAATGATGGGTTCGGGTGCGTTCCTGCTTGTTTATGCTGCAGTTAATGCCGGTCATTTAAGGATATTAAAGCGAACAGGAGCAAAGGCATGGATAGTTGCCGTATCGCTTGTGCTCTGCATAATTATGTTCTTTATACTTGAGGTTTATACTTATCGCAAAGCGCCTGAAGCAGTTTATACAATGATCGCACTGCTCATAGCCTCCTTTATCACCGAAATTATCTGGCAAAAATTCCGGAAGAAAAATTCACAGAACGGTGGGGATAACACCAACAGCGGATATTAAAGTCTTCCCGTTTAAAAGCCTGAAAATTTCTAATTTCTGAATGTATGCATTCATGCTAGCCATACAATTTTCAGTTCATTTACTACTTGTTTAAACTCTTTATCGCCTGTGACAAGCTCCGCTTTTTTCATTTCTGCAAGCCCCGCGGCATATGCATCAGCGTAACTCATTTTATAATGCGCTTTATATTTTGCAGCAAGTAAAGTTAAGTTCTTATCTGCATCAATTACTTCTATCGGGTATTTATCTATAATCGAACGGTAAATTTCTGCGCGTTCTTTTCCGCCTTCCCGCAGTGTTATATAATAAACTTCGCCCCAGTTTACAACTGATAAAAAAAGTTTTGCTTTGTCTTCTACAGCATTTTCCAGGATTGGTATTAATCCTTTACCGGAACTCTCTCCTTCCAGGTATGCTATTATAGAATACGTATCCAGTACATATCGTTTCATAATTCACGTTCTTTCTTTTTTTCTTCAGCAAGAGCCTTTAGCATTCTACCCTTAGTACCCAATATCCCGAAGTTTTCTCTTATCGTTTCCGGCGTAATGGGTACAATCTTTATTTGACCTTTTTCTTCATAAAAATGGACCTTGGTTCCGTTCTTTATATTGTACTTTTTTCTGATTTTAGACGGGATAACTATTTGCCCCTTTGTTGTAACAATTGACGATTCCATTTATAACCTCGGCTTTTTTTTTCAATTGTCCAAAGTTAGAAATATCTATAAAGTAAGTCAAGTATAAAATTTCTTACATATACAAAAAGTACTACAATTCAACAAAGTAGTATTTATATAATCTATCATTCTTTATGTGTTAAGCCTTAAATCCTTTAATCATTCCATTAATTTAGTTATTTTGCGGGCAATCAATAAATTTTACTACACAATACCGCAGGCACAGATCTTCTTAGATCTAAATTGCTTAAAGTATTGTTTAACAATAAAATAATGGCAAATAGCAACCAGAACGATAATAAAGAATACACCGAAGAAATTCCCGAAGCTAATCCACAGGTAGAATCCCTCACCCGTCCCACTGTACCCGCACTTGATGAAGTGCTTGGCAAGCCGTTCAAAGTGCTTGATGACGGATTTGTTCGCCTGATCGATTACATGGGCTCGGATGAATCCATAGTACAGGCAGCGCGCGTATCATACGGCAAAGGCACAAAAAAAGTTCATGAAGACCGCGGCCTCATCCGCTATTTAATGCGCCACCATCACACAACTCCTTTTGAAATGTGTGAGCTGAAACTCCACGTTCGTGTGCCAATGGATTGCTGGCGTCAATGGATACGCCACCGCACCGCAAACGTTAATGAATATTCAACGCGCTATAGTGTTGCGATTGATTCCGCGCAGGCAACAGGTCACGATGAGTGGCGCATACAGGCCTCAGGTAACCGCCAGGGCTCCGCCGGATTTGCTGAATCAGACGCAGGCAAAACTCTAAGCGAAAAAGAGCGCTACCTGCAATCCCTTGCCCGCGAGGTTTATGAAGAGCGCCTCAAAGCAGGCATTGCCCGTGAACAGGCAAGAAAAGATCTTCCGCTAAGCACATACACAGAGGCATACTGGAAAGTTGATCTCCATAATTTATTCCATTTCCTGTATCTGCGAATGGATTCACATGCGCAGTACGAGATCCGCTGTTACGCTGAGATCATAGGGAATGAAATTGTTGCAAAGTGGTGCCCGGCGGCATGGGAGGCATTCCTTGACTATCGCGTGAACTCCGCAAACTTAACCCGGCTTGAGCTGGAAGTGCTGACGCTGATATCACAGGGTAATAATGCTGCAGCGGTTGAGCGGGCTAAATCATTCGGCTGGGTGAAAGATGACGGTCAGCTGAAAAAGAACCGCGAGCGCGATGAGTTTACCGATAAGCTTGATAGCATGGGCCTGAAAGCTCCATGGTAAGAATTTTGGGTTCTTTGAACCTGTAGGGAACGCATTTGATTATTTTGGAGTGCACCAACTGCATCGATGCTGCTGTTGAATTCTTGTTAATTATAATTCGTGTAAATTCGTGGCAAAGGCTTTTTACTTCCAATCTGTACAAATTCCTTATTCTTAAATCCGAAATCACCCATCCGAAATACGAATTCTAAATAATCCGAATTCCCTGCCTGCGGCAGGCAGGCGAAATCTTTTAATCTGATAAATCTGACGAATCTGCAATCCGATGAATCAACTTACATTCCCATTTTAATCAGCTGCAACGTCACTTCATATGGCTTAGTATCTATCTTTATATACCCTGCAAACGGATTATCAAGAATGTATATCATATACAATATCAGGGTATTCAGTATAGTCAGCGCAGCCGTCATCATGTATTGCGGCATAAATTTCTTCGTGCTGAAAAAGTATGTATATATAATGGTCATTATCCCGCCGAACAAAAGCGTCGCCCATATAATCCCTGGAATATTATTAGTGCTGTCAAAAAGGCGTGTTCTTCTTCGCTCTCCCAGGTCGTTCAAATGCTTCAATGACTCCTGGTAAACATACACGTTGGTAATGTTCTTAACATCCGTTTTCGTATAAATTTCCCAGACCCTGTCAAAACTTGCTGCTGTTTTACTGCTTGCTTTCCCCTGGTCAAGCACAGGCCATTCATCGCTTATGACATCATCTAAGTATTGGGTAAGCGATTGCTTGATTACTTCTCTTGCCGAATCCGGAAGAGCCATCGAGTTACGGAACAGGTCGGATATTTCAATTGCCTCAAGGTCTGTATTTTTCTTAGAATCATCGTATTCCGTCCATGTTGCAAATACAACAAATGCAACCAGCACTGCATATATCAGCCCGAATGCATTGAATATCAGTCCGCCTACTTCGTGGTTTTCTTTTAAGGTATCCTGTTCAAACCTCTTCCTTACAAGTTTAAGCCCAAGGAAACTTATAAAAAGTGTAATGATACAAAGCAGAGGTACTGCTATTGCGGGGTGAAGATCTATCAGGAATTTCATAATACTAAAATATACTTTATATAAAACTTATACAAGTAATCAATGATTATCACCCGCAAAAGATTATTATTACATAATGTTGTATTTACTATTAGACATAAAAGTCATATATTATGGTGATACATGTCGTTTAGCAGGTTTTGTGTTATTAACTAATTAGTAAACTTTACCTTCGCTCATTGCGGGTGATGAACTATTATTTGATGTAAAATGGATAATCTAAGTGAAAAACTTAAGAAGCTGAATGAAGCCGGACATGCCAGAAGGATCATCCTGGTTTACGCTCTGCTATCTATGCTTTGGATAGTCATCACCGATTTTCTGCATATGCAATCCTTTGGCGGGCAGTTTAGTGAATTCATTGCTTCGGTATCAAAAGGCATCTTCTTCGTTATCGTAACATCAATAATATTCTATTTCCTGTTAAAAAAATACTTCTCTAAGATCGATCTTGCCGCGCGTGTGCTTGATTCAAGTGATGAAAAACTCGTTGAAAAATCTAATTACCTTAATGCAGTTATCGAAGCATCTCCATACGCAATATTTGATATTGATAGAGATGGCAAAGTAGTAAGCATCTGGAACCGCGCCGCAGAAAAAATGTTCGGGTGGAAAGAAAGTGAGGTGATTGGTAAGTTCCTGCCGATTGTTCCGACTGATAAACTTGCTGAGTTCGAAAAGACCAGAGCGACCGCATTTAGCGGTCAAAGAATTGAGGGACTTGAACTTTTAAGAAAAAGGAGAAACGGTGAGAGTATTCCCTTGAAATTATATTCTTATCCGGTAACTGAGGCAAACGGAGCAGTTAGCCGTGTACTGGCTTATTATGAAGATACCACTTCCTCAAAGAAATATGAAGAAAAGATATCTATGCTGCTTATCAAAGCCCGGGAAGAGCTGCGGGAAAAGAAAAGCGCATATGACCAGATTCGGAAATTTTCAATGGGCATAGAGCAAAGCCCTAACTCGATTATTATTACAAATTCCAAAGGAAATATTGAGTACATTAATCCTTATTTTACCGAGCTTACAGGTTATACACTAAATGATGTAGTCGGCAGGAATCCCAGGATGCTGCAATCAGGGAAGACTCCTGCCGATACATATAAAGAAATGTGGAAAACGATCTCCTCCGGGAAAGTGTGGCATGGAGAGTTCCTGAACATGAAAAGAAGCGGCGAACTATACTGGGAATCCGCTTCGATCGGCCCGATAGTTGATGAGAACGGATATACGACTCATTATATCGCAATAAAGCAGGATATCACCGAAAAGAAAAAACAGGAACAGCTAATCAGGGAATCGCTGGAAGAAAAAGAGATCATGCTTAAAGAAATTCATCACCGCGTTAAGAATAATCTGCAGGTCATATCAAGCCTGCTGAACATGCAGGTGGAGCATTACAAAAACCCCGAGGCAATAGATGCAATAAATTCAAGCCGCAACCGTGTTAAGGCAATGGCGCTTGTCCATGAAAATCTTTACCGCTCATCTAACATTTCCAAAACCGAAATGAGCGAATATATCAATATGCTTTCCAGAAATATTTATTCCGCATACGGCGTCTCATTTGAGCGCGTTGGATTTAAACAAAATGCGCTTGGAATAAACTTTGGCATAGATACCGTTATACCGCTTGGACTTATCATCAACGAAGTAATATCAAATTCACTTAAGCATGCATTTCTTGATGAAAAAAAAGGGAGAATTATTCTTGATATTACCCAAAATCCAGATGAATCATACCGGCTTAGAATATGCGATAACGGCGTAGGGCTGCCTGAAGATTTTGACCCCGAACAAACCCGCTCGCTCGGGGTATCGCTTATAACCGGGCTGGCTTCACAGCTTGACGGCACTGCTGTTATGAATAACACCGGCGGCACAGAAGTGATAGTAAATTTTAAAGAACTTAAATATAAATCCCGATTGTAACCGGCGCATATGCAGATTCATAACTGTCTCGTTTTTTAGTTCTCCAAACCTGCCCAGGCACTTCCCCACACTTATAATAAGTGCCGGCTTTTGAACGGCCGATGAAAATTGCCGTTAAAAAATTATCAAGCAGAATCAAGGCGCAGGAAAATGTGTCTGAGTTCCGACGATAGTCGGAACGAGTGGTGGCCCCAGATATTTACCTGAGGCGTGTCTGCTTGTTGCAGACAGGTCGGGTTACATACCCGAAACCACTAGGCGGAAAAGGAGTTTGTTTTTCACCAGCCCTGTTGAGTCCTGCATTAAAGGGACGGGGTACACTCCGGGTCAATCCGGCTCAGACGGATTAATCGTTTAGTCTCGTTTCGCTATGTACTCGACAAAAATTAAAATTAACATTGCAATTACATTTCCAATGGAAGAATTCCTATATAAGTTTATTTATCAGTTTTATACCGGCATTGATATTAACAGCAACAGTAAATCTTTCCTGGATATTGTCTTTAATGCAATTAAATATAAAGAAAGAATCCCGGTACCGAAGGTTGCAGAATTTCTTTAAGGATTTCAAGATGAATATGGATGAATATGCAATGTTTGTGGTATCTCAGTTGCCTAAGAAGGAAAGATTTTATTTAGTAATGGATTGAACGAACTGGAAATTTGGCAAAAAGCCGATAAATATATTAATGCGGGGAATAATATATAAAAATATGTGCTTTCCCTTATACTGGAAGAACTTAGAAAAAGGCGGTTCATCAAATACATCAGAAAAGATAGAATTATTATAAAAAGCGATAAAATTACAGGGAAGACATAGGATAATAGCATTATTAGGCGATAGGGAGTTTATAGGCTTATACTGGTTTAAATATTTAATAGACCAAGATTTTGAATTTCATATACGTTTACCCAAGCAAATTAAGATAGGAAGTATTTTAAAGAAAAACCGCAGGACAATTAATGATATATTCAGGCATTGGAAGGAAAAAGTATGCATAGAACATCCAAAGAAAATCATAATACAGGGGTTTCAATTATACCTTTCGGGAATGAAATCAAAAATAGATTATTGTTCAGTAGTAAGCAATAAAGACAATATAGACTCATTAATGAAATATCAATTTCGCTGGATTATTGAAAATATTTTTTTTGTCTTTAAAACCAGAGGATTTAATTTTGAAAACACCCATATGACAGATGCGGAAAAAATAGAGAAATTGTTAGTTTTAGTAAGCATAGCATATAGTTGGTGTATACTCATTGGTCTGTGGTTAAGTAGTGAAATAAAAATAACCGTTAAAATACATGGCAGGAAAACTAAAAGCATTTTTAGAAGTGGATTTGACTATATAACTAATATATTTATAAAACGGTTAAATGGCTCTATTCATAACAGGACTCAATTTAATGAAGTTTCCAACTTTTTGTCGTGTACTTAGTAAATTTATTCAGATTCATTTTTTATACTTGCTACTCAAGAATAAATACATTAATATTAATAACTAAGAATTATTTTGTTATACAATAATATCGATATTAATTAAATTATTTATTGACTAATGGAAAATTCAAAAATAACCCGTACACCTCAAAATGATAATCCTCAATCGTTAAGTTCAATATTAGAAAGAATTTCAGATGCTTTTGTAGCACTGGATACAAACTGGTGTTATGTTTTCATGAATAGAAAAGCAGGAGAAATTTTCAACCGCGATCCATTGCGAATGATTGGGAAACATATATGGACTGAATTTCCGGAAGGTGTAGGGCAGCCATTTTACAATGCGTATTATAAAGCAATGGAAGAGCAGAAGTACGTTTACCTTGAAGAATATTATCCTCCTTATGATAAATGGTTTGAAAACCATATTTATCCATCTCCTGATGGTTTATCGATATATTTCAGAGATATTACTCAGACAAAAAAGCAGATTATTTTATTGCAGGAAAGTGAAGAACGCTTCAGACAATTATTTGAAAACAGCTTAGATGCTATATTATTAACAGCGCCTGATGGAAGTATTTATTCAGCAAATCCGGCTGCATCCAGATTATTCGGAAGATCAACAGAAGAAATAGTGAAAATTGGTAGAAATGGTTTGGTTGATGTTAATGATCCACGTTTAGATATTGCTTTAAAAGAGCGGGCAGAAACAGGTGGTTTTTTGGGTGAACTGACATTTTTGAGAAAAGATGGAACAAAATTTCCCGCTGAATTATCTACTTCTTTATTTCTGGATCACGCAGGCAGGCAGCGGACTTCAATGATAATCAGAGATATAGAGGAGCGCAAACTTACCCAGGAGGCTTTACGCGAAAGCGAAGAGCGCTTAAAAGAAGCGCAGCAGACCGCTAAAATAGGGAGTTGGAAATATATACCGGGAAAACCATTAATTTGGTCTGATCAAATGTTTGAACTGTTTAGCTTACCCAGGAATAAACAAATTGATTTTGAAGAATTATCTGCATTACTCAAATTAAAATATCGTGGTACAAGTGATAGTAAAACTTTCCAAAAAGTACTTGAATCAGAGGATACAGAATTTGAAACAGAGAGCGCTATTCATTTATCTGGGGGGGAGATTAAGACCCTATACTCCAGAGGAAAAATTAACAGAGATTCAGAAGGAAGAATACTGGATGCAGTTGGTACAACCCAGGATATTACCGAACGAAGCCTGAAAGAAGATCAAATCTTAAATTCTAAAAGAGAATTAGAAAACCTGTATCAAAAAATAAATGAGATCAGAGAAAACGAGAGAACCGCAATTTCGAGGGAACTACACGATGTATTGGGGCAAAATTTGACTGCTTTAAAAATTGATCTGAAAAATATGCAGGCTGAAGAATCGGCAAATTATGAGAAATTTGATATTATGATAGAGATAGTTAACGATTCAATTAAGAAAGTTCAGCAAATATCTTCTGACTTGAGACCGGGGATACTTGATGATCTTGGATTGCCATCAGCTATAGACTGGTACCTTGAAGAATTTGAAAACCGAACAAAGATAAAATGTTCCTACAAACCCGAGGAAATTGATATTGACAATCCTCAAATTACCACTGCATTATACAGAATTTTACAGGAAGCTATGACAAATATTATCAGGCACTCAAAAGCAACTAATGTTATAATAAAACTGTATTATGCAAATGATAATATAGTATTAGATGTTAAAGATAATGGAGTAGGAATGTCTATGGATAAGATCAATGACGTTAAATCGCTTGGGTTAATTGGAATCAGGGAAAGACTGAAGCAATTTAACGGAAATTTGAAAATATTATCGGCTTACAAGGAGGGTGTTGAATTAAATGTTAAAATTCCATTAATTTAGATATTAATCCGATGAAAATAATAATTGCTGATGACCACGCCGTTGTTAGAGTAGGTTTAAAAGATATTGTCCGTAGAATCACGGAAGTTGATCTTATTGAAGAATCTGATAACGGTCTTGATGCTCTGGAAAAAATCAAAAAAGGAAATTTTGATTTAGCCATACTTGATTTATCAATGCCTAAATTGAGTGGTTTAGAAATTTTAAATTCTGTTAAAAATATAAAATTAAATACAAAATTCTTAATATTAAGCATTCATCCACAGGCGCAATATGCAATAAGAGCTCTTAAAGCCGGAGCGTCAGGGTATCTTTCTAAAGATAGTGTATATGATGAGTTAATTAAAGCAATTAATAAAATCCTGAACGGAGGAAAATACATTTCTGCCGATCTGGCAGAGAAAGTAATTTTTGATAAAAATGATATGACAAAATTACCTCACGAAAAACTATCTGAGCGTGAATTTCAAACAATGATTTTGTTGGCAAAAGGAAATTCCGTTAAAGAAATTGCGAATCACCTATTTCTAAGCGACAAAACAATTAGCACATATAGGGCACGGATTATGGAAAAAATGGAAACAAAAACTAATTCAGAATTATCTTTATATGCCCTTCGTAATAAATTAATAGAATAATTATTATCTAATTTAATCCTATTACTGCTTTTACATAAATTACCGCTATATCCGCATTTAACTCTTATTTGTAAGTTAAACAACTACAAAATTTGTATTACAAGCCTTACTGTTAATTATGATAATTCTTATTCTGCATATTAATAGATAAAGTTATTATTGTAATAGAAAAACAATAATAACTATTTTCATTATGAGAATTTTAATAGCTGACGATTCCGAGCTAATTCGAAAGAGGATTAAGGAATATATACATAATATTTCTGTAAATATTCTTATTGATGAAGCATGTGATGGAGAAGAAGCGATGGAAATTATTAGAAACGAGAAACTTGATATTATAATACTCGATATAAAAATGCCAAAACTAAATGGGCTGAATGTCCTTAAACAAACAAGAAAATTTAACAAAGAAATTGAGATATGCATTTTTACCAATGCTAATAATATCAAGTATAAAGAAAAAAGCTACCAGGAAGGCGCAAATTTCTATTTAAACAAATCTTCAGAATTCAATGAACTAACCGCTATTATTGAAAATAAATTGAATTAGAAAGTTTTAGAAAATTAAAATCAACATTAAAACAACACTTTGAAAGCAAAAAAAAAACAGATTATAGCTGTAAATAAAAAAAAGCAAATCAGTAAGTTATCAGGTAGCAGCTCCGTTTCAGAAAAGAAATACAAAGATTTAGTAGAAAACGCGTTAATGGGCATTTATGAAACAAACTTAACAGGTGAAATTTTATTCATAAATCAAGCATTTCTCCAAATTCTTGAATATAATTCATTAGCGGAGTTATATGAACATAATGCATACGACTTTTATCCCAGAAAAGAAGACAGGAATGAACTTATAAAAATATTAAACACAAAGCGCGTGCTGCTTAACAAAGAAATTAATTTTGTTACCAAAAACGGTAAATTAATAAGTGTAATTGGTAATATCTTCCTGAATGAAGATATTATCACCGGGATAGTAATGGATAATACAGAACTTAAAAAAGCGCAATTATTAATTAACAAAAAAAACACAGAATTTGAAAATTACTTTAACAATTCATTGGATCTTTTTTGTATAGCAGATTTGGATTCTAGTTTTGAAAGGTTGAATAAAAATTGGAATAATGTTTTGGGGTATGATACGAAGGATATGATTGGCAAAACAATTCTGGAATACACTCACGCAGATGATCTTAACGTAACTATTAACAGCATTGAATTTTTGATAAAACATGGTAAAATAGACGGGTTCATAAATAAAATTCGAGCAATAGATGGGTCATATAAGTATATCGAATGGAAAGCCTCTTTGTTTGATAACAAAATATACGCTTCAGCAAGGGATATTACAGAAAGTAAAATTATTCAGAAAGAATTAGTTATGGCAAAAGAATCAGCCGAAACTTCAAATAAGTTGAAAGACGCGTTTATTGCAAATATTTCTCATGAAATCAGAACTCCATTAAACGGGATAGTTGGAATGACAGAGTTGCTTCAAGAATCATATTCTGGATTAATAGGAAATAAAGAAAAAGAATATTTTCAAGCAATAAATCAAGCAAGCCGCAGAATTGTAAAAACAATAGATATGATATTGAATTATTCAAGAATACAAGCCGGCGACTTGCCTGTTACTTTTGTAAATATTGATTTGCAAAAGACTATTGAAAGTATTCTTAATTCGCACAAGCCAATTGCCGAAAACAAATCAGTTAATTTGATTTTTGAATGTAATTGCAGGGATACTGAAATTGCGGCAGACCTTTACTGTTTAACAGAGGCAATTTTGAGTATAGTTGATAACTCTGTAAAATTTACAAACGAAGGTTTTGTGAAAATATTTTTACAGAGAGATATTGACGATAATCTGAGATTGGATATTCAGGATACAGGTATAGGAATATCAAAGGAATATTTGAATTTTATATACGAACCATATTCCCAGGAAGAATTTGGCTATAGCAGGAGTTACGAAGGTATAGGCCTGGGATTATCACTGGTCAAAAAATTTCTTTCATTAATTGATGCAAAATTAGAGGTTGTTAGTGAGAAAAATAAAGGTACAACTTTTTCAATAATTTTCAGCAATTCTAAAAATAAAGGGTATAAAAGTGATTCAGTTAAAATGTTTAACAATTCTAAATCTGGTTTTATGCACAGAGAAGAGAAAAATAACAGGATTGTTAAACATAACAATATTCATAAAATTTTGATAATTGAAGATGATGCTATAAATCAGCTATATACACGAAATGTTTTAAAAAATAGGTTTGTAACTGATATAGCGTTTAATGCGGGTGCTGCACTGAATAAACTTAAAGAAGATAAATTCGATTTGATCTTAATGGATATTTCTCTGAAAGGCGATACGAATGGTTTGGACTTAACTAAAATGCTAAAAAATATTTCTGAATATAAGAATATTCCAATAATTGCAGTGACCGGTTTTACATTTGAGGAAGATAAGAAAAATTGTTTTAATGCCGGCTGCAATGATTTTCTGGCCAAGCCGTTTACTGCTGCGGAGCTATTGAAAATTATTGAAAAAAATTTATTACAGCAAACAACTTAATATTAATTAAAATATAAACTTTTATTTAAATTTTCGCTACATTAAGGTAAGTTAATGGTTATTGCTTACGTAACAGTAAATATGGTTTTGTGAATTTAATATGTTGTTATTTTGCGTATGTTTCATTAAAATTTCAAAAATATCTTAAAGTATTTAAAAATTGAAACATTGATGAAAAATTGCCTGTAAAAAAGTTATTCACAAAAATAATCATCCATACAAGTACTAAAAACTTGTAAAAGCAGTTAAAGAACAAAATAATCTACCGGTGTATAATTACAATGATATAAGGAGCTTTTTAGCTGCTCTATTTGTCTATATGAACAAAATATGAAAAGACATGAATCTCTGGCGCTGTTATCCTCTGATCATCATCAGGGTTTAAGTATCGCAAAGATGCTGAGATCAAAGGAGCGAATCAAAGCTTTGGGCACAGAAGCTGTATATAATAAGCTATCAGATTTCTTTCATAACGAACTTACAGGACATTTTTCTGAAGAAGAGAATTTTCTTGCGCCTTGGTTAAGAGATAATTTACTAATAAAAAGAATGTGCAGGGAGCATAATGAACTTAGGCGGATATTTGTTTCAATGAGCGCTGCCGGTGATTTAGAAAACACGCTGCAATCATTTGGTGAGCTGCTGGAGTCACATATCAGGTTTGAAGAGCGTGAATTGTTTCCAATGATCGAAAGCACACTTCCGGAAAGTACACTAATCAGAATCGGAAGCTCTATTAAATTAAGCAAGAGAGCAATTTGAGTTATCCCGCTAAATAGATTGCTAAAAATTAATAAATTGTTTAAAAAAGATTTTTAAAGCGTACTTTTTGTTGTGAATTCAGCGCTAATATGCTAAAAGTAAACTTTTTAACAGATAAAAAGTTCACTTATAGACTTTCCGGAGTTAATTTTTATTTTCTATTTCTGCTATTTTTTCAAGCAACCATAGTTTGTTTACAATTTGGGTATCAAGCTCGATCTCCTGTTTGAGCCTGTCAAGTAACCTTAAATCATTTTGTTCTTTAATAGCTGTAAGTTTTTTGAGGTAATCCAGAAAATGATTAAATCTTTTCTTTGTAATTTTTCCAAGGGATTCATTTTTACTTACAAATTGTTTTGCAGAATCGATGCTGTAGTAAAGTGTTATAAAATCATTAAGCTCATAATAAACCCTTATTGAAAGTGATTTTGCATGGTATTTATCACGAACATCTATAAATTTTACCTTGCTTAAATATTCTAAAACTTCATTGTATTGTTTAATCTTAAATTTCAGAAACGCATACGAAATGGCTTTCATGGCTTTTTGATATGAAGGCTTCAAAAATTTTGTGTATTTTTCTATATACTTTTTTGACCAATCAATTTCGTTTAATGATAACGCTTTTATGAGTACCTGCATATAAAAAATTTTACCCAAATCCTTTTTAGGAGAGGCTTCAATTTCCTTAAGTTGATCCTTATTTATAATAAACAAAGGCAGCCTGAAAGAATCGTCACCCTCATCACTTTTTTGGACGCAATAATTAGCCAGAAGAGTCAGCCAGCTCTTTCTTTGATCTGGTGTAAATTTACCGGAATTGTTTTGGTATAGTTCATTTAACTTAAAAAAATGATAAGTATTAGCAGGTTCAATTATCGCCATAATCGAATTATAATACATTTCCATAATGTATGCATATTTAAATTTGTCTGCTTTGGCGAACTCAACAATTATGTCAAGTTTTAAGTTGTTAATGAATACATTTGGCATGTTTGTTGAGGATTCTGAATTAAACATTGAGTTGTTGGCATCAATATCATTAATTACAGAAGCGAGCTGACCTAAAAAGTGCAAAATTGCAAATTCACCTCGTTTTACTGTATGCCTGTATATATTGTGCTGTTTATCTTCCATAAAACACAGATTAACCCGTCCTGTTTCAAGCTCGGTTTTGTACTGGAAATAATGATAATCTATTCCGGCTTGAACAAGGGCTTTTTCAATTACATCAAGGTTTTTGTTATATAAATTTCTAAGATTTCTTTCAGAAAGCTCGCTGCTTAAATGAAAAATTCTCTGATAAATGTCTTTTTTTATCGAAACATTCACCAGGTATTCTTCAGCCATTCTTAACATACCCGAGTTCATATTCCAGATAACCTGCTTATTAAATTTGTTACCGGGATATATTTTTGAATAAATGTATTTGGGGGTCATTTTCTCATCGTTAAAATCAGGGTAAAACTTTCTTATCTGTTTAAAGTAGGGTATAAAACTTCTCCCCTTATTAAAAAAAGGTGATTCAATCAGTTTTTCAAACTCTTTCATTTCATTTTTTGAAAAAGTCCGTAAAATATTTATGAGTTTAGTATCATTCACGTTATTTCCCTGATTAGTTTTAGCAGATAAAATATCGCTGAAATAAGTTAAAAATCAATGTTTTTTAGAAAAACTCTTACTTGTTTATTGTTTAGTTTCCAAAAAAAGTTTCTTTGATTGTGCACATAACAGCAACGTATTTTTGTGTGTCTTTAAATTTAACCAAAAGAATTAATGAAAAACAGACAGAAGAAAGAAGCTACAATTGCAAAAGGTTACAGACTGAAATGCTCAACTCATAAAAAGGTAAAAAAAGCCAGGCAGTTACTTAACCTTAGCTATGATTCCATTTTCTGCATGTCGCTCAATCTTCTTCTGAAAAAAAATAAAAAAGATAAAAATAATTATTTAATAAATAATAATGAAAAGGGAATACAGTTATGAAAAACAAAAAGCATTTTGCAGTTTTAGCTCTGATGTTGATAATATGTGCTGCTGCTCTGGCCGGTCTTGTTAAAAACAGCTCGTCTGAAGGCAAGGTTAAAAATACGGGTTTTTTTAGCGGTCAATTTACAGGTGCCGAAAAGGACTTTAAAGGAGCTTCGGAGTTTTACTTCACCGATGAGAAAGACGGCAGGGTATGGCATGTAATGAATTTATACACGTCGCCTGTAAACAATGATTCTGACAAGTTAAACAGCTCATATTATTGTTTCAGTAAAGATTCCGTAACCGTGCTTAACAGATACTTGTTTAAAGGAGAAGAAAAAGTAAATAACAGTGTCACAGAAAAATTAAACAGATAAAAAAATAAATTATGAAAGGAAATAAAAATAAAGTGGCAAGGTTTTTAATAACAATTTTAACTGGTGCAATAATGCTGGCAGCGGCATCGGGATGCAGCAATAATGGAAATGTCTTGGGGCCTAATCAAAATTCAAATGTGACATTCAGTATAACCCAGGAAGTGTCCCAAACGGGCTCTATGCAGTTTATGTTTAAACCCGGAACCGATATAAAAATATCACAGCTTATAAGCAAATTTCCTGCTGAACAGTTTGCGGATACTTTAATTTTCGGTAACCCAAATTATGTTTACAGCAAAGATACAACTTATATAATAAACAGGTATGTGAATGTTTATGCCGGGCAGCATTGGATTTTCGATTTTACCGGCACAGTCCCCGGTTCAAACTCACAGTACAATACATCAATAAATTATACAGTTCAATAATAATATTTTAAAAAAGAAAGGATTCAAAAAATGAAATTAATCAGATTCACTATTATTGTTTTCGCAGTATCAATGATAATTTTTCTTACACCCCGGGTGTTTTCTCAATCAACCGGATTAGGAATTGAAGGTGGGATAAATATAGCCAATGTGAGCTCAACCCCTTCAGTTAACCTCAATTCAAGAACAGGGTTTATGGTGGGTGGTTTTGCTGATATTGGAGTATCTAGGATTGCTTCGATAAAACCGGGCATTAGGTATATTGTAAAAGGCTTTACCAGATCAAACAATGGATTCAGCCTTTCGGAAAACCTGCATTATATAGAATTTCCGATATTGATGAAATTCGGTATTCCGTTAAATGATGTTAAGCCATATTTTGAAGCCGGACCTACTCTTGCAATTCAGCTTTCAGCAAGCGAGGACCAAACGACTGCAAACCAATCAAACAACTACGATGCTGGAAGTTTATATGAAAGTTTGGATTTTGGTTTGTATTTTGGCAGCGGTATTGAATATAATGTTGGCAACAAAATTTCAATGTTTACAGGTGGCGGTTATTCGCTTGGATTAACTAACACTTCTAAAACCACAGTAAGTCTAAGGAACAGGGGCTTTCAGTTTGCTGCCGGGGTTAAGTTTGGAATGTAAACAGTGGATACACAGCAGCGGTAAAGAAGGAGGCTGTCTTAAAAAGGCAGCCTTTTTGATGAAATATTGAACAAAATTGTAATAATACAATAATGGAAAACCGAAAACCGTCCGGTTTTAAAAAAGGCTGCCCTTTTGAGACAGCCTTTCCTGTATTCTGCTGCCAAAACATGAATGAGTTTGGCATGAATCTTATAGCTTTTACGGAGGTAATTGTAACCGCTATTTTATAGATAACCCGGCCGCTGTGCCTATAAGTTCCCCCTTATAGAAATAATTTTTGTCTCGTTGGTCCATGCCTAATTATCCGGCATGTGATGATTCCTGTTATTTGTTTTTCGATTCATGCTTTATCCAATGACAACATTTCTCTTGTGAGCAATTTTCTTAATTGAAATTCTATACCGGAACATTCTGAATTCAAATGATTTGTTTCAATATTAACAATTAAATAACTATATTACAGAAAATTTTACCTGCATTAACTAATAAATATACTCTCCAGGTTAATTTATTGTAGCAGGAATAGCTGCCAGCCGTAAGGCGGGCAGCGGGATGGCTCCGGCCATCCTTTTTTTATGTCATGAAAGTATATGCAAGCTCTCAGAAGCTACTGCTCTAAAAATATTGTATCTCTTGCTTTGTAGGGAACGCATCTTGACAATTTTCTATCCCTGGAGTATTATATTAATAGTACAATAAATCTGAAATAAAAAGAATCGTAAGATGCGTTCCCTACTTTAAATAACAACCATCAACCACAAAAATAGGGGCTTCCGCCCCTCTATCAATAACTCAAATATCCTTATTTCCTGAACTTCCTCTTATATGTTTCATGCGAGCCTTTCGACCATACTATTATTGCCACTACAATGTGTATCCAGAACCACGGATTCTCCCAGCCCATATTATCATAAATATAGATGATCATCAGCAGCCGCGGCAGGAATATATATAATAGTATATCGCCAATGAACGGAATATTATTGGCAGGTATGTGGTGAGAAAAATAAGCTATCAATAATGCAATTCTCGGTAAAAACAAAGTTACAACCAGTATCCAGGTTTCTATCATTTCAGTATTGTTTGTTTATGCAAATATAACATATTTGAAAAGGATTTTTAATAGATAAAATTATCAATACTGTTAACTTTAGCTATCTATTTATAGATAGCTATATTATGCGGGTTTTGATATTTTATGATAAATTTTTAGGCAGTATGAATATATATGAACTAATTGCGGCTTTAATTACTTTAACCGCAATCCTTGCGTTTATTAATCACAAATTTATTAAGCTTCCTTCTGCAATCGGATTATTGCTTGCATCAATGTTTATATCATTCATTGTTTTAATTCTTAATTTTTTTGGCTTTACATTTTTAAAGGAGATTTCTGTAGTTGTAAATTCTGTAGATTTCAATAATGCTTTGATGGGAGGAATGATTAGTTTTATGCTTTTTGCGGCAGCTATTCATATTCCACTCGATGATCTCTTGCCTCAGAAAGGACCTATTCTTGTGTTTTCGACAATTGGAATTATTCTTTCCACATTTATTATAGGTACACTTATTTACTATACTTTTCTGCTAATTGGATTTAACATTTCATATATAAATTGTCTCTTATTCGGAGCGCTGATATCGCCCACAGATCCTATCGCAGTATTGGGTGTTTTAAAAGAAACAAAACTTCCCCGTTCATTAGAAATGAAAATATCAGGAGAGTCTCTGTTCAATGACGGAATAGCTGTAGTTGTGTTCGCTTCGCTATATCAAATAGCTGCTTTTTCTCAGGTTGACTTCAGCGTTTCTTCAACTATTTTGATGTTTCTCAGGGAAGCATTAGGGGGTGTCTTATTCGGTGCGGCAATTGGATACGGCGGTTACCTTATGCTTAAAAGGATTAATTCATATAAGGTTGAAGTACTTATTACATTAGCAATTGTTATGGGAGGATTTTCAATTGCCCAGTTTCTGCATGTATCCGGACCATTGGCGATGGTTGTTAGTGGTCTGCTGATCGGAAATTTGAGTAAAAAGGATGGCTGGTCTAAGCAAACACAGGAATACCTGGAAAAATTCTGGGAACTAATCGATGAAATACTAAATGCTGTGTTATTCGTTTGGATAGGTCTTGAAATATTAATTATTCATCCCCCGGAAAACTTTCTTATGATTTCTGTTGCCGTTGTGCTGATAATTATCGTAAGCCGCTGGCTATCGATAACAATTCCCTCTTTTATCATCCCTTTAAAAGAGAAAATACCTCAAAAAACTGTAGCTGTATTGGTTTGGGCGGGATTAAGAGGGGGGCTTTCCCTTGCAATGGCGCTTTCTCTTAGCAGTGCTATGGATAGAGATCTTTTTATATATCTTACATACATTGTTGTAATTTTTACTATAGTTGTTCAGGGCTTAACGCTTAAAAAAATTGTTTCAAAAGTATTTATATGATATTTAAAGAATATAAATATTCCCGATTTAACTATTGCTTGGCGGTTATTTACTTTACATTTGAATGTATTATTGGTCAATTTACCTTGTAATTATCTTGGATAATTTTACATTGTAAAAATCCAAACCTTTATAGATTAAATTATTGAGCTTAACTTTCTATACAGGAGATTTTGTTATGTCGAAAATTAAAATAAAACAAAACCGGACAGAGTTTTATGAAACGGCTGTCTCTATGGGTTTTTACGGGAATGAAGAAGCAAGTCTTTTTGGGAAAAAAGATAATGTTAGAAAATTCTGGGAAGATATGGTGCTTAAAACTTATTGCAGACCCTTTATAGAGGATTTCTTAAATCAACACTCAAAGATTACTATACTTGATCTGGGTTGCGGGAGTGGTGAGGGTATTGAACTTTTAACACATATACCGCCTTCAAATCCCAAAGAAATGGTAAATAAAAACTTCATTCTTCTGCCGATTAAGATCCGCGAATATTACGGACTGGATATCAGCCCTTCAATGATAACACAGGGCAGGGCAAATTACAGGGGCAAAAACAATTTCAAATTTGAATATGCAAACCTGGAAGAAGGCCTGCCTCCGGCAATACTAAACCACGAACCCTTTAATATTTATTTTTCATCATATAGCGCACTTTCACATCTTACACCAGATTCACTGGAATCACTGTTTCGGCAGATATTTTCTCATGCACAAAAAGATTCTGTGTTTATTTTTGATGTGCACGGTAAATTTTCACCTGAGTGGCCGGTTCATTGGAAAGTTGAAAAAGAATTATTGCCGTATTCAATGGCATATCTTTACAATAAAGATATAAGAGAAAAGAATAAAATAGAGTGGTTTAATATATGTTATTGGAAACCCGCAGATCTGAAAATGAGAATTGAGCGCGCTGCAAAAAGTGTTAACCGCGAAATTGAAATATGCTATATGCACGATAGAAGCATCTTCGTTGGCAGGCATATGGATACCGGACTCTTAAGCCCTTTAATTACTCAGTTGCGCTACCAGGTAAACAGGCTTATAGATCATGGTTACCGCGGGGAGCCTAAACATCTAAAGTTAAACCTTGAATACCTTGAAAAATATGTTCCGGAAAATTCAACCTTTTGGAATAAGCTGGTAACTTACAAGAACAGCTGGAACAGGGTAATATATTTCCTTGAAGCTTTGCTTAATCACAAAGATACAAAGATCTCCGCATTTATTGAGAGTGAAGAGATTGAGCATATGGAGGATGATTTTAAGTTTCTTGCATGGTTATTCCGGAATTCAGACAGGTTTCCTGTTGCAGATTTCTGGGCAAGTGTGATCGGACCGCAGGTTGCAATGATACTGAGAAATATTGAAATGTCATATTCAGAAGCTGAAGGTATTGGACACGGGCTGATGTGTGGTATTAAAGTCATGAAATAATATTATTTTTGTAATATTAGATTGGATAATGCTGTGAATGAAGAAACCTTTGAATAATAAATTATTAAGATTTATTGTGAAGTTTCGGGAATATTTTGACCTGAAATCTGATACTGATAAAGTCAACACTGTTTCATCTATCAAAGCTGCTATTCCTATGCGCGGCGCCAACCTTTGGTACCTGATCTGTTCTGCTTTGCTTGCTTCAATTGGGCTTGACGTAAACTCGCCTGCTATAATTATCGGCGCAATGTTGATATCACCGCTTATGTCGCCAATTCTGGGAATTGGGCTTGCCTTCGGCATTCATGATAAAGAAACAATTCTTTTTTCGGTAAGAGAGTTCTCAATAGCGGTTGCATTAAGTGTGTTTACCAGTACGGTATATTTTCTGGTTTCTCCGCTTGGCAGTCCCACGACCGAGATACTTGCAAGAACAAATCCAACACTGCTAGATGTTGGTGTCGCATTTTTCGGGGGTATAGCCGGAATTGTAGCCGGGTCCAGGTCAAAAGCTGCAAATGCTATTCCGGGCGTAGCTATTGCAACTGCTTTAATGCCCCCGATATGTTCGGCAGGTTTCGGGATCGCCAGCGGAAACGGGCATATATTTTTCGGTGCAATTTATCTCTTCTTTATTAACGCCGTATTTATAAGTCTTTCAGTATATTTCATTGTCAGGTTCCTGAAGTTTCCTTATAAGGTTTATCCTAATTCCATTACAAAAAGAAGATTGCGCTACGTAGTTATGGTGCTTGTTCTGATTATTACTGTTCCAAGTATATATATTTTTTATGGAATTATTATCGAAGCAAGAACGAACGCGAAGATCAGTATTTTTATAAACAGGAAAGTTGCTTCAGATAAAACGAACGTATTAAGATGGAATTCTATCCGAAAAGGCGATTCAACGACTTTGAAAATACTTCTGGCAGGTGAACAGCTTGATTCTCTTAAACTTGATTCTTTAAGATCTCAGATGTCTTCATTTGGGCTAAGTGATATGAAATTAAGTATCATACAGGTGGGGTTAGTGGATGAACACGACGGTGAAGAAACAAGAAATACGGTTATAGAACTTGCTGAACTCGGCAAAAGGCTTGATGAAAATATAAAACGAACCGAACAGCTTGAGAGCAAGCTGAATTATTACACACGTGATTCAGTCATCTTTTCTCAAACAGCCGCGGAATTAAAGAAAATTTACCCGGAAATTGAAAACATTAAATTCGAAAAGTCAATTGAAAACAATTTTTCTGATTCGCTGAAAATTAATACTATTCCCATTTTTACAATAAAATGGAACAATAAAATTACAGGGAAAATCAAAAGAACAAACATCAAGGAAATCGAAAAAATTCTTAAGGATAAATACAAATCTGACACAATAATAATAAAATAAATCTGGTTTTTAATAATTTCAGGGTATATCAATTGCCAGAACAGGTAATCCTGTCAGCCTGATTATGCCTTCTGCAATTCTGTTACCCAATATTCTTCTCGGTCCCTTTTTTCTTCTCAAACCAATGGCTATTAGATCTACCTTATTTAATCTGGCGAAATTCACGATTCCTTCATCAATCTCATAATTTGCCCTGACATGAGGTACAAATTTCCCGGTAAATCTCTTTGCAAATTTATCCAGATCGCTCTTATTATTTTTAAACGATCTGAATTGGTTTTTTGTATTAATTTTTAATAAATGAATTACAGGGTTAAGCTCTTTAACTAAATTATTCAGGGTTGGATATACAGCATAACTTTCAGTTGTAAAGTCTGAAGCAAATACCACTTTTTTTATTTTCGGAACTCCGATCTTGCCTCTGATTGCTAAGACAGGTATATTTGTAAATCTTATTAACCGTTCTGTTTTAGATCCTAAAAATGCTTTCTTAAATGAAGTAGTTCCTTTTGTTCCCATTACTATAAGATCAGCATTTTTGCTTTCAGCAAAACTGATTATATCCGAATAAATATCGGTACCCGCCAGCACCGTACTATTGACTTGTAGGTTTTTTAAAAATCTCGTATTTTCTGTATATTTCAATCTTTTTAAATTATTTTCCTTCATTTCATCCATCATTTTTCTATGCATGCCAATTACATGCGCAGAAGTTACACCGGCGTCAGGATATGCATAGAAATAATTTAACCCGGGTATTATGTTTATAAGATGTATTCTGGAATTATGGGCTTTGGCGAAAAATGAAGCATATTTAACAGCCTCAAAAGAAGAATAAGAAAAATCTAACGGCACTACTATTGTTTTTATTTTTTTCATTTTACTGAATACATTTTGTTGCTTAAAAATAATCATAAATTTATTGAAATTAAGCACCATAAAATTATGTAATTCCATTATTAATTTTATTTAAATTCTGAAAGGATTCAACAATGAACAGGATCATACTGAATCAACTCCAAACACATAAATCAACTCCCAGTATTTCTTTACTTATGCCAACCCACCGGAATTTTCCTGATAATTTGCAGGATAAGATCAGACTCAAAAATCTTATCAATGAAGCAATTGATAAATTGAAAAAGGATTTCAGCAACCATGATACTAAGTCAGTAATCAAGAAACTTAACAGTCTTAATGATGAGATCGATATTAATCATCTCGAAGATGGGCTTGCTGTTTTTATCAGCAGCGATAGTTATTATAAATTTACATTCAGTTTTCCGGTTAAAGAAAGAGTTATTATTGATGCTAATTTTATTACCCGCGACCTTATTTTCGGACTCAACAGAACGCAGCCGTATTTCGCCGTGGTATTAGATGATAAAAATACGCGTATATTTAATTGTGAAAGAGAAAAAGTTAAAGAAGCGGTTCATAAATTACTTCCTCTTAAAAACATAGTCCACGATATTAAAGATGGAAATTTTCCTGATGCTTCCTTCAATGATAGAATCAGGGAAAACGAAGAACGACTTAAAAATCATCTGCGGGATACCATGAAAATTCTGAAAGAATTAAACAACGGTAACCCGGCATCTGTTGTGATTTGCGGTACAGAAAAACAAGTATCTTTTTTCAGAGAAATTTGCGCCTCAAATATTCAGGTAATAGCCGAGATTACAGGGAACTACGGTTTTTCTTCACCCTCGGAACTTTCTAAGATAATTTGGCCTGAAGCCAAGAAAGGTTTTGCTGAAATTAGAAATGAAGTAATCAAAAAAATTGATACTGCCGTAAGCGCGAAAAAATTTGCTGCTGGCATACAGGAAATATGGAATCTGGCAAATGAGGGCCGGGGTTTGATTTTGCTGGTTGAAATTAATTTTGCTGTTTCCGGAATTATCAAAGATAATCATGTTGAGATGACCGAAAAGTTTGTAGAAGGCGGAACAGAAGACATTATTGATGAACTGATTGAAAGTGTTGTTTCTAAAGGCGGTAATGTTGTATTCTTTGATAATAATTCACTTGAAAAATATGGCAGAATCGCCATGATATTAAGATACTAACCATAGGGAGATGATCCATGAGTGAATTAAACCTGAAACAGTTCGAAAAAAAACTGAAGATAAGACTCCTTGAAATTAAGGATTATGAAGCCATAACGTTTCTGCAAAAGAAGTGTTTCCCTAAAATGAAACCATGGTCACCCGAACAATTCAAAAGTCTTGTTACGGTGTTTCCCGAAGGGCAGGTATGCGTTGAATATGACGGAAAGATCATTGCTTCTGCTTCCTGCATGATCCTTAATTTTGATGAGTATTCTTCTGTTCATAACTGGAACGAAATCACCAATGGTGGATTCATTACCAATCACGATGTAAATGGAGATACCCTGTACGGTATAGAAATTATGACGTCCCCTGATTTCAGGGGACTGAAACTTTCAAGAAGGCTATACAATGAAAGAAAGAAGATCGCCCGTAGTTTCAATTTAAAAAGGATTGTTATTGGAGGGAGAATTCCCGGGTACGCAAGACACTCCTCAAAAATGAGCGCCAGAGAGTATATTGAAAAAGTTGTTTCTAAAGAGCTGATTGATCCTGTTCTGACTCCGCAAATCTCGAACAACTTTGTTCTTATAAGACTTATCCCTGATTACCTGCCATCAGATAAGGAATCTATGGGATATGCGACTTATCTTGAGTGGACTAACATTGATTACGATCCTCATTCATCAAAGTCATTCAGCAATAAACCTGAGTATGTAAGGGTTTGCGCTATACAATATCTTATGCGTCAATTAAAAGATTTTAAAGATTTCGCAAAATATTGTGAGTATTTCATTGATGTAGCCTCTGATTACAGGTGCGATTTCATTTTATTCCCGGAAATGTTTACAACTCAGCTCCTTTCGTTTATGAAACCCGAACGCCCCGGAATAGCTATGCGGAGACTTTCTGAATATACCCCTAAATATCTCCAGGTCTTTACAAAACTTGCTATAAAATATAATATTAATATAATCGGCGGTTCACACTTTACACTTGAAGGAAATGATCTTTTTAATATTTCTTATCTCTTCAGACGTGACGGAACAATCGGCAAACAGTATAAAATTCATATAACTCCAAGTGAGCGTAAATGGTGGGGCGTTAAACCCGGTAACAAAGTAGAAGTTTTTGATACGGATAAAGGTAAAATTGCGATATTAATTTGTTATGATATTGAATTCCCTGAACTATCCAGAATAGCTGTTGAAAAGGGAGCGAACATAATTTTTGTACCTTTTAATACCGATGAAAGATCAGCCTATTTAAGAGTAAGGTATTGCGCGCACGCAAGATGTGTTGAAAACCAGGTTTATACAGTTATTGCAGGCTGTGTGGGAAATATCCCTGCGGTTGAAAACCTGGATATACATTATGCTCAATCAGCAATTCTAACACCCTCAGATATTCCGTTTGAAAGAGACGGCATTGCGGCTGAATGTTCGCCAAATATTGAAACACTTATCTTTCATGATCTTGATGTAAACCTTATAAAACGTCAGCAAAAACTTGGCAGCGTTCTTAATTGGCAGGATAGAAGAAAAGATCTCTATTCAATTCATTTCAAAGAAGATGAAAAGAATCTGGAAATGTAACTTAGAATAGTTTTAACATCCTCCTGTATGAGTTTAATACGGCTGAAATAACTTGTTTTGCTCAGCCGCATTAAACTTTTTTTGTTAAATTCTCGTCAATCTCCCAATGACCTCTTTATGCTGCGGAAAACGCTTCATAAGCCTATCACGATTTGCTAACTCAAAATCATCAAAATGAAACCCCGGCGCGACAGTACAGCCAACAAGTGTAAATGAATCAGCATCATCAACAGTTGCACCAAACCACGCTCCCGCAGGTACCGCGAATTGAAAAACTTCGCCCTGCTCAACATCCCGCCCCAGCCGAACAGTTGAATAATTTCCTTTCTCGTCTATCATATGTATTGTTACCGGTGACCCGTCATAAAAATGCCAGAGCTCATCGGATTTAATTCTGTGCAACGCAGAAAACGTATCTCCTGTCAAAAGAAAGTAAATCGAAGTTGAGTGGTACCTGTGTCCGTTGAATCTTGCCGGCAGGTGCTCCGCTTTGATCAGCTCATTTGACCTGTAAACCTCTTTAAACCACCCGCCTTCAGGATGTTTTTCAAGGGCCAGTATGCTTATATAATGCTCTGTTTTATTCATAATTTATAATTATTTTTACTTTAAACGCATCTCTTTGAAGCCATTCAATATCCGGAACATTACAGGGGTGAAACAAGTAATACAATTAAGTATAAATTTTGTAAAATTGAAAATGAAAATTTTATCATTAACAGTATTGTGTATTTGTTTTGCAGCAACAGGATTCCTTTGTGCTAAAAGTACCGGCAATGATGAACTGCCCGATAAACGGCCTGATAATATTTCATTCCAGCTTGCAATGAGCGGCGGCATGATGTATTACTACGAAGACCTGTATATTTCCGGTGATAGCTGCTATTATTTGATAAACGATGGCGGAGCTATCAGTAAGATATATTTTAAACTTTCGGGTAAAGAGCTCGACGATCTGTATAATGTATTTGTAAAAAATGATTTCGGAAGTATCGAAACAAAGATTGAGCAGGTTTACGATCGAGGCGGCGAGACGATCAACCTTCGCTGGGGCAAAAGCCGCGGAGCATCAATATCAAATTCAGGCCAAAGCTTTATAGAAAAATCATGGAGTAAGGAGTGGAGCGCTTGCGAAAACGCACTAAGCGATATTATAAAAACCCAGGTGAATAAACAGCAGACGGAATATGAAGTGCGTATCGATAGATCGGTTTTCGGGAAAGAAATCTTTGTACAGGTAGATAGGCTTGTTGTTATTCCCAAAAGCACGGTTATGAGCGAAAACGATATAGATAACTTCATAACCAAAACGATCAAGCTCACTCCCGGCTCTCACAATGTTGTATATTACATTGGAAGCAATTACCGTAATGTTCTTGTATCAACCGATAGCTCTAAAGGCCTGAACTTCTTCTTAGTAAACGATACCCTGTTAACACATTCCAACATAAAATAATCCAATAGCCAAATGCTTTTCTTTAGAGTGCATTGACTGCGTCAATGTTGAATTATTAGAAATATGCAATTGCCAATTCCCCTCCAACGGAGGGGTGCCTTCCGTCCAAGCGGACAGGGGCAGGCAGGGGTGGATTTGCAGACCTGTCCGGCCACTGACGGAAGGCAAAGACGGTCTACGACTCTTCGAGTCGAAGACTCGTAGAGGGTGGGTTTTCAAAGTTTTGCAGTGTCACTTCGCAGAAAGACTCTGCAACCGGATATGGCTTTTTTATTTTTAACGGCCTATGAAAATTGCCGTTTGAAAATTATCGAGCAGAAACAGCGCAGGAAAATGTGTCTGAGTTCCGGCGATAGACGGAACGAGTTATTTTCCTGTAAGGCGAAGATAATTTTAGGTAATTTTCATCAGCCTTGATTTTTTTGGTACTTTTTGTATCAAGACAAAAAGTACATAAATAAAGGATTAAATGATTGCGTCATGCCATCGAACTTATCTGTTAACTGTATTCGTACCCAGTTGTAAGCCTGAAACCAAAACCCCATTATTCCGGTTACACCTTCTAACAACTTTCACTAACCAAACCATCAATTTACATGATCAAAAATTTTCTTTCTAAACACTCTGATGCAGGTATATTAATACTAAGAGTCGGCATCGGCATAGCATTTGTTTTTACTCATGGCTGGAACAAAATTTTCGGCGGCCCGGAAATGTGGACTAAGATCGGCGGAGCTATGGCAAATATCGGTATTACATTCGCGCCTGCATTTTGGGGATTCATGGCATCAGCTTCCGAGTTCGGCGGCGGAATATTATTAATATTCGGCTTATTCACCCGTCCCGCTGCGGCATTCATGGCTTTTACAATGGTAATTGCATCATCACAGCATTTGATGAAGCTCGATTCCTGGGCAAGGGTTATCTACCCGATGGAAATGTTTTCAGTATTCATGGCGTTGATATTCCTTGGAGCAGGTAAGTACAGTCTGGATAAAATCCTTTTTGGCAGAAAAGTGCAGAACTCTTAGGAAAAGAGTAACAATTTTTAGTTTTAGTCATAATAATCATCATATTTGCATAATCTGATTTTGGTGCCTCTTGTCTTTATTATTATAATCGAAATTTTTTGTTATCTTGCATAAATATAATAAAGATTAGAGGAGGCGTGTTATGTTTTCAAAATTACTTTTAGCAATTCTTTTCCTTACTCCAATGTTCATCAATGCCCAGTTAGATGATCTGATCAAAAAAACTGCGGCTCCGGAATTACTTGAAGAAAAAAATATCACTACTTCGATTGATGATGCATATCCAACTGCATTCTGGATCGATGATATTGAAGGATATGTAGATCCCGTTGAACCGGCAAACTATAATTCAGAGCTTGGCCCCGGATTTTACAGGATGACAGTCCAGAGTTACTGCCTTAAAGCCGGAACGCATGGCCCCACAAAAGGTAGCGGACATTTGATCGCTCCCATAAAAGGCAAACTTGATGACATTGTTACCGGTATCCTCACGCGGTCTGCCGATCATTCTGATATTGCTCAAAAAGATATCCAGCTTTTGCTATGGTCAATTATTTACGGCGCTAAATTTACTGATCTTGATCCGGCACTTCAATTAAGGGTTCGCCCGCTGCTGAGCGATACCGAGATCGCACGCCTGAGTGTGGGTATAAGCGATATTCCTCTGGATCTCCTGCCTGATGAAATGAAATCCACAGCAAAATTTTATAAAGATCTAAGAGGCAAAATTACCGACCCATCCAGTTCATTTGAAGAAATTGAACAAATGGCGGTTTTACCGGGTGATCCGCCTTCAAGCATGTTAAAAAAGCAGGTAAACCCGGGTAACTGGGCTTATATTGGTGATGGTTTCTTTATGAGGTTAATGCCCGATGGATATAGAAGGTCTGTTCTTGAACTTTATCGACCGGAGTCTGTCAATATTCAAAGAGATGCATTAAACAGAATTACACAGTTTGAAAAAGACGGGAACAAAATAGATATCGTTTTCATGGATGAACCGGGAAGCGATGTACTTAAAGCTGATGACGGAAAATTCTATCCCGTTTACAGATTTAAATCTGTTAAATATACAGGTGCAAATCCCGGTGAGGAAGAGCTAATTGAAAACTTCGGCTGGATGATAAGGGGTGACGGCAAAGAGCTGAAAAATGTTACTGAGTTTAAGAGCTATCCACAGGATCCTTCTTCGGCTTTATATAATGCCCGATTGGCGACCGCTAACGATTTCTTTAAAAAAATTTCAAAATATAAAAAAGATTCTAATAATCCCGGCAAGGGCTCGGAATCAAATCTTACAGATGGCTTTAACAGCGATAAACACCAGAGCGATGCAATGTACTCCATCAAGAACCCGACAAATGTCGTAAAGAAAACCAGCTGGATCAATAAGCATTTGAATTATGTTAAAGACTGGTGGAATTGTTCTTCAAACGCGCTTTCGGGAGGCTCATGTGATAATGACGATACACCCAAAAAACCAAATCCGCAAAAAAGAGTGGGCGCCCCCGGTAATACTGGCGGACAAAGAATTGCACCGTCTCTTAGAAACTTTGGTGAGTAAGATTTTTTCTGTTTTTCAAGATCGCTGAAAGGGTAATAGTGCCCTCTCTTTTTTTTAAACATCATTCTCATTACATGATATTAAAAGCGATATGAGTGTAAAAAATCACATGTTTAATAGATATCTTTTATTGTAACGTCAGGTATTTACCTGACGTGCGTCAGATGAATATCTGACGCCACAAAAAAAAGATTATTTGCTTTATTCATTATGTTAAAACAATTTCAGAATTAAATCCTAATTGAGATCTCCTATCCATCATCTTTAGTGTCGTGTACATAGAACATCATTAACATATCAAAAATTGCAATTTAACTTCACTTAACTCTCCGTATCTTTGTATTAACGACTATGAAATTCAAAATATATCTCGAATATGCCGGCGCAAATTACTCCGGCTGGCAGAAACAGCCAAATGAAACAAAAATAAAAACTGTCCAGGGCACGATAATAAAGGCCATACATGAAGTCTTTAGGAGCAACAAAGGCACTAACCGGTTTGCAGATCTTCAGGGCTCAGGGCGCACGGATGCGGGAGTGCATGCCCTTGAGCAGGTTGCTCACCTGGAGTGCGAAACAATGCTCGCCCCCGAAATACTTAAGATGAAGCTCAACGACGTGCTTCCCTCCGATATCAATATACTTGAAATTGAAAAAGCTGCACTGAATTTTCACGCAAGGCATGATGCAAAATCAAGACAATACTTGTACGTAATTTCAAAACGCCGAACAGCATTTGAAAAGCGATTTGTGTGGTGGATAAAAGACAGGCTGGATGTAAAGAAAATGAAGGAAGCCTCTGAGTTGTTTGAGGGTATGCATGATTTCAAAACCTTTGCCGAGAAGTCACCTGAGGATAAATCAACCAAAAGTCTTGTAGAATCAATTGAAGTAACTGATGATGAGAACAAGATCTATATCCGCATAAAAGCCTCGCATTTTTTATGGAAAATGGTCCGCCGTATTGTCGGCACACTCGCAGAAGTCGGTCGAGGAAATATATCAAGTAGCAGCATTCAATCTCTTTTACTCCCCTCTCCTCCCAGGAGAGGGGCCGGGGGTGAGGTTTTCAATCCCGCCGAATACACCGCCCCGCCATCAGGCTTGTTTCTGGAGAAAGTTGAATATTGATTGTCGTCTATGAAGTTCAGAAAACGAAATCGACTTAAAGGTTTTGACTATTCATCAAACAACGGGTATTTTGTAACTATTTGTGTACACAATCATCACCATCTGTTTGCTGAGATCAAAAATGAGGAATCTGTTTTATCAGCCTCGGGAACAATGATCAGTAAATGGTGGGGGGAACTAGATGACAAATTCCCCGAAATAGTTCTTGACCAATTCATCATTATGCCAAATCATATACACGGCATAATTTTTCTCTTCAACGAACATCTTGTAGGGGACGACCTGCGTGTCGTCCCTGAAAACAAACCAGTACCCGACGACCTGCGTGTCGTACCGGATAGAATCGTTCCAGGTAATTCAGAAAAACAAACTCGCATTTCTCTATCCAGGGTTATTCAATGGTTTAAAACAATGACAACCAATGAATACATACGCGGAGTAAAAGAAAATATTTATCCTCCGTTTGACAAGCACCTTTGGCAGAGATCTTTTTATGACAGGATTATAAGAAATGAAAAAGAATTAGAAAACATCAGGAATTATATTTTGTATAATCCTTTAAAATGGGAATGAGAAAAGAATAATCCAGAAAATTTCAACCCATAGAAAACGACCTGCGTGTCGTCCCTAAAAACAAAACATTGACAAACACATAGGTTTGTCACTACACAAACACCACCTCAACACCAAACACTTCCTCAAACAACTGCTTCTTGCTCTCTGCGCCCCACTTTTCAAGTTCAATATTCGCTTCATCTCCGTGCAACGTAAATACAATACGCTTATCTACAATTGTACACTCAATTTCTTTTATTGATGAAGTATGCGATCTGTCGAGTCCATCGGCAACCCTTAAGATTGCTGCAAGCTTGCGTATCACTAGCTGGTCTTCTGCGCTGAGCTTCACATAATCCGCATGCTTTGCCTTAGGGTGTGACTTCCTGTGATAGCGCGCAACATTGGCAATAATTTCCTTCTCATTTTCGGTGAATCCAAGCATTTCAGCATTGCGTATTATATAGTATGAATGCCTGTGATGCTGGGAGTGCGAAACAAATCCACCAACCTCATGCAGAATCGTCGCAGCCTCAAGGTACTCCCTTTCAATATTCCCAAGCTTATGCAGTTTCTTCGTCAGGTCAAATATCTTTAACGCCAGTCCGGTAACATGTGCTGAATGTTCCTTTTCTATTCTGAAATTTTCAGCAACATGCATCACGCTGTTATACCTTAAATTGCCCAGGTGATCTTCATCTTTGAGTATAAATTTCTTTTCTATCGTATCAAGAATAATTCCTTCACGCAAAGCATACTCGCTTATCATCATTTCCTTTATCTTCAGCTCTTTGAATATCTGCTCAAGCAATAACGCACCTGCGGTTATTATATCAGCGCGCGCCGGGTCTAGTCCCGGAATTTTCAGTTTTTGCTTTAAACTCTTTGCCTCAACAATTTCATTTACAACTTCATAAAGCTCGCTTTTAGAAAAAACAAAATTGTTCAGCCTTGTTTCTACGTTTCCGCCGCGCTTCAGATTTATCATGGATGCAATATTCAGTATAGTACCCGATGATCCCACAGCAATATCATACTTATGCTTAGCGCTTTGGCGGGTTACTGAGGCCATGAATCCCGATATATACGCCCTGCAGGCTTTAACCGATTTGCTATCGGTATCTTTATCACCAAAAAATCTTTCGGTCAACCTGATCGCTCCAAGCTTAAGCGAGTTATCGTAGTGAATGTCGCGACCCTCTCCGATCAAGAACTCCGTGCTTCCGCCGCCGATATCAATCATAAGTATCCGTTTATCAAACACGGGTACTGATTGCAGTATGCCGAGATAAATATACCTTGCTTCTTCAACCCCTGAGGCAACTTCCACTCTTATGCCAGCTTCAACTCTTGCGCGCATTATAAATTCCTGCTGGTTGACTGCCTCCCTAACCGCGCTTGTTGCAATAGCCCGCACCTGCGCCCCGGCTGATTCCGCCAGGCTTGAGAACTTTTTAAGTGCTTCGATTCCCCTGTTCATAGCATCTTCACCAAGGAACTTCATATCTTTTGAACCCGAGCCAAGCCGCACACTTTCCTTCTCGCGGCCAAGTATGTTAAACTTGCCGGTATTGGTATCCACTTCAACTATAATAAGATGAAATGAATTCGTCCCGATATCTATTGCCGCTAAACGTGGTCTATCCATTTAATATACTGTAAGGATGATTAATTAAACAACGTGATTTCATTTTCAGCGATCTTTAACCTAAGCAAGATCTCGCCCCGTACAATTCTTGAAGTTTCATAGCTTACCTGAGCTTCTTCAAGTGTTGGAATTCTGAATTCATCGGGGTATCTCATAGAAATATTATATGATGTAAGTCTGCCTATATCCAAATCGGGAAATGTCTGATCTGCTTTCCTGTATTTCTCGATTAATAATTCAAGGTTATGTGTTCTAGGAAATGGTTCTCTATTATTCAGCAGGTATGCTTTAAGGAACTTCTCTGCGGATTGCTGGCACAAATAACAAATTACATTAGTTACAATCTTTTCCTTGGTTACAAACAAAAGATTTCCCGCCGCAATAAAATCGTTGTTTGCAGATATCAGCCATTTTTCTACCCGGCCGTCATTCATATTTCTGTTCCTTCTTCAATTGCCTCATGAATGACATTTCCTTCTTCAAACCTGGCTTCTCCAATATATTTTTCGGACCTGACTAAAATGTCAACATTTATATCGAGCTTAGCCATATCTTTCCTGATCTTTGAACAAATATTTTCTCTTAGCGTCCAGTCAAGTTCTTCTTTTATGATAGCCAGAATATCATAATCACTATCGGCATCTCCATCACCCCTTGCCCTGGAACCGAAAAGGATTATCTTTTCAAGTCCGTAGCCTTTAAGGTTAGCTTCAATAATACTTTTTATTTTTTCATTCATCTTCCAAAAATAATCATTTCTTCAGGCTAATTCTATATGATTTGAAGTATGTTTGTCATATTCAACACACAATGCACTTTGAGCACTCAAAACACTTTGAGCCGCAGGCGAAATCCCGCCGTGGCGGGACAATCTACTTTATTTCACCATTTCGCCATTTTACTATTTCACTTTTTGCAAAATCCATTCACTTATATCATCCAAAAACCCAGGCACAAATGCCTTTGGCAGCTGCGCATACTCGTTCGGACTCCCCGTACCTGCCTCCTGGAATAAATGATTTGCATTCGGGAAGACTTTTACTAAAAAATCATTATTGCCGCCGCTTCTTAACGCATCTTCAATAAATTTCTGGCTTTGCTTTGGCGGGACCTGGAGATCTTTCTCACCAAATAAAACAAGTACAGGTACTTTGATCTTGGTCAGCGCCGGAACCGGATCATAGCTTAAGAAAAATTTCATCCATTTATTGTTGAACTGTAAGATTGTGCTGCTGACAGTTTCCTTAACCCACGCATCTTTATCTTTGATAGCTTTTTTTTCCTCTGCACTCATTTTATCATAGCTGTCTTTAACGTTCTGCTCCAATTGACTTTCAAGCTCGTTAATATTGCCCTCTTTCTTCAGGGTTTCATAAATCATATCAATCATCATAACATATCCTTCAACATCATTATCAGTGGCGTTTTCGGCCTTCATTATCAGCTTTGACTGTTCTTTAATTATATCAACTCCTTTTACCCCCGTGCCTGCCATCAAAACAAGGAAAGCAATGTCGCTTCTCTTTGAAGCAGTCAGCGGCCCAACTACTCCGCCCTCGCTATGCCCAAAGAGCCCGATCTTCCCTGCATCAATTTCCGGGCGCGTCTTAAGAAAATCAACCGCAGCACCAACATCACCTGCAAAATCTTCAGTGGTTGATTCAGATACTGTTTTCCCTTTCGATTTCCCCGTTCCCCTGTCATCATAACGCAGGACTGCAATTCCGTTTTTGGTTAAGTGATCTGCGATTATGCCGAATATCTTAAATCCGAAAATTTCTTCATCCCTGTTTTGCGCTCCGCTGCCTGTTATCATAACCACTGCCGGAAAGTTTTCCCCTGTTTTGGGATATGTTAATGTTCCTGAAAACGTATTGCCGTCATTACTGAAACTTATTTCCTCTGCGTTATAAGTGAGTGTTGATGGATCCGTAATGGTCTGTTCGGTTTTCAACTCTCCTTTTACCAAACTGAATCTTCCTGCAATACCGCCCTGCAGAAAAGTCCCGCCTATAGAATCACCATAATACAGCCCCTCAAACTCGGCTATTCCGTTTGATGAAGGCAGCTCAAAATGCACTTTCGGATTCTTGAATGACACTTTGTTCAGCTCAATTCCCATTGCGCTCTGCTCGGGTATATCCATTGTAGCCCTTGTTACACCCGAAGCTGTCACAAACTTAACAGTAAATCCTATTTTTGTGCCGATTACGTCAATAGCACCTTTCCAGATAGTGTCAATTTCGGATTGAGAGTAAGCTGTAAGAGTAACGAAGTACATCAGCAGAAGAAGCATATATTTCAGGATCATCTTGGTAGTATTTGATGTTTTTCCTCCTTCACGAAATGCATGAAGGCGGAAGTATAATTACAATAATACTAAAGATTTCCCTGCCCTTCCATTTTAAAATCTCCCCCGTTTCAGAGTGAACTTTGTAGTCTATGCAGAGTCCTTCTGCAAATCGACACTTCAATTTACTTGAAATTTGGGAGTGTAAGGATAATATTCGCCTCTTACGGAGGCCTGCCTTCCGTCTTAGCCGGACAGGTCTGCTCCGAAGGAGCTCCTTTGGAGCAGGCAGGGGTGGCTTGCCTATGGCGAGACGGGGTGGGTTGGTTGTGTCAGGTCCTCAGACCTGACACATGTTTTACAGAATGTCGCGCTGAGCCCCGTAGCAAGCACGGGATAAACTCCGTCGAAGCGCAATTCCATTCGACAAGGTCCCGGAAATTTTGCCGTACTCAAAAATTCTTCCTGTTAAACACTCTAAGCGCAAGCATTGTCGGGCCTGCCGCCCATATCATTAAAAAACCAAGCGCAAACATCACACCGAAAGCAGAACCAAAGAAATTATGCAGCGTAGCTCCCGTATATCCCATCAGCGCACTGATATCAAGTTTTAGCAATATTAGGATCCTCGCGAGATCAACCGGGTTTAAAGCTGATATAACTATCGTGGCTTTCTGCAGCGGGTATGAGCTGAACATATAATAGAATAGCAGAACAAGCGCATCAAATATCACCGCCATGTAGAACCATATCACAAGCGCCATGCCGATACCTTTGGCTTTATCCTTATTTAATACTGATGCTAAAAAAGCAAGCGATATAAATATGAATGTAAGCAGTACTCCCGCTATTATCAGGTAAAGCGAGCTTAAATCTCCGCCGTAGATCAATAGTGGCAACCCAACGCCGGCTATGAATCCAAGTGATAGCGCTATGGATAGCCCTGCATACTCTGCCCAGAAAATGCTTTTTCTCTTGACGGGCATTGCAAGAAGCATTTCCATGAATTCCTTTGAGTTGTAAAAATGTATCGTCCCGAAAATGATGCTGATAAGAGGAACAACAAGTAATACTACATTAAGCAGACTGATGACAGCCTTTGAAACATCTCTTCCGGTGTAAATTATTCCAAATGTAATTAAGAATAACAGGACAGTATAAATGATTATCATCTTGCTCCTGAGTACATCATACAAAACGTATTTTAATATCTTAAGTGTTGTCATTTTAATTGCCTCATCTCGTGCCCCGAATAGAGTATTGAAGCAATCCTGCTGAGAAGATTATACTTAAAAACGAATAATTCATCCGGATTCCTTTTCTCGGCACGAGGAAGTTAGTTACATTATTGCTTTTCGTTAAGTGATTAACCTTTTTCATTACTTCGGTTCCTTTCTATCAAAACCGCCAGCGCTTTATTCAGATCTGCCTCGCCTGTCTGTGTGTACATAGATTCCTTAGTGCCTTCAAAATATATTCTCCCATCAAGCATATAAATAATGCTATCGGCAAGAGATTCCACTTCGCTTACTATGTGAGAAGTTATTATCACAAGCTTTCCTTTTTCTTTTTCTGCGGCAATTTTATTCTTCACCAGTTCGCTTGATACCGGGTCAAGCCCCGCAGTGGGCTCGTCCAGAATAATTATACTTCCGCCAAACAAAAACGCAGCCGCACAGCTTACTCTTTGCTTCATCCCGCCTGAGAGCGTCCCAATCTGCTTATCATTCATTTCGCTAATCTTAAGGCTGCTTAACAGTTCTTCATCATAAACGCAGTGATTGCCCCTGATATCCTTAATCATCGCCATAACTTCTTTAACCTTAAGGTTCTCCGGGAAACACGAATACTGCGGCATATAGCCTACGTTTTTTCTATACTCACACTCGCCGTTTATATGGCAGTCGTTTACATATATGTCGCCTGAATCCGCCTTAACCAGTCCCAATATGCATTTGAGCAAAGTGGTTTTTCCAGAACCGTTCGGCCCCATAATGGCAATAACTTTCCCTTCACCAAGCTCAAGAGTAACCCCCTTCAGTGCCTCATTCTTTCCAAACTTCTTCTTCAGATCTTTTATTTTTATCATCTTAATCTTTTTAACTGATTGCTATGGCAAATAACGCCACACAAAGAAATCCTGAAAAATACATGATCCGCAATCACCAATCCGAAATCCGAAATCAAACTTCAATCCACCCTCTCCATACTCGGCTCATCATCGATCAGCGTCTCGGGTATAAACACAGGCACAACTTTTTCCGCAGCATCAAGCAGGTCAACAATGAAACTCCTCAGCAGAAAAACCGATTCCGGAGTCTCTTCAACAATCTTGCTGAAAAGATTAACCGGCCTGTAAGAAACATCGCCCGTGCCGTCTTTATCAAGATCATATCCTTTGTATTTATCCCAGTAATTGCCTGCAAAAAAGTTGCTGTTGCGTGAACTGTTTGTTGTCACATCAAAAGTGTTTCCCGCAAAATTATTGTTTTTGATAGTATCATCAGTGCAGTTACCCAGTATCTTTAAAGCATAACCGTTTGCAGTAAAATTATTATTCACAATATTCAGCCTGGTTACGCCTTCGGAATAAACTCCCGCTGTATTGCCTGCAAACGTGTTGCGGTAAATGAAACTGTCTGAAATATCTTTAAGCAGCAGGCCGTAGGAGTTGGCTCCCCAGTTGTTTTCAAAGCGGTTATTTATCATCTTAACATTTTTTGTGTACATTACGGCAACACCTGCGCCGTTTTCGGTGAATACATTATTTTCATAATCACACCCATTAGAGAACATAAAATGCAGTCCGTACCTTATATTCCTGAAAGTGGAATTATTCTGCACCAGGCTTGAAGTTACAAACTCAAAATAAATTCCGTCTCTGTGCCCTGTAATGGTATTGTTAAGTATTGAAATATTACTGCACTTCCATAAATGAATACCATTACCTGAAGAACTTTCTGATATTGCATTGCTCATCGCTTCGTTGTATATCACCGTGCAGTCATTACATCCGGCAAGGTATATCCCGAAGTAATTATTCACCAGCTTGTTTGCGCTGATGGTACAATACCTGCTGTTTTCCACCCTGATAGCTGCATAATCGCGCATTCCGCTGAATCCCGAATTGTTCACGTAAAATCCCTTAACCGTTACGCTGTCTGCGCGTATTACAATAATTTCGCCTTTTGATATTCCATCAATTGTCGGATTGCCTTCACCGATAAGCTCTATGGATTTGTTGATAACTATCTCGTACTCTTTGTAAAACCCTTCTTTAACAATTACCCTGTCGCCAGCCTCAGAGCTTTCAACTACAGACTTAATGCTCCCGCCCGGTCTAACAATAATATCTTTACTGCATATATTTATATTAGCTATTGCAAGGATTATCAGTATGTAATATATTCTTTTCAATTTTAAATTTTAACAATCTTCTAAGCTCAAACTTGAATCTTTCAACTTGCAACTTGTTTCCCGATACCTGTTGAATTCAAGCTATGCTTGAACCAAATCCCGCTTCGCGGGACAACCTGTAATCTGCAGCTACTTTGCTTTCCTCTCCCGTTTCTTTAATGAACTTTTTAATTTTTTAAACTTTCTACTTGACCTTAAACTTCAGCAGCAAATCATTCCATGATTGTACTTCACCGCCGAATTCTTTCTGTTTTGATTCAGCGTCGCTTTTTTTACCAAATGCCGTTAAGTTCGCGCCCATCGGACTCGGAAGCTTTTCGCTGATAAGATAAGCCGCATTTACGGCATCGGTTAAATGTTTTGGATGTGAAGCATCGATCGTGTAGAATCCCGCTGCATCATCATATGCAACATTTCCAAGACTGAGCGCATTCATCATACATTCAACAGCATCATATTTGTAGATCTTTCCTTTTTTTGTGACTATCTCTGCGCCGAATTTTGTATCGGAAATGTTCATTTTGCAAAGCGAACACTGGTCACCCGAAAAATTTATGTCCTCAGGCTCAGTGCTGCACGAGAACCCTGCTGTTAGCATTACTGCCAGCAGTATTTTTAGCTTTAACTGTTTCATTTTTGATCTTACTCTTTAACTGTTTATTATATTTCTTTTCGTAAACCAGAAGTAATAGCCCCATAAAGCCTGTGCCTATGACTACCCACCCGCCGATATCGGGATATGAATTCGCTACAAAGTTCAGCAATTGCTTGCTTCCGATCAATGGAGGCTGGTAGCTCATGCCTGGCACTATTATTGCAGCAGTTGGGTCCAGGTTGTGTCCATAGTCATATTCCCACATATAAAAATCAACTCCGCCTGCTACACCTGCAAGTATAAAAATAACCACCCATGCAGTAAAAATTTTACTTCTTCCTGTAATTCCAGTCAACACTCCGGCAGCTATCAGAAATCCAAGTGCATAGGGCATAATTGAAAGCTCTTTGATTGAATCGGGTTCGATCTTTTTCATTCCAATGTAATGGTTAAGTCCGTTTATTGTGTTCAGATCACCTGTAATTTTATTTATCCATATCTTCATTCCAAGGCCTTCGGGGTATTGCGGCGCTTCAAGATCTATCATCCATATCGGAGTGAAAAATGCTGTTATCATTGCAAGGGATGCGGCAGCTATCAGTATTCTTGTTATCTTTTTCATTTTATTTCTTCTGTTATCCCCGCGTTGGCGGGGATCCAGTCTTATTGTCATCCCTGCGAAAGCAGGGATCTATATCTTCCCGTCATCCACCTGCACCCCTCTCCTTTCTGCACTGAACCCCGAAAGGGGTACCATTTCTTAATGGGATAGGTTGAGTGTTTTCTCCTTTAACTTGTATGATATTGGAGAGAGATTATTTAGTTTTTGTTGTATTCTTTCTTGGTTGTAAAATCTAATGTATTCTT
>JAIOIK010000140.1 GCA_019912545.1 Ignavibacteria bacterium | reverse complement strand
AGTTCTTTCTGTACTTATTTGGAAGTTCCACATAACATAAAGTCTTTTTTACATCACCTGCATACCAGCCATGTTTGTGAATTAGCTGACCTACTGGGCTGACAAAGTAATCTTTCCCTTCCTTATCAACCTGAACTATATAATCATTTTTTTTAGGGTTGCAAGTACCTTCCACAATAAATTCATCCACTTCATGAAGTGACTTTTTTCTACTAATACTTTTTAACTCAGCATTACCCTTATCAGAATGTTTCTGTTCTTCATCATTAAAATCATACGGTTGTAATTGAACAGTGAACAGTGGATATTCTGTATTCTTACTAGAAGTTGTTCTGTGTTTAATGCTCTTAGTACCTTTAAAATGTGGAGGACGATATAATTTCTGAAGTTTCTTTAGCTTTCCATCACCCAACGAGACGTGACAAAAAGATAATATAAACTCCCTAGCATCTTTCACCGATTGTACATCAGTTGTTCTGTATAATACTTCTTTTAGAGTTCTTTTTGAATGATGTGATACATTTGCAGAACCAACATAAAGAACATTCCCAAGAACATAAATTTTGGCGTGTAAATTGGCTCTTGAATAAATATTAACGCCTTTGTAATATAGTTTAAGCAACTCAGCAGGGCATGTTTGACCACATTTTACAGTTGACTCACTGGCATCAACAAGCAAAACACTGCCTTTACGTAACGGAAGTAATTTAGCACCACCCTTGCCAAAGTATGCGACTGCAATATGGGAATTTGTTTTGGTCTTTCTTGCACGTCCTGAAAGAGTTCCCCAGATATTTCGTGTAATTAATTTATTCATCTTATACTAACCTTATTTTACCAGTTAATAAATTTTGCATCATGCCTTGTTTAAGCATTTTGTATTTCGCTAATTTTTTTTCTAAACCTTCAATTTCTATATCCATATCGGAGAGAATTTGGGAAATGTGTGTTTGCTCGGTTTTGCTTTTTGGGAAGAACAAATCTAGATTTTTTAATGCATCCTGATTAATGTTAGTATTGGCACTTACTGTACTATTTGCAATTAAGCGATTTCTGAAATCAGAAGATAAAAAGCAATGCTCTTTAAATTCATTAGATAGAAAACCTTTATCTCTAAACCTTATTATAAATCCACTAAATACTGTATTCACAAGATTTTTTTCAATTAAAACAGTAAGCCCAACTCCTTCTGGTTTAACAGATGAACGTATAAAAAGTACATCTCCTTCCCTTAATTCATAATTCTTCCTATCACTTTCATTTGCGTTAATTAAATCTAGATGTGAATTTGAATTGATTTTTGTTTTTCCAAAAACATCTAACAGGTTAACAAATGGATAACCAAATCCAAAATCTTCGCTACTTTTATTTATCCCATTCTTAAAATCTCCAATCTCTCCTAATTTCTTCTTTTCCCATCCATCTTTCGGTTTCAACAATTCCTGCATTGCACCTTGTTTAATCATTCGCTTTTTGGCAATAAGCTTTTCAAAGGAGTTAATCAGCTCATCGGCATCATTTAACGCAGTTGCAATAGCAGATTGCTCTTCTTCGGTTGGGGGGAGAGGAATAAGAATTTTTTTCAGATTTGTTTTTGAAACGCCATATACTTTTAAACCTGTTGCCAAAGTATCCATCTGCTTTTTCACCAGCTTGTTGGAGTGAATATATCCTTTAAACCCTCTGGCAATAGATTCATTATTATCTCTTAACAAAAAAGTGTGTAAACCAGATATTGCTTTTCGACTTCTTAGATTTTTAACCTCTACACTTTTTCCCACACCTTCATAATCTTCGGATGCATCAACTATTATGACATCGCCATCTTTAAGTAGTGGATAACTCTTTCGAAGTTCATTCTTAATAGTTGGAAGAATGATTTTATCGAAATCTAAAAAATGTAAGCACTTTGTATGAATATCGCCATAATGTACATAGCTTATCTCCTCATTTTCAGATAATTGTGCACGAGAATATGTAGCAGTTGTTAAGAAATCAAATGCTTCATCATAAGAAACCAATAACCAGTCAATTGGTATCTCGCCAAATTCTGTTTTTTGAAATCCTTTTTGTGTGTTTGTTAATATTGACAAATATATTTTATTCCTTAATTTTGATAGGTAATAATACTTCAATTAAACAAGCGTAATTTGCTCTTTTCTCAATATCAAAATGTTTACTAGCTTTGCGGACAAATCTAACATATAATTTGTAATCATTATCGAAAATGACCTTTCTCTTTGCTCTTCCAGTCGTATCGCTTACAAAAAGGTCTGGTCTAAAACCCTGACAAACGAGTAATAAAAAACATCTGGCATCGGATAATTGCTTCTTTACTTTTAATAACTTCAAAAAGTCTTTTCGGAAAAGACCATCATTATTAGTTCTCTTAACTTCAATAACAGATAAAATTTCATCTTCATCTGTTTTTTTCTCTTTCCTTTTCATTATAACTAAATCTGCTCTTGTAAGTCCTGAGTCATTTATACCAAAAGTTTTATACATTACTTCGTAATCTAACTTCTCTTCGTTATTTCTTAAATGGGAATAGAAAAGTTGAACAGCTTCCCCAATAATCGCACCTTCACTTAATTGATAGTTTGGGAACAATTGTTCTTTATAACCCAGCCAAAATGTTAAGCCCTGCAATAATGGTTCTGCCCAATGCCGAATATCATTTTTATTTATTGTTTTCTTTTTCTTTACCATTGGAAATTCATTTGTCTTAAATGGTTCTCGACTTTCGAAGTTTGTTCATCTACTAAGTTACTTAATCGGGGTAGCGGTGTTTCGTAACGCTCAGCAAGTTCTTTAATACGGTGGTTTAATCTATGGCTAATATTATCCATTTCAGTTCGTATTCGTTGAGCCATGCTGTACATCCATTTTTTATCTACCACAATAGTTTTTATTTCATCAATGCTCAATTTTGGGTATAGGGCAATAACTTTTTTCTCTAATTCAGCCTTGGCAATTTTAATTTTGGTTTGAATAGCAGCTTCATCGTCCATTAGTTTTTTATATTTTTGTACCATATCATATTCTTCAGCATTGTCGGCATTACGTTTTCCCAGCTCTTTAAATGCGTACTGCAAACTTTTTTTATTAATCTTCTGTTTTTCATCAATTGCATTAGCAAGTAAGCCGTCTTCGCCACTGTGTTCTTCCTTAAGCTCCTCCATGTTCGCACTCAGCAGTTCTGCTTTTGTTTCCAAGTCATCAACTTCTTTTTGCTCTTTGCCAAAATACTCCTGTATCATTAATGCAGGTGGTATTAACCTGCCTTCCAGTCCTTCAATCCCAGCTACTTGCTTAACAATTACTTCATCTCCTTTTTTGGTTTTCTTTTCTGTTCGTTTCACTTCATTGCCTGCTTTCCAGCCATCAGCAGCAAGCTCATATAAATCATCTTGCATTACCTCAGCCCAATAGTCCATCAGGTGCTGATACATTGCATATTTATCGGTTAACTGCTTTCCTTCATAATGTTCTAATAGGTTTTCAGAAATTTCATGAATTACCTGTTTGGGATGTAATCCCTTGCTCAATGATTTTGTATATTCTGTTGTCTGGCTTTTCCATTTACTAAATACCAAATCCATTTTCTTCCCAAAAGCAGTGAATTCTGGGTGATTGAAGATAGTGTTTTTAATCTCTTCTTTTAGAGTGACTAAATCAGAATAGTTTGCTCTTTTACTTGGTTTAAATAGTGAGCTCTTTAATGTCGGATAAACCTTCCAGTAATCTTCTAAATTATCCAAATCCCTGTTTGGTAAGCCTCCCTGTAAATGGGCTTCAATATCCTGTATGTCTTCTTCTTCTTGGCTATCAATGTATCTTGGAATATTCAGATTGTAATCATTCATTGGGTCTTCAATTTCTGATATTGGAATTATTCTGGAATACTTATCTGTTTCAATTTGATTGTTGAAGGTATCAACAATCTTGTGAATATCACGCTCACGGAGCCTGTTTTTATTGCCATCTTTAATGAATCCTTTGCTGGCATCAATCATGAAGATGCTTTTTCTTTTATCTGCTCCCTCTTTATCTAAGACAACTATACATGCGGCAATACCAGTACCAAAAAACAAATTTGGAGGGAACCCTATGATTCCTTTTATATATCCTTTTTGAATGATTTTTTTTCTGATATCAAATTCAGCGTTTCCTCTGAAAAGTACACCTAAAGGCATAACAATTGCCCCCTTACCAGTTGACATGAGGGATTTTATGGCATGAAGCAAAAAGGCAAAATCACCATTTTTCCTTGGCGGAATATTATCATAGTTTTCGAACCTTTTGTAATCATCATTAGCTGGGTCAAAACCATTTGTCCACGACTTAAGACTAAATGGAGGATTAGCAACTACATAATTGAATTGTTCAAGCTCTCCAGTTTTATCATCTGTAAATTCAGGTTTTGAAAGAGTATTTCCCTGTTCAATAGTAGCTGTAGCATTACCGTGGAGCCACATATTCATTACAGCTAATGCTCGTGTGGCATTGTCATTTTCCTGACCGTAAATTGTTATCCCGTGGGGTGCTATATCGGCAGCCTTAAGCAGCAATGAGCCAGAACCACATGTAGGGTCATAAAGTGTTTCCTGTTGAGATTTGGAATGTCTTATTTCAATCACCTGTGCCATTATTCTTGATACTTCTGCTGGTGTATAAAATTGACCTTTGCTTTTACCGCTCTGGGTTGCAAAATTCCTCATAAGGTATTCATATGCATCGCCAAGGATATCATCACCTTCAGCACGATTGCTGCTAAAATCAAGATTCTCGTTTTCGAATATGCTGATAAGGTTACTTAGTTTATCAGTTTTTTCTTTGCCTTTGCCCAGCTTTTCATCATCGTTAAAATCAGCGACAGTTATCACACCAGTCAGGTCATTCTCTTCGGCAAGTTTGCTGATAATCTTATTAATTTTATCGCCAATATCCGTTTTCCCTTTTAACTTTACCAAATCTTTAAAGCTGCATCCTTCAGGGATATCGATTAAATCACCACCTTTATCGGATACATATTTTAAGAAGAGCATAACCAATACATAATCTTTGTACTGGCTAGCATCCATGCTGCCTCTTAATTCATCGCATCCAGCCCACAGTGAGCTGTATAATTCTGATTTCTTTATTGCCATTGATACTTATTCCTTTTTGAAGCTGAAAAGTTCTTTGTAAAGATTAATCTGTATATGAATACAAGGTTAATCAATTAACAGTTTTATATATAGTAAAAATAGCAATTTATTTAATAAAAAAAGAAAGCATTTTTGGGTATGAAATGAGCGATTTATCTTCATAAATTCTCTTGTAATAGATATGAAGATTAAGCAGAAAAAATGTTAGACTGCTTTTGGAGAGATTAGAATTAAAGCCAAAATTTTACTCAAAAGAACATTATATATTCTGAACGCAAGGAAAGGGAAAAAACAGTTAAAAGTGTTTACTTGAATACCAAATTTGTAAACAAACAATTGTAACAGTGTCAAATTAGCGACATACTCTTATGTATAACTCTGTAGGTAATGTAGAGGTGTAAAGATTTATGGGTGACAGGTATTCACTATTAAAGATATTATGTTTATATGTATCATCAAGAAAAACAATTTCATTTTCTATAAATTCATAACTTTTACTATTACAATAAATAAGTATAGTCCATATATAATGGTCAACCTGCTTATCTTTGACCATAGGATAATTATATATTCCCCTCTCTTTAACATAAATACAAATTACACTATCAAGATTAATGATATTCTCATCATATTCATAGTAAGAATTCCAAAACGAAGTTAAATAAGTCCAAGAATGCTCCTGAGAGTATTTATTAGAATTTATTTTATCCCAAATATCCTTTCTTTCCTCTTTTCGTTTCTTATTTTCTTCTTCATGTTTGATATCATTTGACAATCGATTAATACTGTCTTTTCCTATTTGGATTTTATTATTTTCTTCTTCAAGTTCTTTCTTTTCTATGATTTGCTTTTTTACTTCGATTAATAATTCATTTAAATATTCTTGTTTTGTATAAACATAATTATCAAATTGACCTTCATTCGTATAAAATCCTACCATACCATTAAAAGAATAATTATATTTTTTTGAAAAGTGATAAACTGAAGCATTATTAACGGTTACAGGTTCACCACCCATAGAATGGTTAAAACTAAATTCAAAAGTTGCCATTTTGCCATGCCCATTTGTTTCTTTAAAAGGAGTAACAAATCTTACGTTAGTATCTATAACCGACCAAGCCATTTTATCATTATAAACTTTATTACGTTTAGCTTTTCCATTTCTGTAAAGTTTTAAAGTGTCACCAAAAATAAGCGAATCTTTAGAAGCTATATTCCATGCAATCCAAGTTCCGATAAAAGATGAATCATGATACCCTTTTTCTCTTGCGCCATCAATGAAAAAAGATTCACATCC
>JAIOIK010000139.1 GCA_019912545.1 Ignavibacteria bacterium | reverse complement strand
GGGTTTCTTCAAGTACTTGCCTGTAAGATCAAGTATCGGCTTAGGCATAGTTGCTGAAAAGAAAATTGTCTGTCTTTCCTTTGGTGCTTTTTTCAGAATTTTCTCGATGTCATCGCGGAATCCCATATTAAGCATTTCATCAGCTTCATCAAGAACAACTGTATGAATGTTCTCAAGATTAATGGTTTTTCTTTCCATGTGATCCATCAGCCTGCCGGGAGTTGCAATGATTATCTGCACACCTTTGCGAAGTGACATAAGCTGTCTTTCAATCGACTGCCCGCCATATATCGGTACTACTTTAATTCCTTTTTTGTATTTCAGCAGGTCGCCGAAACCTTCGGCTACCTGTATTGCAAGCTCGCGGGTTGGGCAAAGTACAATTGCCTGTATGAGTTTTGATGTTGCGTCAATTTTTTCGATTACGGGAATGCCGAATGCGGCAGTTTTACCGGTTCCGGTCTGTGCCTGACCTATTAAGTCACGGCCTTCCATTAAAAACGGAATAGCCTGAGACTGAATTGGTGTTGCTTCTTCGTAGCCAAGATCCTGTATAGCTTTTAGGACCTCTTTTGAGAGATTTAACTCATCAAATTTGATTGTATTCATTAATTATTGTTTCTTTCTTATTGTATTGATTTGTCTTCGGATTGGAACAGTCTGTTTAAGAGGTGTAAATCTGAAGTATTGAATGAATACGAATATAGTGATAATAAATGAGATATGTGAGCCAGAAGCCTGGCACAGCAAAAGATATAGCCACTAATTGCACAAATTACACGAAAAGTACATAGCCCTATGTCGTCCTGAGCAGCCTGTCCGCCTACTGGCGGAGAGTCGAAGGAGAAAACGAAGAGAGAATCATGAATTCATCACTCTCCCCCTAACAGGGAAAGCTGGAGTGGTCACACATAAAAAACAAAACAAAAAACCGACTCAAAGTCTCAAAGGCACAAAGGAAATTGTTTTCTTAAAAGAAAAGATTACAGCTAAGAGATTCACAAGCTGCTTTTTTAGTCACTTTGATTTATGATTTAATACTATCTGAACTTTTCGAAAAAGTCTATCTAAAGTCCAACTGTTCCTATATTAAAATGAATGAATAAATCGTATTATGCTTTGAAAGTCATTATCGACATCATCACTTATGAAGAAAAATTTTGACAACAATATACCAATGAATTTTATTGTTACGTTATAACTTTTCTTTAATGCGACTGGATTTGGATATTCGTTAATTTCAAATATATTTTTGAAAATTTCATTTCTATATTTATTAAATAATACTAAGGAGTCCGATTCTTCTTCATTAATTTGAATCGGAATTTTCCTAAAATTCTTACTTATTATGTTATTTGAACTGAAACTGTTATCTTTAGCGAAGTACTTGAGTAATAATTGGAGTACAGAATGTAAAAGAACAACTTTTATTGTAATATCTGTTTCTTTTTTTGATCTCTCCATTCTATTCGTTATGCACCAAAATAATTCTAATCCTCGTCTATCAGATTCTAATATTACTTGAAGTATTTGTTTGATTATTTTAAAATAGCTATTTTCATCAACTCCATAGTTGTTGTATCTAAATTCTCTATCATCTGACTTTTCAAAATAACTTAATAGCAGCTGCTTCTCGTTTTTAATGTAAATTGAGTCTAATTTACTATTTGATTTACATAAGAGATTGATAACTCTTATAATCTTAAGCGAATTGTTCTTAGCATTCTCCAAAATCTCTAATACATCAGGATTGTCTCCCTTAGTATTAATACTATATTCAAAAGAATTAAATCCTTTAACCGCAAGCCCTGTATTGTATTTTTCATAACGAAAGTCAGCAAATGGTCTGTATATGAAATTGTTAAGTCCTTTCAATTGGTGAGAAAATTTTTCAATTACTTCTGTTCTTTTATCAGGACTTTCAAAAAAATCAATAATAAATGAATTCATTTTGAAATTCAAAAAACCTATTTCAGGAATTACTATTGATACTTTGTACTGAGAATTTTCATTCATAAGGGTATTATTCTTTAAAATAATCTTGGTATTTTCAATTATACCTCTTAACCTGTCATCCCATGAAGATAAACTGCTAAAATGAAAATGATAGATTTCATAAGAGGTCTCAACAATAATATGCATCAACTCTTTTCCGTAAAAGTTTGGACTTTTCAAAGGTAATATTTCAACTTCAACTGGCTTATTATCCTTGTACGACAATGAGACAAAAGACTCTCCGAAATCATCATCTTTTGAATTCTTGAAATTGGCTCTGAATACTTCTCTTTTTTCTTTTTTAAATAATGACATGATGTCCCTTAAATTAACATGCTTTCTATTAAATTAGCATTTCATTTCAGATTACTATCTTTAGTACCTTTATTTTTTTTGTCTCTATCATAAAAGATTATGAAAAAAGCTTTGGCTCCTAAACTAAGAAAAAATAAGCCAAACCCGAATAAACCTAATGATAATCCAATATCAGTCAGATTAGCCCACTCAATATTCCCCAACAAAGAATTTGGTTCTTCCCACATATCTAAAGTCAAAGATTCGACTATAACCCCTACAAAACAATAAAAAGCAATCAAAACATTACGTAATGCTTTTTTTAACTCAACTACTTGCATTCTCAAATAGTCTGGTATTTCGCCACGATTTATAGTAATAACATTAAATTTATCTTCAGCAGAAATAACAAGTGTAAGTAAAAAAGTCGAAATTGCAAGAGATAGTCCTGCCAAGGTTGCCGCAAGTGTTGTGTCAAGTGTTTTATCAATTTGCGAAAAATATTGTTCTAAAGGTTTTAAAGTTGTGTCAACTTGTGAAACAAATGAAAGAGAATCTGTTTTCTTGAATTGTTCACCATATTGCTTATTATTGTCACTATCGTTTTGCGCTAATGAAATGCATATACACGAAACATTTAGAATAAAAATTATCAAGAAGTATTTAGTATTCATTTTAAAAATATTTAGATTTAACGCAATCATAAATTTATGAATCCATAAACAATAAAGGGATAACCTCATAACTCACTTATGAGATTACCCCTATTTTCGCGCTTATACAAATATAAAAAGAATCTATGTCATGTCAAACTACAAAATTATGATCTTTTATGCAATCTTTTTTTCTTATTTACTATGTCATAACTCAGCAAACGAAACACATGTTGCAGGCAGGTCACTCCAGATTGAAGTTTACTTCTTATTATAATTTATCGTCTGATTCACAACCATATCTTTACCATCCATTGTCATACTGAATGATAATTTAAGCACCATTTTATTGCCGTTAATTTCAAACTCACGTGAATCAGTACTGCCCTCTTTTGTTCCTGTAACAGTTACCTTATTGCCTGATGCTGTACCAGTGTAATTGCCGACTTTTCCCCAGTCATCAAATGACCAGCCTGTGATGCCGCCATCTTTGGCAACCTTCACCACGACTAATGATCTGTATGTGTACCCAGTCTCATCTTTGCCCTCAACATTTATAAACATAAACTGACCGTTAATATCCAGACTGTAGCTCAATGTTTCGCTGCGTTTTGAACCGAACATTTCGTATGGTTCAGCTTCCCATTTACCAAGAAGCATGCTTATGGTTTCATTATCAATAGGGTCAGGCTTTTTATTACCCTGAGCCGTAATGCCTGATGTGATAATCATTAAACAAAAAATAATCAAAATGAATCTAAAAGATTTAGCTGCTCTCATAAATCTGCCTCTTTCATTTAATATTGATACGGTTAGAAAAGTATTGCAAAATACTGTAATCTGTTAAGATAAACAAGAATATCTTAATTGGTGACACATATATAAAAAAGAGTGTGCAGGTAATCCTCTACACACTCTACTCACTCAATACACTCAACTACTCAACACACTTTTTTCTACTTTTTACGATAAGTTATCGTTTGCTTCATTTCCATATCCTTACCATCGGCTCCCTTCATGGTCATTGTTAAGTTGTGCACCATTGTGTTTCCATTAATTTCAATTTCCCTGATATCTGTTCCCCAATCGGTTTTTCCGTTTACGGATATTTTATTACCGCTCGTCTTACCGGTATATGTGCCAACCTGTCCCCAGTCATCAAATGACCATCCGGTGAATGTGCCATCGCTGTTCAGTTTCATTACAATTGTGCCATTGTATGTTGAGCCTTTATCATCACTGCCGGAAAGATCAATAAACATATACTGCCCATGCTTCATGTAATGATTTGCGGATTCGTTCCATTTACTGCCCATCATATCATACGGATCAGCTACCCAGTTACCGAGTATCATATTTACTGTTTCATTGTTGATTGGGTCCGGTTTTTTCATATCCTGAGAATTCGCTGTCCACGCGCAAATAAAAAATAGCAATGCAATGAACTTTATTGAAAAAATTGCCTTCATTTCACTTCCTCCTTTAGTTTTTGATTGTTTTGTTTAGAATAGTTGCATAAAATAATATAAAGGATTTTTATTTGCAATAATAATTGAATCAATGACAAGAAATTAGAAGCGTTCGCCACAAATTTCACAAATTTCGCGACAAATCCTAATTTTGACTTAACACACTCTATTCACTCAACACACTCAATTCACTCTATTCACTCAATACACTCTATTCACTCAATTCACTTTTTCAACTTCACTCATCCTGTCAAGCGCAACAATTGTTCTTCCCTCTTCATCAAAGCCGTATGCATTGGTAAATTTAGTATTCCATAAAATTTCATCAAACCTATATGAGGAGCGTGAATGAACATTCGACATGAACATATCGTCGTATCCTTTGATTAAGATAAAGAATTCCGCCTGCCCTTTTTCAAGATCGTCTTTGGTTAATCCATATAACGGACTCTCACTATCAATAATATGATTGATCGTCCACAACAACGAAAAGAAATTTATCTTATTGTATTCAAGCTCCAGGTTATAAAATCTGCGCATGGGTGAACTGCCCGAAACATCTTTCAATATACTGAACATCACACGTACTTCAACATCAATTATTTCACTGCGCTGCTCGTTGGCAATGCGGAACATGAATCCTGAAACATCTTTAAACGGAGCGATAACGGCATTCTTGCTGTACATTATCTTTGAAACAGGCTTTGAGAATCTGCCGTAAAACAAGCCAGTTGCGATTGCAAGGCACATCAGGCCAACAAGTGATTCAAATGCTGCAATAGAGCTTGTCCAAAAACCCACCGGGCTTATCCTGCCATATCCAACAGTGGTAAATGACTGAGAGCTGAAGAAAAATGACTCGAGGAATTTCTCAAATTCCGTTGAAGCAATGACTCCCAGCAAATGAGTTTCAACTCCAAGTAAATAATAAATAATAGCGAATATCAGGTTAAGAAATACATACCCTCCAAATACAAAAAATATGAACTTGATCCACGATATGCCAACAAGGTAATGATAGAAATTAAACGATTCCCAAAACGGCAATCCCGTGCGGCGGCTGTTAAAGGAACCGTCTTTATTCAAAAGCCTCTGACCCTTGGTTATATCCTTGCTGGATAGCCCCAGGTTTTGTACTTCCTCGTCTATGTTATCGTCCTGAATTTTTTTATTCATGAAGTAAAATAAATTATTTCTTTAAATATAGTAGTCAAAGGCATCGCGCCGGCAGGCGGACACAGTGCATTTGACCTACAAAAAGTTCTCAGTAGGGAATGCATTTAAGAGCTAACCGCTGCATACAGAATATGTTTCTATTCTTAATTATTATTGTAGTTAAATTTATTGTTGAAATGCATTCCCTACATAGAAAACAAGATCACTCAATCGGCCCAGGCCAATTGTTGAAAGGTATAAGCTCTCTTAATGTCATACAAACAGTTTTGCCGAGTATTACCTGTGCATCAAGATTCAACGGGTCAAGCTGCTGCATAAATTCACGGCAAGTGCCGCAAGGCGGCAGCACATGTAATTTTCCGGTCTTATCATCTTTCCACACTGCAACAATGCTCTCAATAACATACTCCCCGCTTGTTACCATTGCCGCAATTGCGCTCCTCTCGGCGCAAATGCCCCAGCCCGGAGTATCAATACAAACACCGGAAAATATTTTGCCGCTTTTGCTTACAAGCACAGCCCCAACATCGCCGTGAAGTCTCCAGTTCTCAGACCTGTGCGGGCTAATAAGTTTTTCGGCGCGGCTGATCAATTCAGTATTTGAAAATTTCATAATTTTACCAATTGAATTTTGAGATCATTTTCTGCCCCCGGGTCCCCCCTCTTCATCATCAACATCAAGGTGGAATTTATGCAGAAATCTATGAACTATCGGAGTCAGAAACACTGCCATTCCGGAAATAAATGCCACACCGCTGAAAAGTGAATAACACCCGGCAAAAAACTTCGCCCACGGATCAAAAAGCTCTGCAACCGGGCCCATGCCTCCAAGTATCATAGATGCATTCAGGAATGCGTCTATCCACTCAAGCTTTGCGATGAAATGATAGCCTAGTATACCTATTGAAAGCGAAATCAGGAAAATCAGAACACTGGCTAAAGTAAACCTG
>JAIOIK010000138.1 GCA_019912545.1 Ignavibacteria bacterium | reverse complement strand
GCAACACATGGGAGAAAAGAAAAAAGCATTTTTCGGGTAGGCTTTGACTACTTAACTTCATTTATTAAAAGGCTCTTAGCAAAAGAAATATCTAACACTTATGAATTTAATGAAGTTGTACATTTACTGTCGTGTACTTAGAAAAACTACTCTTCATCCGTTTGACGCTTGATATTATTCAAAAAATTTATCATTTTATTCAGGGTTTAATGCAGGATTAATACTCATAGCCTTCAATCTAAATGTATTCACATCATGAATAAGCTTGTTGTTAGATCTTTGGCTTTCCAGGTTTTCTTCTCTTTGCATTGCTATGCACAGTATAACAGGTTAGAAATTGAAGATACAAGAGTCGATCCTCCCGTTTTCCTGAATTCTGGTAAAAGATCCCTTAACACAGATATTCCAATTGAAGCAGAAAAAGATGAAATAGCCCTGTTCAAGTATTCAATTGACTTTTTACATCCTGAAAAAACTATAAGGGAAGATCTGAAATCCAATATTGTCAGATCATTTAGGAGCAATATCAGGTTTGGCGGTTTTGGGGATAAGTATGTTATAGTTAATTACACACCCGAAATGAACATTCAACCTTCAGAATCAATTTCTATATATGCTCATCATAACTTAAGCTATTTTATACCTATGAGAGGCTTGAAAGAGCATTTTAAATTGATGGTTATACAAAGTGCAGCAATACTTGCAATAGATAACACGGTTAAATTCCTGATCCCGGCAAAAGGGATGCTTAATTCAATTGTGAACTTTGCATTAAAAAATGTGGTTTTACATTACATGTTGAACTCGGTGACAGGTAGTGGAAAAGAAAAGATACATGAATTTGGATATTACTACTATAGCATTTCAGTACGATTCTAAAAAAATGAAAAAAAAACCCCGGCAAGTAGCCGGGGCATTTAATAAACAAAGTGATGCTTATTACTTAACTAACATCATTTTCTTTGTAATAGTATTATTGCTGGTGATGAGCCTGTAGAAGTAAACACCGCTCGAAAGCTTAGATGCATCAAACGAAGCAGTATAGTTACCTGCGTTCTCGTTAGCATCAAGTAAAACAGCAACTTCATTTCCAAGCATATCATAAACAGCTAACTTAACTTTGCCTGAAGTTGGCAGACTGAAATTGATCTTTGTTGATGGATTGAACGGATTAGGATAGTTCTGAGAAAGTTCATATGAAGCAGGAACTTCAGTTCCTATCTGTGTAACGCCTGTCATATCAGCAATAACGTTCACAAGATCTAAACTGAAGGATGCGCCATCTACAAATGCATCAAGAACCCACTGTCTGAATCCTATGTATATGTTAGAGCCGGGAGGAACGAGCGAACCGATCTTGTATTTATACTGTACATAACCGGAATCAGCAGCAGCATAACTTATTAGCTGAACGGTTGTTGTCATTGCTGCAACAGTTGCAGTTGTTGTTGATATCTTAACATCAAGATGGTCAACATAATTGCCAAATTTTCTTACCCAGAATGTCAATGAATCATTAGCAGCTGTATTGGTGATTTGTGGAGTTATAAGCCACTGATCATTACTGCTTGTTCCGCCGGTAAGGTAGCTTGCAAATGCCATTCCAGTGCCACCACCTGGCGGGCAAAACAAAACGCCGCCGTTGAATCCGGGGACCGGGGTAACTCCCTGTGTTTGCCTGATCCAGCCTGTTGCGCCGGGAGCAACATTTATCTTGGTCCAGCCGGCAGGCGGGAATGTTACGCCTTCAAAAGATTCTGATAAATTGCTCTCAAACATTGTTTGAGGAGCACCTTTTACCTCTTTTATTGTGTTAATGTTGGTATTTACAGCTCCATTCTTCTCAGCAGGGTTTTTGTCTCCTGAAGAGAAACCGTAAACTAATGCTACAACTGCAATGATGAATAAAAAGGAAATTTGTTTTTTCATTTTCTTAATGATTATTTAATATTAATTGCTTGCCGACAATTATAAGCTATTTCCCAAAACTAAACAATAGACAAATTTTGACTTACAGTTTTTTTAGTGCTCTATGCTATTGAATATCAATATGTTATATTGGGTTTTAGAATTACATACACCATCGGATTTCAAAAATAAATCCGTCATTTTATCAGTCCGTCAAAAGCTGAATTCCAAAAAAAACTCCGTCATTTTATCAACATCATTTTCATTACTTTACTAAACCCGCCGGCTGTCATCCTATAGAAATAAATGCCCGATGAATATGAAGCCGCATCCCAATCTGTTTCATAAACTCCGGGTCCGAAATTATCGTTTACCAGTGTTGTCACTTTTCTGCCGGTAATATCAAATATTACTATTTCGACAAAATTATTCTTACCGGTAGAAGGGACCAGGAATCTGATCTTTGTTGTAGGATTGAATGGATTAGGATAGTTCTGGTTCAAATTGAATTTTTCCGGAACCTCAGAAGTTATCTGGTTTATGCCTATGACAAAATTCATAAGTGGTAATTCAATATAGGATTTAGACGCATTGTTGATGAAAATTCTATTTGTAGCGGCCTTAAGTACTGGCAGCATAAATGGATTTGTCCGCAAAAAAACATCTGATGTATCACCAGTGCTGTTAATCAAAGGTACATTATCAAGATTAGTTATTTTGACCCTTAATTTGTTGCCTTGTTTAAATATATGTGAGTATGACTGTCCGTTTACATATTTCTCCCGTGTCTGGTTTGCTGTATAGTTTCTATCAGTCCAGTTAATTCTTGTAACCAGCTTCTCCTGTCCGTTTGAACGGACATCCCATATTTGCATGTTATACTGGCAAATATCAGCGCTTGAAGAATAATACAAATACGCATAGGGTGTTCCAACAAGCCTTGCATCCTGCAATAAGGCAGGTGTATCAAAAACTAATTCTGTCTTACGAAACTTTTGATCAAAAAGTGAACCTCTGAATTCGGTATTTACAAGATATTCCATTGTAACGTTAGGGTCAAGAACATCATTTGTAAAACTCAAGTCTGTTTGAGTTCCTCCATAACCGCTAACCTGCAATTGATTACCCGGATGAAAATAAAACTTTATAGACTGCACTCCGGCAGGAGGCCATGTTGGAGAAGAATATCTGTTCCATGACCAGTAACTTCTGTTTCCAAGCGGGAAAGAGCTTGCAGCGTAAGTGAATTTCTGGTTTACATCCATTACATTATTAGGGATGCCCTCTACATGATAATCTATCCAGTCAGTTAACAGCTGTTCTTTAAAATCTTCTTCTGCCTGGATGTAATCACTTCCGTGCCCGTCCATTGCACCGTAATACATTCTGTAATTGTTATATGGCAGAATATATGCGCTTCTGATCATTCCCAGTGTATTGAAGAATTTATCCTGCCAAGTGCTTTGGATCAGTATTGGGATCTGGCAGTTATTTATCTGACTTAAGAAATCACGGTTAATTGGCAAGTAATAGTTCAGGCTGTCCCATTTTTCTTTGGTATTTGCATATATCCATGGCTTAAATCTTGATACAGTAGCATTGTAGCGTACAATGTTAGAGGCATAACCGCATGTCCAGAGGAGTGTCATTTTAATCCCGCCGTTTTCAATCCAGTTTGATCCCTGTTCCGGCGATGCCATATCTGTGATGATTGTATTTACCTGCATACCTGTGCTGGCGGCCATAAATGGTATTATTCCGCCCTGTGAACCGCCATGGACAAATATCTTATTATCATTTGTGTTTGCATCATTCTTTATATACTGGATAATTTGTTTCAGATCGTTTGCTTCAATTGTACTGATGAAGTTGGATACACCCTCAGAGACTCCCTGTCCGCGCATGCTGTAAACAAATGAATAAAAACCATCATTTGCAAAGTCTTCAGCATCCGGCATTTCGGAAAATTTTGAGAGGCCATACCCGTGTGTGATCAAAGCGCATGACCAGCCGCCCGCAGGTGGTGAACCAATAGGTATGAATTTTGAACAATCCAGTTTAACGCCGTCACTGAGCGTAAACAGAAAGTCTATTCTAGTGAATGCGCCTGCATTGATCTGTGTGGTCGTTATCAGATTTAAGGTTAAAAGTGCTGCCAATAATATGGTTAGAAAACTCTTCATGGTTGGTTTTGGGTTATTTATAGGTACTAATAAGGGAAATTAAGCAATTTAGATGATTAATTCAATGAAATGATATACCTGAAATCGGATAACATTTAATTCACGAAATGTTTAGGACTCTAAGACTGTTTCAGTGCAACAATTATTCGATTCTTTATTTTTCATCTCGGTTTATTAATCCAATCAGTTTAATTATATTTGTAAATATGGAACCACTGGTGATTTCGACATGGAAGCATGGGCTGGCTGCGAATGAAAAAGCATATGAGTTGCTGATTTCAGGGAGTGATTCTCTTGACGCAGTTGAAATGGGAGTGAAAGTTGCTGAAGACGATCCCGCTGTTTTAAGTGTAGGCTATGGTGGTTTGCCGGATGCTGAAGGCAGAGTCACTTTAGATGCTGCGGTAATGGACTGGAGAGCAAGGATTGGTTCAGTTGTTTGTGTAGAACACATCAAAAATCCTGTATCTGTTGCAAGATTGATACTCGAAAAAACTGAACATGTCTGCCTTGCAGGGGAGGGCGCATACAATTTTGCAATTACAAACGGATTCATGCCCGATATTCTTCATACGGAATCATCAATTAAGAAATACAACGAATGGAAACAGGGCAGATACGGCAGATCACAGGAATTTCACACGGATGAATATAAAGTTTTGAAATCAAGCGGATTGGGCATTAATGATGACGGTAATCATGATACAATTGGAATGGTTGCAATTGATAAAAACGGGCATATATCTGCTTCATGCACTACCAGCGGTACTGCCTGGAAGCAGCATGGCAGGGTGGGAGATACCCCGATAATTGGGGCTGGGTTATATGTTGACGGGGAAGTTGGAGGAGTTGTCTCCACCGGACGCGGTGAAGAGTGCGTAAGAGCTTGCGGAAGTTTCCTGGCTGTTGAAATGATGGCAAGAGGTATGGGTCCACAGGAAGCTTGCGAATTTGCAGTAAAACGCGTAATAAAATTAAACCTCTTATCTCATAAGAACCGTGATCATGACTACCAGGTGGGATTTGTTGCAGTCAACATTAGAGGCGAATGTGGTGCAGCCAGCGTTAGAGAAGGATTTGAGTATGCTTTATACACCGAGGGAAACAACACACTGAACAAAAGCAAATACATAATTGACGAGAAATTTATCATTCAGGACCTTTGATAATACTAAAAAATGCATATATATTAACATTTAACAAAAATCTTGATTTTGGCAGATATTCTGTTTTAATTAATGACAATAAGATAACCGATATTGCAGATTCAACTCCGAAGGGCGCATCCAAGGTGGATAAATGGATAGAATTACACTCATCTAATTGTGAAATAGTTGATTGTACCATGAAGCTGATAATGCCTCCGCTGGTCAACTCCTGCCAGAAATCGGAAGGTTCCCTGCTTCACTATCTTTTGAAGCGCAGGCATTATGAAAAAGCAGAAGAGGATATATGTACAGACCTGATTTTTAATTATATCTACCAGGATCTGCCAAGTGAAACTACACAGACAGATCTAGCAAATATTTATGATTATTCCTTTAACCGTGCTCTAAAATCAGGTGTGGAATATATTAACGAATTTTCACTGAGAAAAGATACAAACCATTTTAACCCGGTAACAAATGCTTTTAAAAAAACAGGTCAGAAAATCACACTGTGTTATCCGATAAAACAGGATATTAACCTGATCAGAGACTTTAAGTACTTAAACCCATCTTATTACTTAACTCAAGAGAATCTGCTTACGGTTTATGATATTTCCAATATCACTGAACTTCGCAGTCATAATCTTAAGAATCTTTTTTTAGAAGCAGCAGTTAACAAAGAAATTACTGAAAAATTCAAGCAAACATTCCATAAATCACTCATAGCTTTGCTTGATGAATACCAGCTGATAAATTCCAATACTTCACTGATAAACCCCCTTTACCTGGAATACAGCGATCTGAAGATCATTACTGAGCGGAAAGCGAATATTATTATTTGCCCCCGTGACCTTAGTTATTTTTCGAACAGATATTTCCCTATTGATGATTATATAGGGCATGGCATAAAATTCAGTATAGGCACAGGCTGGCTTGGAGAAGATCTGCTTAAAGAAGTTCGTTTGTTCAGAAATAAATACAAAGAACTGAATATTTCCAGCATAGACCTGCTTTATTCGATAACGAAAATTCCGCATGAACTGTATTTCAATTTCGATCAATCGGGTGACCAGGCATACGGAATAGATATTAATAAACCTGCGGACATGATATTTATAGACCTTAATGATCTGCGTTTCCAGTTTTTCCCCGAAGAATTTTCGTTTGAGAGTGTATGCGATTTCATTATAGACAATCTGACATCTTTTAACGTTTCAGATGTCATGACTGGCGGCATGTTTACCTTGAAAAATAATAAACCTGCTAATTCTAACGAGAATGAAGTAATCACACGGGTAAATGTAACACGTAACAGGCTTTACAAAACCGGGAAGTATGACGAGCTTAAGAAAAGGAAGCAGGCTAAGGAAAATTCCGATAAGCTTGATATGGGCAGCAGAAGTGATGATGAGATAAAGCTATTTTCTGAGAAAACTGATGAGGTAACAGATATTGAGGCGACCGAAGAATTCCGTATAAAAACAAAACTGCCTGTTTTCAGACAAAAGGCAGTACCGGGGCAGAGAAGCCTTTTTGAGCAGATCGAGCAAAGCAGTATTATTTTATCAGATGAATTATGTGATACACCTGAACTTAACCTGCTGATTACAGACCCCGATGCCAGCAAACAAGTTGAAGATGATATTATCCAGGCAAGTGCAATTGACGAAACTATCATCAGGCGGCTTGGTTCCGAAAAGAAAGCCGAAAAAGACACAAAGCACCTCAAGTCTGAAAGCAAAGTTGAGCTACCCAAAAATGTGAAGCTGAAATTTGGTGATGACTGATGTTCCTTTCATCAGAATTTTTCAATTTATCCTGAAGACAAACTGAATGTACCGGAAACTGATAATTATATTGGCAGTTATTCTAATAGGATTGTTGGCAGAAAGGCTGATCTTTACATCTGCAGATGTTAAGATAGAAATTGAACCGCCTGTACTAAGGGCCTCTACAAATTCGGAATTGAAAATAGAAGTGTACCGCACAAATACATTAGGTTTTAAAACACCATTTAGCAATGTGGAGCTGAGGTTCCAGATCGAGGAAGGTAGTAACCTCATCGAAATGACTAATGAGACTGCAGCAGGCAGTGTGAAGATCAGGTCAAAAGGGTTAGAAGGCGAGGCTGTTATAGGTATATATTCCTTAAAATCAGGAATTCAGCTCAAAAAGGTGTTTGTAAAGATACTGCCAAGAGATGTTGCTTCAAAATGACATGAGCCAAAAGCACACGATCTTTATGAAATAGAAGGCTTAACTTTTTTAGTGCTGAAATAGAACCTGTAAAAGATCACTTCAAGTATTGTTAGAAGAGCAAGAGAAAATGCAGCCTTAGTGAGAATTCTGCTCATCCCTGCATCCGGTATTATGAATCCGATCACAAATGCTGAAAATGTCCAGCCTACAGAAAAAATTACGATAACAAATATTGTGCTTAGAAAAGAACTTAAAAAACTCTCTTCAACGAAATTCTTTGCAAACACCCATGTAAAAAAAACGGCATGTCCGTAAAACAAAATTACTTCTATCATATATTAATAAGCTGCTTTCGAAAAAAACATCTCTTTTATCGTTTTGATGATTATTTTCAGATCGAAAATTATTGACCAGTGTTCGATATAATATATATCGTATTCTATTCTTTTTTCAATTGAAGAATCGCTTCCGCGCAGCCCGTTAACCTGTGCCCAGCCTGTAATTCCGCATTTTACCCTGTGCCGCTCAAGGTACTTTGGTATTTGACTTTTGAACATGTTTATAAAATACTCTCTTTCGGGACGCGGGCCAACAATGCTCATGTCACCTTTTAAAACATTTATGAACTGAGGCAGTTCATCAAACGAGTATTTCCGGAGAATTTTTCCAATTGAAGTGTATCGTTCGTCATCTTTCTTTACATATACAGCACCGGTGTTTTTTTCCGCATCCATTACCATGGAACGGAATTTTATCATGTAGAATTTTTTACCTGTCATGCTAAGCCTTTCCTGTTTATAGAAAACAGGTCCGCTGGAAGTGAATTTCACAATCAATCCGAGGATCAATAATAATGGTGAAGTAAGAACCAGAACAACCAAGGCAAATAACATATCAAAAGCTCTTTTAAGTATTCTGTTCCAGACACTCATTGGAATGCTTTTGATCTTTAGAAATGGTATTCCATCTATTTCCTGTACCCTTACTGATGAAGTAATCACTTCAAGAAAATCTGGTACAAGCAGGAATTCCACATTCTCTCCTTCACAATCGCGCATCAGAACTAAGAGCTTATCATGCTCAGATGATGGAATTGCGACAAGAACAGCCTCAATATTTAGTTTATCAACAAGCTCTGTTATATTGCTGTATGTTCCTAACTTCGCCGATTCAGGCAGATAATTCATACCTTTGTATGAATCTTCTTCAATGTAACCAAGGATGTTAAAGCCTGCGTATTTATGCTCGGAGAAATTCTTCATTATATCGAAAGCGGTTTCGTTATTCCCCGCAACAATTGCGTCTTTCAGACCTTTTCCTTTGCTGTAATAAGACTTTTCATATTTAAGCACAAGGTATCTGCCCAATGTGATAATGATAATAGATATACCCCATAGCAGCACAAATACTAATCTGGAATAAGGGAATTCCCTGTAGAAAAAGATCAAACCGAAAGAAAAAATAATCCCGAAAGTAACAAGGCGTCCGATGAGAAAAAACTCATCAAAAATGAAAACAATCCTCTTTGAACGGTATAATTTTCTTGATTGGAATATCAGTAGCCAGACAGGGATCATCATTAATGTAATATATATATATCCTTCAATGGGGGCTACTTCCCGCTCGTATGGGAATATTCTTACAAATGGCTCAAAATAGAACCTGATATAGTAAGCCACTAAAAAGGATGCAATAATTGCAAGAATATCTGAAATTATGTTCAGCAAAGGGATTAGAAATTCCGATCTTTGTGACTTTTTTGCGAATTTATGGTCTATATAATTCATTTTTTGGTGCTCAAATATATAAAATGGAAACTACAATATATATGGTCGAATTTTTCAATTACAATTTTCATGCTGAATTTCAAAAATTGTCGTTTTTTTTAATGTTTTCAAAATTTCTATCTATATATTAATAATGAAATTAAGATTATTTGCACCAAAAAACTTAGAAAATCAATATTTCTTTGAAACTTTTTTTTTAGTAAATTGTATAACAATAGTTACAAAAAATTAAAAAAAGAAAGGGTCAATAATGACAAAGTTTAAATTGGTTTTGGGGCTTTTTGCTATGATTTTAATGCTTGGCTTTACAAGTGGTCTTAAAGCTCAAAACGGGCCGGCTATGTATTTTTGTGAATCATACGGAAGTGGCGGTGAAGTTAACATTAGCGACAGGTTCTATACAGGTAAAATAACTGTAATGGTAAAATGTGATTATGCTTTGGGATTGAAAGATTGTGCTATCCAGTTAGATAAATATAACGGATATGGATTTGATTACTATAAAAAAGTTGATTTTGATGTAACCGCAGATATGAAATATATCTATTTTGAATCATCTGATCTGAGAGTTGATTCACCCGGAATCTACAGATGCTTTTTGCTTGATAACAGGAAAAACACTGTTGCCAGCGCATTAGTAGAGTTCATCAGATAATAATTTTGTTTATCAACTCAAAAGGGAACGCGTCTAAAGTGTTCCCTTTTTTTGTGTCATTATCTTACAGGGATCAGGATGAAAATTGTCAGATCCCATAGTGCGTGTGAGATGATGCCCGGCCAGACAGATTTATATTTTCTGAACATCCATCCCCAAAAAAAACCGCATATCAATGCAGCCATAAACAGCATAAAGTTCAGCGCCACAATATGAACTGCCCCATAAATTAGCGATGCAATTATCCAGCCTTTGTTTTCTCCGAATTTTTCTGCCAGTGTATCCTGCACAAACCCGCGCCAAAAGACTTCTTCGGCGGGTCCTATTATAAACACAAGAAGCAATCCGATAATTGCAGGATCAAGAAGCGATTTGTTGTTATACACTCCAACTACCTGTTTATCTGCAAAAGGAAGGATATACTTTGAAATTATGTCGCCCCCAAAAAAAACTAAATACAACAATGCCGCAGATAGAATACCTATTAAAATGAATTTGGGTTCAAAAAAGTATAGCCGGTAATTTATTGCTTCACCATTCCGATGATTAAAGTACAGCCCAAGCACCGCTAGCAGTGATGCAGCAATTGTCATCTCTATCCAGAAATTGAAACTCTTTAATACAAACATTTCCAGCCACAATCCGGCAGCCAAAACAACCAGAAAGACCAGCGGCTTCATTCTTTTTGACATAACAAATTAACTTAAATTTTTGAGTAACCTGATAAATTTTTAACCTGCTTTAATCAGGTTAACTGATTCTTTGTAGTACATCCCGAAATGATCTCTGATGACTGTGTTATCTTTTTCCCTTAATTGAGGATCCGCCTCAACAAGCCTGAATGCTGATTCCCTTGCTTTTTCGACCAAAACAATATCTTTTGCAAGGTCTGCAGCTGTGAATTTCAGTTCTCCCGATTGCCGGGTTCCAAAAAACTCACCCGGGCCGCGGAGTTTCATATCTGTTTCTGCAATTACAAATCCATCGGTTGATTCTTCAAGTATCTTCAGCCTTTGTGTGGAAAGATTACTAAGCTTATCTGCCATTAAGATGCAAAATGACTGCTCGGCGCCTCTGCCTACCCTGCCTCTTAGCTGGTGAAGCTGAGATAATCCGAATCTCTGAGCTTCTTCTACAAGCATAATTGAGGCATTTGGAATATCTATTCCCACTTCAATTACCGTTGTAGAAACAAGTATATCCAACTTGCCGTTTTTGAATAATTCTATAGTGTTATCTATTTCATTCCAGGGCATTCTGCCATGTATTAATCCTACCTTCAGATCATTATAAATCTCTTTACTCAAAATTTCATAATGAAGTACTGCTGATTTCAAATCAAGTTTTTCTGAATCATCAATTATTGGATAAACGATATAAGCCTGTCTCCCGTTTGAGACCTCTTTCCTTATGAATGTATAGACTTTGAGCCTGTCTTCTTCTTTTCTTATAGCTGTCTTAATTGATTTCCTGTTTTTTGGGAGTTCATTAATTACCGATACATCAAGATCTCCATAAATTGTCAATGATAGAGTTCGTGGAATTGGGGTTGCTGTCATCACAAGTACATCGGGATTCAGACCCTTTGCCCTCAATCTAGCGCGCTGCATAACGCCGAATTTATGCTGTTCGTCTATAACAATAAAGCCAAGTGAGTTAAATTCAACTTTATCCTGTATTAATGCATGTGTTCCTATCACAACATTAGTTTTTCCGCTCTTTATATCAGCAAGAATGCCTTCTCTTAATTTTTTCTTCTGGCCGCCGGTTAGAATATCTATTTTTATCCCAAGGCTCTCAAAATAATTGCTTAGGGTCTTCATATGCTGCTCGGCAAGTATTTCTGTTGGAGCCATAAATGCACACTGGTAACCATTTTCAATAGCGATAAGCATACAAAAGACAGCAACAATTGTCTTTCCGCTTCCAACATCACCCTGCAGCAGCCTGTTCATTGGCTTTTTTGATCGCATATCACTCCGGATCTCTTTGATAACCCTTTTTTGAGCATTTGTTAATTCAAACCCAAGCAGCTCGTTAAACATCCTGCCGATATTTTCTCCAACTTTTTCAAAAGATATTCCGCTTTCTTCATCACTAATCGATCTGCGCTTTAATGCCATTGCGAGCTGCAGATAAAACAGCTCTTCGAATGCCAGTGTTTGGCGCGCTTGCTCAATTTCTTCATCAGAATGCGGGTAATGAGTTCTTAAGACTGCCAGGCGGTGTTCCATTAAATTGTTTTCAGTGATAATTTTACGGCTCAACAATTCTCCCAATTCACCTGAATGGTTCTTAAGTGCATTAAAGATTATTTTAGTAAGGTTCAGCGGGCGTATCCATGTTTTCTTAAGTTCACCCGATAGAATATATACAGGTATCAAGGGGTATTTAAGAAGGTCTTCATCACCCGGTTCAAATTTTTTGTGGTCACGAAGATCAAACTGGATATTACTTTCAAATGGTTTTTTTGAAACTTTGCCCCAGAAAAGGTACTTATCTCCTTCTTTGAATTGTTTATCCCTGTAATATGTATTTCCCCACACAAGGCACTCAATACTGGCGGAACCGTCGTAAACAGCAATTTTAGTTGGGTGATTAGGCCACCTCGGTATGTACTTCTCGATTATTTCACCTGAAATCAATACATTTTTATCAATGTAGTTAACCAGGCTGCGTATTTTAGAATTAATAAGATAATCCCTTGGATAGACCGAAAAAAGATCATCTGCATACTTCAGCCCCAGCTTCTCAAAAGCCTCTGCTCGTTTGGGGCCCACCCCTTTAATGTATGCTATTTCCGCTTTTTTACTTTTATGCAAGTGTATGAACTTTGTGCAAATATAACTTAAAACGGATAAATTTATAATATATTAATTTGCTTTAATTTTCTATAAATTTGAGAATTATGATGATACTGCGGCTTTATTTATTAATTATATGAAAACAAATAACTTTGCATTGATAGGGGCTGGCGGATATATTGCTCCGAAACATTTGAAGGCAATAAAAGATAATGATCAAAATCTGCTTGCAATATTAGACCCAAATGATTCGGTTGGTATTATTGACAGCTTTTTCCCGGATGCTTCTTTTTTTATTGAGTACGAGAGATTTGACAGACACTGCGAAAAACTCAGGCGCGAAGGAGATGAAAAACGAATTCATTATGTAAGCATATGTTCGCCAAACTATCTTCATGATGCACATATCAGGTTTGCACTAAGAGCAGATGCCCATGCAATATGCGAAAAACCACTGGTACTTAATCCATGGAATGCTGATGCACTTAAATCACTTGAAGCAGAAACCGGCAAAGGAGTGTATGCTATCCTGCAGTTAAGACTTCACCCTTCAATTATTGAATTGAAGAATAAGATTGATATCGCGAAAAAAAAAGTGAAACATGATATTGTGCTAACTTATATTACTCCACGGGGGAAGTGGTATCATTATTCCTGGAAAGGCGATAAGCTTAAATCCGGAGGGATTGCAACAAATATTGGGATTCATTTTTTTGATATGCTGACATGGATATTTGGAGAGGCAAAACAAAGCACGCTGCATTATTACAGCAATGATAGAGCCGCGGGGCTAATGGAACTGGAAAATGCGAATGTTCAATGGTTTCTTTCACTTGATAATAAAGACCTTAAATCCGGCAGCACCACATTCCGTTCCATCACAATTGATGGCGAAGAAATTGAATTTTCCGAAGGATTCAAAGACCTGCATTCTTTAAGCTATAAAGAAATACTTGAAGGAAGAGGTTTCGGGATAGATGAAGCAAAAGCATCAATTCTTGCCGTGCACGAGATTAGAATCTCAAAACCTATTGGCTTAAAAGGTGACTACCATCCTCTTCTGAAGAATTTGAAATAATCAGTTATGCTTTTTTCTTTTTAAAAAGTATTTTTAACATCTCTGCTTTGTATAGATACATTTGTTATGCTGCAAAATTGATTTAATTTAGATTTTCATTCAGACGATTAGCAAAGAATTGTTCACTGTTTTTGTTTTCTCATTATTCTCTTAAATTTCACCTAATTAATCACTAAATTCGTGTTAATCTCTCTCAATCTATTAATTAATAATTTATTGAATATTAATGCAGAAAAATCAAATCAATAACTCAAATGTCAGGAAAATACCTTTAAGAGATTTCTTCAAAAACCCCGAAAAAACAGCATATACAGTATCTCCGGACGGCAGATTTATTGCCTTCCTTGCGCCTTATAGCGAGAGATTGAACGTCCATGTTCAGGAGATCGGCAAAATGGAATCCGTAAGGGTAACAAACGTTACAGATAGAGACATCAGTCACTATTTCTGGGGAAATGAGAATGTAATTCTTTACATGAAAGATAAAAACGGAGACGAGAACTTTCATTTATTCTCTGTGGAAAAAGACGGAAAGAATGATAGAGAAATCACTCCCTTTGAAAATATCAGATGCAACATTGTGGATGAGCTTCATGATTCGAAAACTGATATTCTTATCGAATTGAACAAGAGAATTCCGGAAGTATTTGATGTTTACAGGGTTAATGTAGTTACCGGAGAGATGACAATGATAGCTGAAAATCCCGGAAATGTTGGGGGGTGGGTTAATGATCATAATGGAAAGATAAGGGTTGCAATAACTTCTGACGGGGTTAACAGGAGTATTCTTTACAGAGATAATGAAACCGAGAAATTCAGAACAATAATTACAACTGACTTCAAAGAACAGCTTCAGCCTTTTTTTTTTACATTTGATAACAGCCATGTATATGCACTCTCAAATCTGGGGAGAGATAAAACTGCAATTATAAGATATGATATTGCTGCAGGTAAAGAAATTGAAATTCTGTATGAACGTCCGGATGTTGATCTGAGTAATCTTGGTTATTCCAGAAAAAGAAAAGTACTTACGCACATTTCTTATTACACATGGAAGCTTGAAAGGAAATTTCTTGATGATGACACAAAGAAACTGTACTTGAGGCTTGAAAAAGAACTCGCAGGGTATGAAGCAGCAATTGTAAGTAAAGATGATGATGAGAAGAAATTTGTTGTGCGGACATACAGTGACCGTTCATTGGGTTCATATTATTTATATGATAGCATTGCCGATACCTTCTTGAAGCTTTCGGATGTCAGCCCATGGCTCAATGAAAATGAATTGGCTGAAACGAAACCTGTTACAATAACAACAAGAGACGGCCTCGCAATGCAGGGGTACTTAACCTTGCCGAATGGAACGGAAGCAAAAGGTCTCCCCTTGGTTCTTAATCCACATGGAGGTCCATGGGTCAGGGATGTTTGGACATATAATCCGGAGGTTCAATTCCTGGCCAACCGGGGATATGCTGTACTGCAGTTAAATTACAGGGGGTCAACCGGCTTCGGAAGGAAGTTCTGGGAACTTTCGTTTAAACAGTGGGGAAGAACTATGCAGGATGATTTGACTGACGGTGTGAATTGGCTGGTTGATCAGGGCATTGCTGATGCAAAACGTGTTGCGATCTATGGCGGAAGTTACGGCGGTTATGCCGTACTTGCCGGGCTGGCGTTCACGCCTGATGTATATGCTGCCGGAGTTGATTATGTGGGTGTATCCAACTTGTTCACTTTCCTCGAATCCATTCCTTCATATTGGAAGCCATATCTTGAAACTATGTATGCAATGGTCGGTCATCCTGAAAAGGACAATGAACTGCTGAAAGAAACCTCGCCTGTATTTCATGCCGATAAGATTAAATCCCCGTTATTTATCGCACAGGGCAGAATGGACCCGAGAGTGAACATAAACGAATCTGACCAAATGGTTGAAGCACTGAAGAAACGCAATATAGATGTACCGTACATGGTTAAAGATAATGAAGGCCATGGATTCCACAACGAAGAGAATAGGTTTGACTTTTACGAAGCAATGGAGAAGTTCCTGGCAAAGCATTTGAAAGTGAAATAAAGCTGATCCCGGTATCAGGCTGATGAATTTTCATACAATGAATAAGTAATCTTATGCATCAGATATATATAGCTTCTTTTGTAACAACATTGCTTGCTTGCGGGTTTATCGGCTGGTTCATTAAGTGGCGTGCTGATAAGGCTGATTACAAACTGCTCATAATGCTGTTTCTAATTGAGCTTCCCATGGCATTAGTAGCTTTTTACTTCATCAGGATGCCTCTACTTGATAATGCTTTCAAATATTTGTTCGGTTCAAACGCTGAATTATATGGATTCATGAGAAACTTCTATGCCCCATTAACTGAAGAACCGGCGAAGTTACTGCCGCTGATATTTCCATTTTTCCGCGGTAAGATCACAAAGCAAAATTTTGTTGTTGCCGCACTTGCATTAGGTCTTGGTTTTGGTATTGGTGAAATATGGCTGGTTGGGAATTTCATCGCGGCAAGTCCGAAATTTGCCGATCTTCCGTGGTACCAGTTCACCGGATTCATGAATGAAAGATTCATGGTATGCATTGTGCATGCAGGGATGACATCATTTGCACTCAACAGGCTTGGCAATAAATTTATTTTGGGACTTCTCGGCTCAATGGGCCTGCATTTTCTGGGCAATTTCCCGATCTATTTATCCGCAGTAAATTTCCTTAGTTTAGGCATTGCCACCTGGCAGGTTATAGTTTCTGTTTGGTTAATCATTTTCTTTCTTGGTATGGTTGTCCTTCTGGTTTACTTCAAATTTGGTTCAATACAAATAGGCAAGTTCTTTTACGGCACATCAATTTGCCCTGAGTGCGGATTTAACTATCCGGCTCCTGCATTTGGAATCAACAGTTTTAAGACCCGATACGAAAAATGCCCGGGCTGCAAAAAGTGGCATTGGGTGAAGATGTGGAAAAAGGATTGAACATTTATTCCTGTTTCTAAAACTGCAAATTCTCTATCTTAACTGCACGTTATGAACAAATTCCTCATATACAGATCGTCTGCAGGCTCAGGCAAAACATATACGCTGGTTAAGGAATATCTGAAGCTTGTTTTGAGCGATCCGGAATCGTTCAAAAGTGTGCTTGCCGTAACTTTTACGAATAAAACTGCAGCAGAAATGAAGTCACGCATAATAAGCGCCCTTATTAAACTTTCGCGTGGTGAAAATGAGAAACTTAAACAGCTTCTGCTAAAGGAAGGAATAGAAGCTGACATAGAATTGTCTTCAGCAATTGTACTGAAGAACATCCTTCACAGGTACTCTTACTTTTCAGTATCAACAATAGATAGCTTCTTCCATAAAGTGATCAGGTCATTTGCAAAAGAGTTGAAGCTGCAGCTTGGATATAATATTGAGCTCAATCAGAATGATGTTCTGGATAAGATCACCGATAAGCTATTGGATGACGCAGGAATTGATGAAGACCTCACCGGATTTCTTGAAGATTACATTTATTACAGCATTGAAGATGAAAAGGGATGGAAAATTGATCTAAGAATCAAAGAGCTTGCCAAGGAAATATTCACTGAACGATATATGATAAGAGCAGGCAAGGGTAATGACCTGCTTGAAAGCCGGGCGAAATTAAAAGAGTTTATAAGCATTTTGTTTGCCATGAAGAATGAATTTGAAAACAGAATGAAACTTATCGCAGCAGATTCTGCGAAGATACTTGATCATTTCGGGTTAACAATAGATGATTTTCCCTTCAAAAAGGGTGGTTTTATGAACTACCTTATTAACAGGATTGCAAAAGACGATTACGACCCGAAAGCAAGAGCCAGGGAGGCTGCCGGCGATATTAAGAAATGGTATGGCAAAAACACAAATCCCAAAGTCAAACAGGCTGCCGAGGGCGGATTGTTTGATCTTCTCACCTCTGCGGTAGAGAATTATGATAAGAATTTTGTTAAGTATAATACAGCTATTCAACTGATAAGAACGATTTATATAACCGGAATATTTAAAGATTTAATTGGCAAGTTGAAAAAATACAGGGACGATAATAATGTTTTGATGATCTCGGATATCAATAATATTTTGCTGAATGTAATTTCCGGCCAAAGCAGTCCGTTTGTTTTCGAAAAGATCGGCAGTTACTACAGGAATTTTTTAATAGATGAATTCCAGGATACTTCTACGTTTCAATGGCAGAATTTCCTGCCCCTGATCGAAAACTCCCTTAGTGAGAATAATTCATCACTCATCGTTGGTGATGTTAAGCAATCAATTTACCGCTGGCGTAACGGCAATATGAAACTGCTGCTTGAAGATGCCAAGAAAGATCTTGCCGGTTTCCTTCCATTAATAAAGGAAGAAAGCCTGAATGAAAATTACAGAAGTAAAAAAAGAATAGTAGATTTCAATAACGCCTTTTTCAAAGCAGCATGTGAAATCTGCGCGGGCAATTCTCCCGCAGGTTTCGGTGATGTAATAACAAAAGCATATGCTGACATAAAACAAGAAACTAAAAATAAATCAGATGATGGATATGTAAATATTAAATTCTACGTGAGTGATCGGGATAGTGGAGTTACTTCAAGGGAACTTGCCGGTGAAAACATGATCTACAGGATAAAGTCACTCCTTGAAAGCGGTTACAGGCAGAGAGATATCCTGGTGCTTGTAAGAGGCAATCAGGATGCACTGGAAGCTGCACAATTGCTTATTTATGCGGGTCTAAAGGTTATTTCAAGTGATTCACTGCTGTTAACAAACTCTCCAAAAGTGAGACTGTTGTTAAATCTTTTCAAGTATATCGTTGATAACAGCAATAATATTGCAAGAACTGAAATTTTGTATAATTATCTTATCTACATAAAACATTCAGATGCAAAGTTAAATGATATTTTTACAGATCACTTAAAGGAAAATGGCAGCTTCAAAACTTTGTTTAAAGAATTACTCCCGACCCAGTTTTTTAAGAACGGAAATGGAAGTGAAATAAACGTAAAGCTTTCGGGACTTGGATTGTACGATCTTGCCGAAGAGCTGATAATGATCTTTTCTCTTGGCGGTAATGCAGATACTTACCTGCTCAGATTCCTTGATGTGCTTAAGAAGTATTCAGACGAAAATAACAGTGATGTGTATGGATTTGTGAAGTGGTGGGAAGAGAATAAGTCAGATAATACCATTGTAGTGCCTGAAGAAGAAGATGCAATCAGGGTTATGACAATCCATAAAGCTAAGGGTCTCCAGGCGCCGGTTGTATTCATTCCATATGCCAACTGGGATTTTGGCTTCAAGCCCGGCAAAAGCCTGATTTGGGCATCGTCTGATAATGCTCCATTTGATAAATCACCCGCTTATTTTGTAAAGGCATCGACAGCACTGGGAAACTCATATTTTTCAGAAGATTACAACGAAGAATTAACCTTAACTCACCTGGATAATTTAAACCTTATGTATGTAGCCTTTACAAGAGCTGAAGACAAATTGTTTATTAGTGTACCCCGGAAAGGTTCGAATACTTTTTGCGCTGTTAATGTTATTGAGGAATCTATCAAGAATAATGCCGAATTTGCACAGGGATTTGACCCGCAAAATTATGAATATGAATCCGGCTTGAATAACAAACCTGGACAGAAGAATGGCGATTCAAAAGAATATACGCCATACATTATGAATGGACTGGTCTCCGGGAATATTTTTAAGAAAATAATAGTAAAGCCTGAGTTTGAAAATTTTGTTCTTGAAAGCAAGACAGATATTAAGCAGCTTAAGAACCGGGGAATAATCATACATAAAGCACTATCACTGATAAATAATGCATCGAAAGAAGCGATCATAAGAGCTATTGATATGATAATAGTACTTGGACTAATAACAGTTGAACAGAAAGATAAGCTCTACGAAGAACTGAAGATAATATTTTCAATAGAGAAGGTCAGAAGTTGGTTCAGCCCTAAGTTTATTATCATGAATGAAAGAGATATTATCCTGCCGGGCGGCAATATTTACAGGCCGGATAAAGTAATTATTGATGAAGATAAAGCAATTGTTGTGGATTATAAAACCGGAAGCAGGAAAAATGAACACACTGATCAAATAAAGATGTATGGCAAAATACTGGAAGATATGGGTTTTAAAGTAATTGAAATGAATCTTTTTTATGTAAATGACTTAAAAATTGAAACCGTTAAATAAAGAGGAACTAAGAAGAACAATTAATTGAAACCATTTTTAAAAAAATTAGCTAAGGAGCTTCACGAATCTTACGGAAAAGAAATCTCCGGAATACAAATTGTATTTCCTTCACGCAGAGCTGGCCTATACTTTAAGAAGTATCTTTCAGAAGAGATCGGCGAACCAATATGGTCTCCCGTAACGTGCGGGATCAGCGAATTCATAAAAGAAAATTCTGAGCTGTTAATAGCTGATGAGCTGACACTGATATTTGAACTCTACGAAGTTTACAGGCAGTTTGCCGAGGAAGTTACATTCGACAAGTTCTATCCATGGGGAGAGCTTATCCTTCGTGATTTCGATGAAATAGATAAAAATCTTGCGGAAGCAGATCATCTGTTTAGAATACTACGTGAGCACAAGAAAGTTGAAGAGGATTTTGAGCTGAGTGTATCGGATATTGATGAGTTCTATCGTTTCTGGAATAGCTTCTCTGACAAAGATGTGACAGGCCTGCAGGATGAATTCATTAAGACATGGGAAATACTTGGCAGGGTCTATCATAAATTCCGCAGCTCTCTTAAAGATAAAAATATTTGCTATGAGGGGATGGCATACAGGAAACTTTTTGAAACCGTTAAGACAAAAAAATTCATTACTCCATACAAAAAGATAATCTTTGCAGGTTTCAATCAGTTAAACAGGTGCGAGGAAGAAATTATAAATGAACTTCTCAAGCAGGGACTATCTGAAGTATTCTGGGATGCTGACAATTATTATATAGAAGACAAGAAACTGGAAGCAGGAAAATTTCTTAGTGAGAATTTTGTTAAGCTTAATGATGATAAGCCAAAGTGGATAGCAAATTCTCTATCAACAGAGAAACTGAACATAAATATCATTGGTGCGCCATTTGATGTTTCACAGGCTAAAGTGCTTGGCAGCGAACTTGAAAAGTTGGCAGACACCGTTTCTATCAAAACCGCAATAGTACTGCCGGATGACAGCCTGCTTATGCCAGTGCTGAGATCAATCCCTGAAAATATTAAGGCTATTAACATAACAATGGGCTATTCCTTTAAGAATTCAATGCTATTTAGCCTGCTTCAGTCACTCAAAGATCTGAATTTGAACAGCAGGGGAGAGGGCGCTTCTAAGGAATTTTACCATAATGATATAATCAGCGTGCTCCTACATCCATACATCCGCGAAGTTTCTCCCCTAATCATAAGCAAAACAGTAAATTCAATAAATAACAGAAATGTAATTTATGCTTCGGCAAAATTTCTGAAAAGCCTGTTTAAAAGTCCGCCGGATATAGTTGACCATATCTTTACAGCAGCGGATACTGTAATGGAATCATATGATTATATCAGGAATTTGATCGTGAAGCTTTCCGGTATGATAACACAAAGCACCCATGCGAGTGTATATGAAAACGAATTTATCAATAAAACATTTACAGAGCTAAACAGGATCAAAGATATTCTTGATAAATATTCGCCTGAGATCAGCCGTGATACATTCTGGAATATACTCATGGAACATTCTTCAAAGTTGAAAATTCCTTTTTCGGGGGAGCCGCTTGAGGGAATACAGATAATGGGTATGCTTGAAACAAGGTCACTTGATTTTGATAATGTTTTCATACTTTCAGTCAATGAAGGAATCCTTCCAAGAGAAATGAACTCAAGCTCCTTTATTCCTTTTGCACTTAAAAAAGCATTCAAATTGCCGGTAAGTGAAGACACTGAAGCTGATTACGCATATTACTTTTACAGGCTGATGCAAAAAGCAAAAAATGTGACGCTTATCTACAACACTGAAACCGGAATTATCTCAGCAGGCGAGAAAAGCCGCTTTATTATGCAGGTAGAAAATGAACTTGCGGTAGTGAACAAAAACCTTAAGATCCAAAGCATGCTTTTAAGCGGCGAAATTGAACTTCCCAAACGCAGAGAGATCAAAATCGAGAAGTCTGATGAGGTACTTGATCTTTTAAAAAGCGAGAAACAATTTTCTGCGACAACTTTGAGCCTGTACATAAACTGTCCGCTCCAGTTCTATTTTAAGAAGGCAGCAAAGCTTAAGGAAGAAGAAGAAGTAGAAGAATACTTTTCCGCAGCGGCATTTGGTGATCTGTTCCACCAGATCATGGATATATTATACAGGGATAGCGTTGGGAAAGAAGTATTTCCGGACATAGTGAATAGTTTGATTGATAAGGTTAAGACTGATTATGACGAATTGTGGAAGCAGGCTTGTAGTGAAATGAAAGAATATGCAGAGTTTGCCAAACTAAAACAGGGAAAGAATCTGCTTTATAAAGGTATAATCCAAAAACTGATAATTAAGGTATTGAAAAGCGATCTTTTGGAAACACCATTCAGGATTCTTGAGCTTGAATCTAAAGCTGAAAAAAAAGAAATCTTGAATATTGATGGAGAGATCACTGAAGTGCCGTTATATGGCAGGCTTGATAGGATTGAAATAAAGGACGGTATAACCAGGATAATTGATTACAAGACCGGAACTGTTGAAACAGTAAATCAATCATCAAAAGTTTCTGATAGCGAACACATTGAAAGGATATTTGAGAATGTTAAAATGAAGGAAAACTTTCAACAGTTATTTTACGCATCGCTGTATCTGAACAAACACAGAACTTCAAAACTTGTGGTTGGAATTTATCCGCTTAAGAAGATCTCTGCAGGTATTCACTGGTTTGAGAAGGAACCGATAAGCCCCGAAAAAAGGATAATGTTTGAAGAAAAACTAATAACCTTACTTACTAAAATATTTGATAGAGCAACACCTTTTATCCAAACACCCAGGCTCGAACATTGTAAATACTGCCCCTATAAATCTATCTGTTACAGAGATTAACGCTGTTACATATGTAAACGATTGTAAAAGTGTGCATTTGGTTTAAACTATTTTGGATGTTTGTTTGTCTTAACATACAAGAGGCAGATAAATAATATTTCATAACTTTAATTCAACCAAATGAACAAAACAAAAGATTTAAGCAGCAGAATCATGAATTTCAAAGCATTCAGCTTTTCTTTACTCCTGTTAGCACTAATGTTTTCTGCGGGAAACTTGTACAGCCAGCAGGATGATAATAGCGGGAAAAAGCAGAAAAAAACTCCCGAAGAACGTGCTCAGAAAAGAGCTGATAGGATGAAGGAAAAACTTTCACTCAGCGATGATCAGCATAAGCAGATTTATGATATTTTAATTACTCAGTCAAAGGAAAGGAAGGCTATTTGGGAATCATCAAAGAATGATCAGGATAAGAGAGCAATGAAGGATAAGATGAAAGCAATGAGGGAATCAACAAATACGCAGATTAATTCGCTGCTTAATGCAGACCAAAAGCAATTGTGGGAAACTCATAAAAAAGAAATGAAAGATAAACACAAGGGCAAGCATAAAGGAAAGCATAAAGGAAAACACAAAGGCAATAAAAAAGGAAATCTGAAATAAATCAAGACAATATTTAATTGAAAAGGGAGCCTGGACTCCCTTTTCAAGTATTCTGCTTGAAGCTTTATTAAGTCAAAGGCCCCGCTTTGCGGGATTTCACTAACAACTTTGTTGCTGTGCTCAACATGCCTCGGACCTACATTCAGATTTTAGGTTTTGAGTTTTTTCTTTTTCGCCGCAGGGAAGAGTACATTATTCAATATCAGCCTGTAACCTGGAGAGTTTTTATGTATCGAGAGATCTGTTTTTGGGTCGCCAACTGCATGCTGATAATCTTCCGGGTCATGCCCGCCATACAATGTAAATGTGCCTCTGCCTAGATTGCCATGTACATATCTCACCCAATCAGTACCTTCATTTTTTGCCAGAATAGTCATGCTTGGTTTTAGAAATTCCTCTTTGAATGCTGATTCCTGACCTAGAAACCCTTTAACAGCAGCAGTATGACATTGGGTTAGCATGGTTGGAACAGGATCTATCTTAGCTTTGAAATCAAAGAGTGTAAAATAGTCATTATACATTCCCGCCATTAATTCCTGGTCAGTTACATCAATATCTGAATATTCATAAACATAGGGATTCAACTGAACATGAAAGTTCTGAAATACCATGCATTCAGAATAATCCAGCCTGTCATTTGCATTCTGATCTGCGGGGTCTCCATCATACATTGCGTCGCAAATATCGGTAAACTGTGTTGCCAGTGCAATATCCGGAGTGGTTGCCCCAGAACACATTGTGAACATGAATCCTCCGCCTGAAACATAATCTCTGAGTTTTTTTACAACGGCAAGTTTCAACTGCGAAACTTTGGAGAATCCCAGTTTTTTTGCCATATCTTCATTTGTCTGCTTTTGGGTAAGATACCAGGCTGATGAACCGAATGCGGCGAAAAATTTTCCGTATTGCCCGGTAAAATCCTCATGGTGTAAATGGAGCCAGTCATAATCTTTTAACTTACCTTGAAGCACTTCTTCATCCCACACTTTGTCATATGGAATTTCAACATAATCAAGCGCAAGCTGAACGGCATCATCCCACGGCAGAGAGTTTGGAGGGACGTAAACAGCTATCTTGGCAACTTTTTCAAGTCTTACTACATCCATATTATTTTCTTCTGCCTGTACTTCGGAGTAAACCTGTGCAGCCTGCGTTCCCGAAAGCAATTCATAGCTTACTCCTTTAGCAACACACTCAGCAGATAACTCAGCAGAATATTCAAACAGGAAAGAGCCGCCACGATAATTCAGGAGCCAATCCAGCTCCTTTCCGTGTAAAAGGTATCTGTATGCAATTCCGTAAGCTCTTAAATGGTCAGTTTGAGAGCTTACATCCATAGGTATTAGCAATTTTTGCTGAGAATATGAGTTGAAAACAAATATTGTTAGTATTAACGCTATTATTGCATAAGTTCTTTTCATTAAAGCAAGTTATGATAATTTAATGGCGATTTCAATGATACTATTATAATCATTAAATCTGCAAAAGGGTATAAATGTTTCCTAAAAGCAAACTTAAATACCGTGTATTTCATAAATCTTAATAGTAGAATTATCCTGATAAAATACAAGCTGGACTCATAAAAAAAGCAGGATAGCCATAATCGCCGATCCTGCTCTTTTAGAATATTATAGTTTTATTTTTTAGTTACAGTAATATTTCCCGCAGAGGTTGTACATTTAAATGTTTCGCCGCCATTGTTGAATTTCGCCCTTACGTAGTTTGATACATGATTACAATTTTCAACTTTTGCAAAATCACAGGTTATATTTCCTGCAAGGGTTCCAAGATCAGCATCAGCGTCAAAATCAATGGGTAAAGTTGCATAAATGTTGCCGCCAAGCGTACTCAGATCCATACCGAAATTCTTCCCGGCATAATCCAGTCTGATATTTCCGCCTGCCGTGGATGCTTCTATCTTCCCGTTCTTTCCTTCCAGCTGCACATCACCGCCCGCCGTAGAAGCATCAATATTCCCGTTATAATTGATGACCGATATTCTCCCGCCGGAAGTGGAAGATTTTATGTCTCCTTCCGAGTTCTCTATCCTGATATTTCCGCCTGCAGTATAAGCCTGAATATTCCCAACTGTATTTTCAATCTTTATGCTTCCGCCGGATGAATTGGCAATAATTAATCCGTGCAATCCTGTAATTGAAAAACTGCCGCCTGCGCTGTGAAGTTTGAGGTTATAATTTTCAGGCACTATGATCTCAACTTTTATGGTAAGGTTGTTGAAGTTTTTAGTGTCTTTTTGCTTTCCTTCAACTTTTACGCCGTCACTGGTTTCCTCTGCAGAAAAAATGACCTTTTCTTCGGCTTCATCATTACCATATACTTTCACGCTAACCTCATTGTTGGCCCATGTAGAGACCGTAACTCCTCCGGCAATCAGTTTTGTAGTCAGTTCTTTACCGGATTGCGTTGGAATGTTTTTCTCAAATAGCAGTCTTGCGTCGTCTGCAATTACGCTTTTTGCAGAAAATGCCGTCAGAATTGATCCCATTATTAATATTGTTAAGTAATTCATAAATACTCCCAAAATTCAAGTTAATAATTCTTTATTTGTAATATGATGAAGGAAATGGCCTAATGGTTTATCCTGAGACGTACTTAAAAACACATTTTTTGGGGAATTTGGGGCTTTTTTCAGCAAAAAAAAAAGCCGCAAAAAAATGGGCTTATGGGGGGAGTTAATGAAAATGATCTATTTTTTTCAGCGGACTTGCCTTGCTAATTTTTAGTACTAAGTGCTGCATGCCATGACTTCTCAAATGCTGATGCGGTTCTGCCCATATCAGAAGGGTCTGTCATTATGCTTTGCCAAATTTTGTGGGCAGCTTCCCAGTCAACTTTTCTAATGCCTTCAGAGGCAGCAATTTTGATACATGCATCCTTATCTTTAATTACGTCATTCATTTTTGCACAAAGCTCAGCATAGCGTTCAATTGTTATCCCGTTAATAGCATCCATCCATTTGCCGCCTTTCTTTTGTGTTTCCTCAAATACTTTTCAGAATCATGAAAATTATGTATAGCGCAGTTCCTGCAATGATCAGTCCGGCAAGAAGGAAGAAAATTATATTAATAAATATCCCTGTTTTAAACCTGCTGATCCGGTTTCCTGCATAATTTCCGCCAGTTCCTGTCATATCAATATTTGCCGGTTCTCCCAGAATATTTTTTATATCCATGGTAATTTCGGTTTATATGATCTCAACTTCATTAGTTGCAATCACATCGCCATTTTTCTTAATGCAGCTGACTTTGTATTTGCCTTTTTCCTTGAAATCAACATCATCAAAGTGGATATAATCCCAGCTCGATTGAACTGTGAACGGAAACGTATCAACCGGCTTGCCTGAAGCAACATCGGTTACATTAATATCCACTTCACTTTCGCCAATTGGATTATTAAGCTTAAGCATAACAGTGATCTTACCCGGCTTAAACTTTGTACCTTCCCCGATCTCCTTTGTTACATAACGCTCGCAGAAGTATAGCTTGTCACCGGATATCTTATCAGATAACTGCTGTATTTGCTTTATTCTGCTGCAACCCGAGAGTGCGATCATTGCAGCAAAGATCAGCAACGTTATTTTTGTGAATCTCATTTGTCCTGTTTATCTCCTGATTTAATTTCGATTAACCTGTTTATATAACTAATACCTGTGAGGTATTTGCCGGGTTGTATTTAATGTTGATCTTATCGCCAACCCTTGGGATCGCAATTTTTGAAACTGCGGTCTCAACATCAGCCTGGAAAGCCGGTCCGAATTGTGGAGTAATGTTGAGCTTCATCTTAACAACAGGGTTGTAGTTTATCAATGCGCCGGTATCTGCAATGCTGAGTACGTCTGCTGTTGCTCCCATGCCGGTTTGCGCAAGATTGCCTGTATCTGTATAATTCTTTGCCATGTTTAAGCCGGCATTGGCCTGGTCAACAAAATCTTTTCCCATGAATGTTTTTGTTAAAAAACCCGTAACACCTGAGTTGATGGCATTATCAGCGTTTTCAATTGCTTTCTTAGGGTCCTTTTCGATTTTTTTTCCGAATCCAAACATAATTTAAGTTCCTTTCTTTAAAGAAAAATTTGATGTTAAGTTTCTACTTGTTACAAAGATAGCTTCAAAATTTAGACTTAACAAAGAAATGATTATATTGATGTTCTTTGTTTTTCTAAAATGACAACAAAATTGAATCGGGTTTTCACATCTAAATATCTGTAATAACATATGGATAAATTCGGAAGAATAAATAATTAAGTTTTTGATATTCAGCCACTGAAATTAATTCCGGAATGTTTCTGATTATTTAAAACCGAGGCCTAATAATACTTAAATTGTCATGGAATTGGCTCAAAACTCTGCTATGATTGTTTTTAGAAAGTGCAATCTTAATCTCAAATTCGAGCCAATTTAACGGGCATATATTGGGATTTTGTGATAAAAATCAAAAAAATACCATGATAGAGTAAAAAAATGTGTTTCTTATAGCTTAAAAGTGAATTATATTTGGCTGAAAAATAATCACTTAGTTTTTTTATGATAAGCTCGACACTGCTAAACATATTAAGTAAGCTTTCAGCAAAAGAATATAAAGAATTCGGTGAATTCGTAAACTCTCCCTTTTTCAACAAAAATAAGAATGTAAAAAAGCTTTATGATTTTCTGAAGAAATTTCATCCTGAGTTTGAAAACAAGAAGATCACTAAGGAACATATTCACGAAAAGATCTTTGGTAAAACAGTTTACAACGATGGTTTTATGAGGACAGTTATTTATAACCTCGGCAAGCTTGCCGAAGACTACCTTGCATATAAAAACTCACGCAAAGATGACCTGGATAGAGGCATAGGCCTTTTAAAGGAACTTAATGAAAGAAAACTTGAGAAGGTATTCTTAAGATATTATTCTGAGATCGAAGAAGATCTTGAGAAAACAAAATACAGAGGCCCGGCTTATTATTTCAAAAAGTACCAGCTCCACAATGAGATGGAGATTTACATGGACTGGAGCAAGTTCAAACACAAAGACTATAAGAATTATACTGATAAAACCATAACTTATATCGATGACGACCTTACAAGTTTTTATCTTTCGAAGGCACTTAGTCATTATCGTTTTTTGCTGGATAAGGCCAATTATGAACATATTGAATATAAGTATGATTTTATTGACCACATTATGGAATACCTGCTTAAAAATGAAAATCATTTCATCAGTAAAACCAAGATCAAGCTGCACCTTTATGAAGTTTTACTGCTCAAAGAAAATGAAGAAAAATATTACACGATTCTAAAAGATATATTGATCAATGAAAGAGATCAGCTGAACCACAGTGACCGGTACAGCCTGCATAATATACTTCAAAGCTTTTGTGTAAACAGGGAGTACAAGGTAAACAAGGATTTTCTTGAAGAAAGATTTGAACTCTATAAAATATGTGTGGAGCAAGGGCTTTATGCTGCAAGTGAACATATATATATAGATGACCTGGTATTTGGAAATATTGCAAAGACTGCAATTACTTCGAAAGCTTATGATTGGGCAGAAGACTTTATCAGCACCTTCAGCATTAAACTCTCCCCCGATAGCAGGGAACTGGTTGCTAATTATGCACTGGCCAGGCTGAATTTTGGAAGAAAACTATTTGAAAATTCCCTCAGACATTTAAGTTTGATCAAATCAGTCAAACACATACAATACAAACTGCCAATCAGAGACCTGACATTAATGGTTTATTATGAACTCTCACAAACTAACCAGGCACATTACCAGATAGATTCCTACAGACATTTCCTCACAAATAACAAAAAATCACTTTCTGATAGCAGGTTTGAACGTATCTCTAATTTTCTGAAATATTTCACCAGGTTGGTTAAACTTAAAGAAAAACGGAACCCAGCAGAATTAAGAAAACTGAAAGCAGAGCTTGATGAAACCCTGAACGTTCTAGAAAGAAAATGGCTTAATGAAAAAGTAAAGGAGCTGGTACCTGATTGAATAAGAGCAGTTTGATCGCAGCGATCAAAACATTTTCGCAAAAAGAGATCAAGGAATTCAGTGAATTTGTTGCTTCTCCTTTCTTTAACAAGAATGCAAATGTAGTTAAGCTTTTCGAAGTTATCAGGAAAACTTTTCCTGATTTTGAGGCAGAAAAGCTTGAAAAAGAAAAGGTATTCAAGAAGTTATTTCCTTCAAAGCAGTATAAGGATAGCACGATGCGTCTTTTGATGCACTATCTTTTTGAAATTGTGGAAAAATTCCTTGCTTATTCCAGGTTCACTAACAATAACTTTATCTTTAGAGATAACCTGCTGAGTGAGTTTTTTGAAAGGAAGCTCTATAAAGATTTTGAAAAAAATGTGGAACAGGTATTGGACGAATTGGACAGGCTTGATATAAGAGATGCAGCGTACTACAAGAACCGGTATATGTTTGCCGAACACAAATTGAGTTACCTTGCAGAATTATATCTTGGCAAGTATGAAAAATACCTGAATACAGAGAATATCCGCCAATTTTCCGATAATATAACCTATTTTTACCTTATCAGCGTATTGAAATATTACGCTATTACTCTGAATACAACATACCTTTATAATGTTAAATTTGATACCAGTGTATTTGAAAATATTCTTCAGAGTCTTAACGTTGAGCAGTTCAAAGATGTGCCGCTAATTATTATTTATTACAAAGTTGTAATGCTTTTCCTAAAACCTGAGGAAGAACAAAACTTTTTTGATCTAAAGGAACTGATAAAGTTTCACGAAAAAAGTATTGATAAAAACACGATCAGTGATCTATATATTAATCTTGAAAATTACTGTCATCGCAAAGTAAGATCAGGTAATTTGAAGTATCAAAAAGAGTCACAGGATATTTATATTCTTGAACTCCATAGCGGTGTATATTTTATTCATGGCAGTATGCCTAATTCTTTTTTTACAAGCTGTGTTGTAGGCGGGTGCAGACTGAGAGAATTTGAATGGGTAAAAAACTTCATAGAAAAATATTCTGTTGAACTTGAAGAATCGAACAGGGACTCTTTCTACAATTACGGACTCTCTTATCTGAATAACGCTCTTGCGCACTACGAAAAAGCGCTGGAATATCTTGCGAAAGTGAAATTTGATGAACAATATCTTAAAATGGATGTAAGGCTGCTGCAGTGTATGATATATTATAACCTGGTTTGGAACATTCCGCTTCAAAGTTTGCTTGATACATTCAAGAAAACAATTCAGAACAACAAATATATTACTGAAGGGCGGAAATTACTCTACATAAAGTTCATAAAATACCTTAACCTTATGAATAATTACCGGTTCAAAGAAGATAAAAGATCCTGTACGGTTATGATTGATGAACTTGAAAGAGAGGATTACTTTCCTTATAAAACATGGCTTGTTGATGAGGCTAAAAAAATACTTGGATGAGTTACGGAGCAAGCCTTTCGATCTTCCACCCTTTTTTTTGAAGAGTGTACCTGATCCTATCATGAAGGCGGTTTGGTCTTCCCTGCCAGAATTCAAATGATTCCGGAACAAGCCTGTATCCGCCCCATACCGGCGGAAGCGGAACGTGAGTTCTGAACTTCATCATATATCTCAGGAATTCTTTTACTATCACTGATCTGCTTTCAATTACGGTGCTTTGCTCTGAAGCCCATGCGCCAACCCTGCTTTTATAAGGCCTGGTGTTAAAATATTCTTCGCTTTCTTCTTTTGTAAGTTTTTCGATCCTGCCTTCAACTCTCACCTGGCGCTCAAGTTTATCCCAATAGAACAAAAGGCTTCCGAATGGATTCTGCCCGATCTCAATTCCTTTTCTGCTTTTGTAATTTGTGTAGAACATAAAGCCTTTTTCATCAATGCCTTTTAAGAGCAGAGTTCTAACCGATGGCCTTCCGCTTTTTGAAGCTGTTGCAAGTATCATCGCATTCGGTTCATAAAAACCTGATTCAAGGACTTCTGCAAACCATTTCTCGAATTGAACAATTGGGTCTTTATTTATGCTGGAAGATGTTAAGGAACTTTTTGAGTATTGCTTTCGCAGGTTCTGAAGTTCTTTTTCCGAAATGGCGCCTTTCGGCTTCGAGGAAGGCATATTTATTTTTTGCGGGGAATTATGTATGCAACGTTGCACTTATCAAAACCGATCTTTGGGTAGTATTCCATGGTTTCTGGTGCGGCAAGCAGAACAACATTAGAACCCTCACCTATTTGCTTCTGGATCTCGCTAACAAGTTCATGTCCAATTCCCTGGTTCTGGTATTCTTTATCAACAGCAAGATCAGATAGGTAGCAGCAATAACTGAAATCTGAGAGCGCCCGGGCAATTCCAACAAGTTTTTCGCCATCCCATGCTGATACGATCAAATTCGAGCTATCAATCATTTTCTTAAGCCGGTTAAGATCATCAACCGGTCTCTTTATTCCGGAGGATCTGAATAATTCAGCCATTTGATGTGCTTCTAACCTTGCATTAACCTGATATGTTATAACCATAAAATGAGGCTTTACTTCCTGAAATAAGATTTATAAATAGGTTTTCTGTAATAAAATTGCATAAAAATGAGCGGAAACAGCAAATAATTCAGTAACTTATTGCCTGTTTCAAAGCAAATATCATCAATAATTTTACTACTATCAACACAATTTTCAATTATATGCTTATGTTTCCAATAAGTTAAAGGTTTTGGTAAAACTTTCCCCGTATCTATGAAGCAGATCATATCACCATTTTCAAATTGCTCAGTAATTAGAGCATTCCATTGCTGCTTATTGCCTAAGATGCTTATTTCAAGTATTACTTCGTCACCGGGCTTGCAGCCGTCAAACCTCAGGATGTTGAATGAAACAAGTGGAGGCTTGAGCTTCAAGAATAATTTTAGGTCAAACCTATTGAATACAGTCCTGTAGTCCTGTTCCACTTTTGTAGTTATACACAAGTTCATGAAATTTCGTTTCCTAAGAACAGTTTGCGCTTCATATCTTACAAAATAACATTTTTCAATAATTTGTTCCCGTTTAGTAATACAAATTTTACGATTATACTTTCCTCCATCAAAAAAGGCTTCCCGGTTAACCCGAAAAGCCTTCTTCACTGAATTAGAGAATAAAATGACTGTTCACCCTGACTCAAAAACAGTGGGACATGCATTCCTTTCTGTCGAAAACTACATTTATATTTAATAATCACATACAATAATGTCTGTGCCACTGAAGAAATGAAACTTTTGAGACAACCTATTACTGCCCTTTAGTGAGTGAAAAACCGGGCACTCCGTCAAAAGTGCAGAGATTTTCCAACTTTATGAAATCGTATCCTGCTTCATGTAATTTACTGAGCTGCTCAACGATCATGTTGTGAGTGATCGGCTCACCATTTTTGACAGATTCATATCTGCATCTCCAGTGGTCAACGCAAAACGGCTCAACTTTGCCAACAGGCCAAACTTTTGTACCACGATTTGAGATCATCGTCATTTGCAGGCCTTCAGCCAGTACGTTCCTCAATTTTTCACCTAACTCGCCGGCAGTGCCTTCCGTCCAGTGAATGAATATATCAACTCCAACGGTTTCTTTCTTTGCTTTTTTAATATTGCGGTAATCATTGGCGGGATTTGATTTAACGTCAAATCGTTTGTATTCCACCTCTTTAAGCTCTTTTGGTTTTTGGCCAAGCCTTTCAATTACTGCTTTTGCAAATTCCTTAGTTCCGACTTTCTGCTTGCTTACACCTTCTCTGAAAATATCGTAAGTATGAATTCCATCTTCAAGGGTTTTTAGCCATGCATTGTGTACTTTTGCGGCAATTTCCGGCTGGTCAATATGTGTGAGCATCATTACTGCGCCCAATAACAACCCTGAAGGATTTGCTGAGTTTTGACCGGCTCTGCGGGGAGCGGAACCATGAATAGCTTCGAACATAGCGCATTTATCACCAATATTCGCTGAACCCGCAAGTCCAACAGATCCTGTCATTTGGGCAGTTACATCAGAGAGAATATCACCGTAAAGATTTTCCATCACAATAACATCAAACGCCTCGGGAGAAGTAGCAAGTTTTGCAGCGCCTATATCAACTATCCAGTTTTCTTTCTCAATATCTGGATATTCTTCTCCAACTTTATCAAAGACTTTGTGGAAGAGTCCGTCTGTCAGCTTCATGATATTATCTTTCATAAAGCAGGTAACTTTCTTTCGGTTATTGGCACGAGCATATTCAAATGCATAGCGGATAATTTTCTCAGAACCGGGTTCTGATATTAACTTTAAACACTGCATAACCTGGTCAGTTTGCCTGTGTTCAATTCCCGCATAAAGATCTTCTTCATTCTCACGGATGATCACAACATCCATTATAGGGTGCTTGGTCTGAACGTAAGGATTGTAAGATACACACGGGCGGACATTAGCATAAAGCCCAAGTGTTCTTCTGGCGGTAACATTTAAGCTTTTAAATCCGCCTCCTTGTGGAGTAGTAATGGGAGCTTTTAGGAAAACGCGCGTTTTGAGAAGTGAATCCCATGAACTGTCCTCAATGCCTGTGTCGTTCCCTCTGTTATAGACATTTTCTCCTATTTCGATAACTTCTATATCAAGCTTTGCTCCCGCTGCGTTGATAATATCAAGGGTAGCAATCATAATTTCGGGGCCTATTCCATCTCCATATGCGACCGTAATTGGTGTATTTTCAGACATTTAACATCCTTTCTTCGGGTATATTATATTATAGTTAATTTTATTCAGGTGTGAGTTACAAATTTACTAAAAATTCGGGTAAAGTTAAATGTAGAACTTTTAGTACATAACCGGCTATGTTTCCGGTTTCATTCCTGCTTATTGCCGGCAGAAGAAACTTTAGCCTTACTATGTGAACCCATGTACAGAATTGGCTATCCTGATTTAACTTCCCGCCCAGGGATTTTAAGCATTAAATGTATTTGGAATGAATGAAAGAATTCATAAATTGTTTAATGAATTATCACATATTCTCCGAATTTCCCGATAATTCCCGCATCGGTTTTGATATGGATAATATATCAATATCTACAAAACTTCAAATGTAATCACCAACGCTTCATCTTCAAATACATACTATCCAATACAGGCAGGAGTTCTTTCAATACTGGGACGAGCAATTTATAAATGTTGGCTCTGATCTATACAGTATAAGTTTTGCAGATGTAAACAATGATATAGCTGTTGGCCAAAATGGTGTAATCCTTAAAACTATCAGCGGGGGAATTGGAATTAATCAGATTTCTACAGGCATTCCCTCAAAATTCACATTGCATCAGAGTTATCCCAATCCGTTTAACCCTGTTACTAAGGTAAGGTTTGATCTTCCGGAACATTCAGAGATAAGCATTAATGTATATGATGTAGAAAGTGAGTTAATAGAAGTCATTTTTTCAGGTATTGCAATTGCAGGTGAATACGAATCTCAATGGGATGGATCAGAATTTTCCAGTGGAATTTATCTTCTGGTTCTGCAAACGAATTATTACAGAAATACAAGAAGGATGGTCTTGATCAAATAGTATCACTCTTAAATACATTATATAAGTGTTTTCTCTGGTTTTATTTCCAAAGAAAGTATCTCACTATTACCTGAATCAGTTGAAAAAATCGTTAGCATTCAACTTGAATTAATATACATTGATTGGTATTTTAAAACTTGTTTTTTAAACCAGATATGTCTATCAATAAGTTAATAATTCAACAATGAGATTAATTAAGCTTTTAGCACTAGTTACCCTGATGAACTTGTCACTTCAGGCGCAATGGACTCCAAACACCTCTGTTAATACAGTAGTTTGTGATACCAATGGCGAGCAATCAGTATCTAAACTTGCCTTATGCCCGGATGGCTCAACTTATCACGCCTGGTTTGATAACCGCAGCGGAAGTTATGCTGTTTACCTGCAAAGACTTGATGTAAACGGTGTCAGGCAGTTTCCCTCAGCCGGAGTGCTGGTAAGCAGCAATCCCCAAAACTCTTCGCTGGTTGATTGGGAAATGATTGCCGACAACAACAATAATGCAATTATCACATTTACGGATATAAGAAATGGCGGCGCAATTAATCCGTTTGCTTACATGATAAGTCCCGCCGGTGCGCAAATGTGGGGCGCAAATGGAGTATCTCTATCTGACTCTGTTAACTCATTTCAGCCAAATCCAAAAGTTGTGCAGACATCCGATGGTAATTATGTTTTCTTCTGGAGAATAGGCTCGGGGCCACAAAAGCTTGCTCTGCAAAAATTGAATGCAGTGGGAGTAAAACAGTGGGGTAGCTCCCCGGTAATATGGACAAGCGGAACAACCGAAAATTTCGATTGGCCTGCACTTGTTCCTTCTGATAACGGCAGCGTTATTGTAATGTATTCAGGTTATGTTGGCACTAGTATCTATCCGACTAATTACAGGATCTATTCCCAAAAAGTTTCATCTGTGGGTGCCAGAGTTTGGAATGGAACACAAGACACAGTCTTTAGTCTTGGCGGAATTGCCAGATTTTACACTCCAAGAGTTTATTCTGACGGCAATAACGGTGCAATTTATTGCTGGCACGACGGCCGTAACGGCAATACTACAGGTTTTGTCCAGAGAAAAAATTCTGCGGGCGCCATTCAGTTTCCGGTGAATGGTTCAGCAGTATCCGGAAATAATTCAAATCAGCATTTTACGCCAATTGCCGGTTATATGCCTGCTACAGGAGAAACTTATGTTGCCTGGCAGGAAGCAAACGGCGGACAAACTCAATGGGGATTCTATGCTCAAAGGTTCTCTCCGGCCGGAGCACCGCTATGGACATCAGATGGTCTGGCAATTCAGCCGCTGGGTTCAAACCAGCCGATAACCTATACAGTAATGACTCGTGATACAAATGTGATAATTTGCTTTAACCAGGATGCACTTTCCGGAAACAGTATGATGAAAGCCACAAGGCTAGGCAGAAGCGGTGGGTATATATGGAGCGGTAATATCGTTGTTCCGGGAAGCCTATCAAGTTCTAAACTTCGGCTTAATTCGGTTATCAATTCAACAAGCGGAATGTCAATCTTAAGCTGGCAGGACGGGAGAAATGATGGCGGCGGAGTTTACGCACAGAATATAAACTTCGATGGTACTTTTGGCAATACAACCGGCATCATAAATATAAATAATGAAATACCATCCGGTTTTGATTTGCAGCAGAATTACCCGAACCCGTTCAATCCCTCAACTGCTATCAGGTACATGATCCATGACCCGGGAGAGGTAAACATAACAGTATATGATATTTTAGGAAATTTGGTTGCAGAGCTTGTCAACGAGAAGCAAATAGCAGGGACTTACGAAGTTAGCTTCAACCCTGCCAGTCTGGCATCCGGAATATACTTTTACAGGCTTAGCTCCGGCAGCTATACAAAAACCATGAAAATGTCTTTTGTCAAATAATTCAAATTGAGTGTTTTAAAATTAAAATACATAATTGTTAATATTTAGCAGCCCACAACTTTAGTCGTGGGAATGATGATAAAATGTTTAATTGTAACCGTTTTAACGGTTTAAGCATCATAAACGGTCAAATTGATCATATAAGAGAATTCAGGTGTAATATTCATTTTGAGATAATAAAAAGACCTCTTCAATTGAAATATTGAAGAGGTCTTTCTAATTGTACTTCATTGTTTCGGCTATATCACAGAATTCATGCATTATAAGCTCAACCCTCATTAATGAATCATCATCCTTAAGGAGGCCTCGCTCAATGTACTGCAGATTATTCTCGTGCAGCAGAATAGTGCCGTTAAATCCAAGGGCATGAACCTGATCCAGCTTAAATTTTGTGTTGAAGTCAAATATCCTTCTGAGCCTTTGCGGATCATTAGTCTGTACAATGAATTTATCGTCAAACTCGTTATCCTCAATAAGAATTGAGCCTTCCGAATAAGAAGCCCTGTTCTGCTTGCTTCTCTTTACCACACGGAAACTGAATTTATCAGGGTTATTGCACTCTGCAAAAAGAATTGTATGCGGTATGATTTTTTTGCCGTCAATGGAGTCTCTAATCACACTTTCGATCTTTATGTTCCTTCTTCTGTAAGTACCAGAGGCATGTGGATGATTTTTCATACCCACCTTTTTTGTAAGATCAATATTCAGATCATATTTTTCGCCAAGTTTCTTATAGTTTTTAATTACTTTTTTGTTAGAACCCCTCATTACAAAAAACAGAACGATCCAGGGAACTAACAATACGGGAATTAAAATGATCAGCGTTTTTGCGTCCATCAATAAATTGTTAAAAATTATTAAATTATCAATGTCTTTGGATGCAATTAATCATTTATTTATTTAAAAATAAATACCTAATTACTGCTAAATAACTACTGTTTGCCTAAGGCTTCTTTGTATACTTTTATTACTCTTTCCCTTGCCATTTTGTGATCAACCATAGGGCCGGGGTAAGCAGGGCTTCCAAACTCGGGAATCCATCTTTTTATGTATTTCATTTCAGGGTCAAATTTTTCCTGCTGCAATTGAGGATTAAAAACCCTGAAATACGGCGCAGCGTCACAGCCAGAACCTGCTGCCCATTGCCAGTTACCGGCATTTGATGATAATTCATAGTCAAGCAGCTTTTCCGCAAAGTACCGCTCTCCCCAGCGCCAGTCAATTAACAGATTCTTCGTCAGGAAGCTTGCCGTTATCATCCTTACCCTGTTATGCATGAATCCTGTAGAGTTAAGCTCGCGCATTCCTGCATCAACTATCGGGAAACCTGTTTTGCCGCTGCACCATGTCTCAAACTCATCTTCATTGTTCCGCCATTTTATCCGGTCATACTCCGGCCGGAATGATTTAACAGCCGAATGAGGAAAGTGATAAATTATCATCATGAAAAATTCGCGCCAGATAAGTTCTTTAAGCCATACAGGGCTTAGCTTGGCGGCCTCTTCCGTGAGTCTGCGGATGCTTACGGTTCCAAATCTCAAATGTACACTCATGCGCGTTGTGCCTTCAATAGAGGGGTTATCACGGGTAATCTCATAGTTTTTTACAATACTTCTGTTCAGTTCATTTGCAGGGAAAGTTACTTTCGACTTATTAAAGCCGATCTTCCGCAAAGAAGGCATGCTGCTCTCAAATTTCCGGAACATGCCAAGCAAATGCTTTACGCGGTAATCCGTGACATCCTTTAGCGAGAACCGCTCCATCCACTTATTGAAGTATGGAGTAAAAATTGTATATGGCTTGCCATCGGGTTTGGTGACTTCATTTTTTTCAAAAATGACATGGTCTTTGTAAGTATTAAAATGAATTCCTTTTTTACCAAGAAGTTTTTTTATTCTCTGATCTCTTTGGATGGCATAAGGCTCATAATCGTGATTTGCAAAAACCCCGTAAACATCATATTTATCTATAAGCTTTTTCCAAACTTCGGATGGTTTCCCGTAGAGTACCAGTAATGAGCTTCCCGATTTCTTCAGTTCAAGATCAATTTCCTTCAGGGTTTGATAGATGAAATAAACCCGGCTATCGGATTTATCTTCAAGCCTGTCAAGTATTTCTGTATCAAATATAAAAACAGGCAAAACCGGTAATACAGATGTTAATGCATGCTGAAGCCCTTTGTTATCTTCAAGCCTTAAATCGCGGCGGAACCAGAATACATTAACCTTACTGTCCATTCTGCCTTAAATATGCAATATAATCCGTTGAAGGAATATCATCTATATCAAGATTTCTAAGCATGGTAACTAACTGTCCCCGGTGATAAGTAGAGTGATTCAAACAATGATGGATCAGGTCGTAAACTTTCATTGAATACTCTTTGCCTTCAAGACTTCTGAAATCACAGAACAGGTTCAGGTTTTCGCTTGTCAAAACATTTAAAAATTCCACCAGGTTCTTCGAGGCTTCAAGCATAAGCTGGGTGGCTTCTTCCTTTGTGCATTTAAGTCTTTCACTCGGCCATTTTGTTAAAGAAATGCCGATAAGGCGGTTGTACCAGATGGTTTCGGCATCATAAATATGCAGGAGAGTTTGCCGCAGTGACGGGAAACTGCTCTTTTGTTCTTTAATCCAAGCCTCAACGCTGAGGTCTTTAAATTTATCCGTGATACGTTTGTTTGCCCAGAGATTGTATTTCGCGTAATTTAATAAAAGATCATTCATTTTTTATGATCAATTGGTTTATTAATATCTTCACCTTTTATAACCGGTCCGGTTGAGTATGTATAATCCGAAATCTTAGTCATACTTATTCTTCCTTCCAGTGGCTTCCTTGTTTTATCACTGCTTGTCACAAATGATTTGTATATGTGCTTAACCTCGTACAGGCAATCTCCAAGCCAAAGGAAATCATTTTCCTTCAAATAGAGATTTTCAATTATAGAAGTATTATATGTGATATTGATCTCCGCCTCAAGTTTGCCGCCGTCCCCTTCTTTTATAGAAGTAACGTGCCAATCCAGGCCGTCAATCTTATAGCCTCTGGTTTCATAAAAGATCAAACTGTCTCCACATACATGTAAAGCAGGAACCGGAATATATTTCGATAAAACAACAGTCCCTTTACTGTCCATCAATCCTGACTTTGTTATTGCAAAAACGTAATAAGTACATCCTTCTTCGCTTGAAATCGTAATTTCGTCACCGCCTTTGTACCCGCCTGTAATGGGCTTTGAGTTAGGTGAGTCTAGGATGGAAATATCCGCCCTGATAATTCCTTCACTCATCCAGATACCGTCTATCATCAGCATCTTACCGCAGATTTCGGTATATCCGCTTTCGGGAATTGTGATCTCAGTGGATTGTGCGTAAGTAAATGAAGTTATAAGCAGAATTAATAGTACTGCTAAGAGAAATGAGTTTTTAACCATACAAACTTTGACCCCGTTTATTTCAGTAATATTAAATAATCAAATATTCATTTAATACAACAAATTAAATCTCATTATCCCGAAAAATACGCTGAAATTAATAAAAAAGGGAATGGTAAATCAGTCGGACAAACGAAAAATACGGGTTAACATATTTGCTCCTTTTATTTTTTGTTGTGAAAAGAAAAAGAGTATTTGTTAACCCGCAATTACCTCCAAGTTCATTTGAACAAAATTAGTAAGTAAAAACAAAAAATCAAATGACAATAATCCATAAAAAAGGAGGCCAATTTGACCTCCTTCACAATCATAAAATTCAAATCAGAATTATTTTATCAATGACATCTTCTTAACATCTTTAAATCCATCAGTAACAAGTCTATAGAAATACACGCCCGAAGGCAGGCCGGAAGCGTCAAACTCATACTCATAACTTCCTGCTATAACTTCTCCGTTGATAAGCGTAGCAGCTTCCTTTCCCAATACATCATATATTTTCAGCGAAACAAATCCGGCCTTAGCAATATCATACTTAATATTAGTTATCGGATTAAACGGATTCGGGTAATTCTGATGAAGTGCAAAACTCTCAGGTATGAGAGTGTTACCGGTTACTCCCGTTAATCCGAAGCTTCCATCCCATGTTTTAAGGTTTTTCCCTGATACTACCACATCTACCGGCAGGCCATTATTAAGGACGCCTGCTGCAATGATAAAATCACCGTTTGAGTTAGTATATCCTGAAGCTTTTAATTGGCCGCTTTGGCTAACTCCGATCAGCGCGCCGTTTATGTTACTTGTGGTATATTTTACATTGATTAAAGAGGAATTACCGACTTCAACTGAATAAACAACGTCAAGATTCTTCGGAATATCTGACCATGAGATCTGGCTTGGGTCACCAAGAAGCATTGCCTGGTTATTTGTCTCCTGTACGGTTTGATTACCACTAAAGTACTGGTAAGCTGTTATCTTTCCGTAATTCATCATCAGGCCCATGTTGCACAGGTCATGCCTGAAATACGCATAAAGCATTGCCCTGCCAAGAGTGTCTGTGGTATAGAACGCGCAGTTTTCGGTAAACCCGAAATAATTTGAAGGTGCATTAGATGTCGAACGCTTCATGTATTCTTCACCAAAACTGTTGCCCCAGTCAAGATCGTTATTTGCGCAATTGATCGCTATAATGTTAGGTGACTTTGTGCCATACGTCAGATTGGGCATATTGCTCATGTGCCAAGATGGTATTGCCCACCGGTCAGGGGCGCCATGACCGATAAACCAAACCCAGCTTATGCCCGGATTTTTGTATCCCGTTATCATCGAACCCTGGTTTGAAGAGACCATATCTACATTTGTGAAACCGCCTTCATCCATAAATACACTGCGGGCAACCTGTCCGTTGATCGGGTCAATTCCATCAGCGCTGAAACAAACCAGTGCCCGTTTGAACCAGTCGGTCTGGCCCATAAACGGACTTATTTCATACTGCATAAGCCTGTTCACTTCGGTTACAAGCTCGGCATCTGTTTGAACAGATATTCTTGAAAGTACTATATCGGGCAGTAAATCGCTTCCGTCAAGGCAGCTGAATGGATGGTCAGTCTTATCTGAGCCAACTGTAAACCAAGGCATTGTATTTGAGCCTGCGGCATCGCCAATTAATACAACATAATCAGGCCTGTTAGACCCGTTGTATTCTGCTTGCAGAAAAGCCTTCACATTCTCGGCTGTTGGAGTGCTGCCAAAACCTAATTCTGATTTTTTATAAAGACTTGTTTTGATTCCCTGTCTGTTCTTCCAGTTTGCGTATTGACCTGCACCATTAAACAAACCATCAGCACAGATTACGAGCATACTTGGTGAAATAACAGAAGCAAGATCCGGCTCATAATTGATGATCGTTTTACTTAAGGTGTTATTAAAAAAGCCTGAAATTTTTGCCGGACTTGAAGGATTATTGTTATCCGAGAAACCTGAATAGCCCAACTCAAATGTAATTTCATTATATATTCGGATCTCATTAGTGGAAGGATTATACTGAACCGGATTAATTGTAATGACTGCGATCCTTACTCCCGATATAACTGCAATTTCCTTAAGCTGAACAATCTGTTCCGGCATAAAAGACGCTGAGGAATAATAAGCTTTATCTTTTACGAAGCTTTGTTTTGATATTGAATTTCTAAGCGGCGGCGTTTGATAGGGGAGCAGTTCAAAATTGCTTTTAGAAATTGAACTGGAACTTAACACAGTAATATGAACCTGCTTATTGTTCGGTATCTGTACAAACTTCATTATTACAGGAAGTGAGGCTTGTCCGGTTTCTCCCAGCGAGGTATAGTTTCCGCAGGAAATAAGATCATAGCTCTGTCCATCACCTGCAATTTTCTTCTCAGAATTTATACCATCCAAATGTACATTTAGAGTAGTTTTGGACCCGCTGTTGGAAAGTACATTCACAGATGCGTCATTGCCTGCAAAAGCGTGATTTAAAACGAAACTTAGAGTGAAAACAGTAAGCAATAAAATAGATTTCATATTTATATATTTTGAGCTGCCTGATTACATAAATATAAGAATACATTTATTAATTTAATTAACCAAAATCCCGATGATGATTGAAACCCGCCGTCTTTGCAAAGGAAAACAGGGAAAATTGATAATAATCCAATAAAAAAGGAGGCCAATTGACCCCCTTTTCAACCAAAAAATCAGTTCAGAATTATTTTATCAGTGACATCTTCTTAACATCTGTGAATCCATCAGTAATAAGCTTATAGAAATAAATGCCGCTTGGCAAGTTCTGTGCGTTAAATACTTTATGCTGAATACCGGCCTGTATTATTCCCTCTGCAAGTACTGCAACTTCCTGTCCTAAAGCATTATATATTTTCAGGCTTGCGAAACCTTCTTTTGGCATATCAAAAGTTATTACTGTTGTTGGGTTAAAAGGATTCGGATAATTCTGGTACAATTTATAGTTTACAGGAACCTCAGAATTATTTCCATTCACCGGAGTTAAGTTTTGCATCAAAAGCGCGCTGTTGTAAAGATTCAGCCTGCCGCCAGATACAGTGTTTACCATTGATGGCTTTATGTCTACACCTTGCATTATATTCTGTTTTACCTGCAGTGCATAAGGCCCCGGAGTTAATTTGTATTGTTGTATCCATGAAAGAGGTGCAACTGAATACATAAATGCAACTGCACCTGCAACATGAGGCGTAGCCATTGAGGTACCGGTCATATTTGCATAATTGCCCGCTGAAGTAGTTGAATATACATTCGTTCCCGGGGCACCCAAATCAATAGTTGTTAAACCATAAGCAGCGCCCGAATTTTTCGCGTCTGTATTAGTTGTATTTGTAACCGTAATAAGCCAGTCGCTGGGACAAGCAGTCGGTATATCACCGGTATTATCAATATTTATATTAAGGTTGGCAGTTGCCCCTGCGCTTAATATACCATTTACTCCAAGGGAGTCGTAAAAAGCACACCACAACGGGTAATTGGCGGGCTGACCGTAATCTACGCCAAAAGATGAACTGGTTACAACAACAAATGCCCCTTTTAGGCCGTTAGTTTGATTGTACATCATCCTCTGTTTCAGGCAGTATCCGTATGCTCTTAATGCAACAACTTCCTGGCTGGTTGAACCCTGTACGCCCATTATCTGCACATTCCAGTTTACCCCGCTTACGCCAAGAGAATTATTGCCGCGTGCGCCCGCAATCCCTGAACAATGTGAACCGTGAGTGCTTGAGCCAAGGTTGCCGTTATTACTTACTGCGTTCCATCCATTAACATCATCAATATAACCGTTAAGATCATCATCAATTCCGTTAGAAGGTATTTCATTGTAATTTTTCCAGAATTTTATATCCGGATGAGTGAGATAGAAACCGCCATCAACAATTGCAACAACAATTGTATCACCGGCAGCAGTCAATCCGCTTGTATTAAGTCCCCATGCTTCGGGTGCATCTATATCTGCATCAGGTGTTCCCGGAGAGCCCTGTATGGTCTGCCCAGTATTATTCATTCCCCATTGCAGTCCAAAGCTGGGATCGTTGGGTGTAACCACAGAACGCTCGTTTATATAGTGATTCATCTGGGCAATAGCAACATACCTGTTCTTTCTGAGCTCAGTTAGAATTACTGTAGATTCTATTTTAGAATCGTCATATTCAAAAAGCCAGATATTCATGTAGTCAACTACTGATTCTTTGACCCTAAGGTTTATGAAGCCGAATGATTTAGTTAGATTATCTGATAACTCTCCTGGTTTAAGCATGATAATAACTTCACCCTTTACATAATTGTTATCAGTATAGTTTGAATAAACTGTTGCACATAATGCAACCAACAAAACAAATACAGTTGTTTTCATAATATAGTTTAAATTTTTCCGGAAAAGATAGTAAATATAGGGATGATAGAAATCAAATTCAACCGAATAGACAATAGAAAAACTACCTGAAATTCCTAAACACATTCATAGGGTTTAAATTCACTAATATTAGGTACTTATTTTGCCAATTTTACAATTTTATCTGCAAAAGAACTCCATGAATGAACTTTCCTGTATTCTGTTATAGCTGGTACCATACTTTTGTAGATGTCATTATTGAATATCTGCAAAATTGCTGAACTGATTTCTTCTGATGTAGGATTTTCCACAACCATCCCGGTTTTCCCATCTTCAACCATTTCAGCAAGTCCCCCAACATTTGTTGCAATAACAGGGAGATCGAAGTGATACGCAATGCCCACAATGCCGCTTTGTGTAGCCGTGCGGTATGGTAAAACACAAACATCACTTGCCGAAAAGAATAGCGGTATCTCAGCTTCAGGAATATATCTAACCTGAAGGTTAATTTTGTTTCTTACTCCAAGCTTATCAATTAACTCGTCATACTTCTTAAAATTGCCATACACTTCGCCTGCAATAAGGAGCAAATAATTATCATCAAGGTTTTTCATTGATTCAATAAGAAGATCAAGCCCTTTGTAATCCCTGATAAATCCAAAAAACAAAACTACTTTTTTATCCGAAGGAATATTCAGTTTCTTTCTTGCTTCAGTCTTATCAATTTTATTGCCATAATGATCATAAAGAGGGTGAGGGTGAATAATATATTTTGCATCTGGTTTTAACTCAAGCAGGTCTTTTTCAGATGCTTTGTTCAGTATCACAAAACCATCACAGTTATTGAAAAAATATTTTGTAAGAGCTTTATCTCCAATGCGATTTTCATGTGCTATAACATTATGCAGTATAGCCGTGACCTTTATCCCTTTTTTCCTTAGCAGCTTTGCTATTTTTCCAAAAGCGGGAGCAAAAAATGGCATCCAGTAACTTATCAAAACTACATCAGGCTTATACTTAATAATTTCGCGGGCTGTTTTGTAAAATGAAAAAGGATTAATGCTATCCAGCACTCTGTTGGCGGATATATGCCGGTCAACATCACCCTTGTCGGCAAACTGAGTCTTACCCGGAAACAGTAATCCGGGGTACTGTCGGGTAAAATTGAAGGCTTTAGCTTCATTATTTTTAGTCAACCCGAGGTATAATGAATCGCTGAACTGGGCAATCCCCCCGCGATATGGATAAAATGGCGATAAAAAGGCTATTTTCACTCTGTAAATTCATAAAATAATAACTCTTTTACAATTGAATAAGTGAAGTATAGCCAAATGACTACCGTCATAAATTAGTATGACAATTATTATTTTTTATGATTGATATAATCGCTATTTTTACACTTAATAAAGTGGAAAATCTGACAAATATTGATAATAAATGAACGAAACAACTGAAGAAATAATCTGGGAAGGCTCTCAGTCACAGGTTTTAAATTTCGGAATTTTTATCTCAATGGGAATTGTTTTAGTTGTTATAGGTTTCCTTAGCCTTTTATTTTTCCCGCCGGCTGCCGTGCTGGGGATTATCCCGCTAATTTATATATTTATAAAATGGATCACAGTTAAAAATCACAGGTACAAAATTACAACCGAGAGGATATTTTACACGACCGGAATATTTTCCAAGAAAACCGAAGCTATGGAATTGTACAGGGTAAGAGATGTAGATATGTATGAGCCTTTCTGGCAGAGATTATTTAAACTGGGGAATATATCGCTTTCAAGCTCTGATAAAACAACAGCTAATTTTCTTCTGAGGGCAGTGCCAAAACCGGCAGAACTCATGAATAATATTCGAAAGAGCGTTGAGATAAGGCGCGATGTTAAGCGAGTTAGAGGTATTGAAGTACTTGATGATGACGATACAGTTGAAAACCTATAGTATAAATGGATAAAATTTTAAAATACGTTTTGTTCCTGTGGCTTTCCGCCGTGATATGTTTTGCGATACTTGCGCCCATACCCGCTGTTGGCGCTATGGGAGAAAGAGCAAGAATTTTGTACTTCCACGTTCCAACGGCATGGATAAGCACGATCGCATTCATTATGGCGCTTGTGTACGGAGTGCAGTATATTCGAAAGCGTGATATATTGTATGATTATAAAGCGGCATCATCGGCTGCGCTTGGACTTTTGTTCGCAATACTTGCAACAGTTACGGGAGCAATATGGGCAAAGTTCGAGTGGGGCGCATTTTGGAACTGGGATCCGCGCCAAACCTCAATATTTGTACTGATACTTGTTTACGGCGCATACTTTGCGCTCAGAAGCGCAATTGAATCCGAAGAACAGCGCGCAAAGCTATCGAGTGTTTATTCAATTTTAGCCGGAGTAACTGTTCCATTTTTCATCTTTGTATTCCCGCGCATTGTCGAAAGCCTGCATCCGGACCCGATCGTAAACTCAAGCGGAAAAATAAAAATGAACAGTGGTATGCTGACGGTATTCCTCAGCTCTTTGGCCGGATTTACAGCGCTGTTTATATGGATGCTGAATCTCAGGATCAGAATTATTAAATTAAAACTAAAGCAAAACTAAGCATATGGATTTTCTCAAAGGTAATTCTTATTACATTGTAGCTGCATTAGCATTAGTGCTTTGGTTTTTGCTTTTTTTCAGTATGATGGCAGTTGAGAAGAAGATAAAAAAACTTGAAAATGGAAAGTAACTGTGAATAATTTGGAAAATCATAATTTCGTTCTGGAATCTGTTATTGTAAAGGAAAATGATGGTTTTTATTCACTTTGCCTTGATGTAGATGTTGCCTCACAAGGTGATACCATTGAAGAAGCAAGAAGTATGCTGATAGAGGCTGTTGAGTTGTATCTGGAATCATCAATAGAACATGGTTTGCCTGCATTAAGGAGAACTCCAGACGAGGCAAATCCACTCCTGATGGATATAGATAATGTGGTTGAACATTTTTCTTTGAAACTGAAGCTTGAGTTAACATTAGATGCCTAAAGTACCAGTCCTTAAGCCGAAGGAAGTTATAAGGGTTTTAAAGAAACTGGGTTTTGAAGAAGAAAGAAGCAAAGGAAGTCATGTTCAGTTTTACAAAGGAAAAACAAGAGTTACAATTTCAGTTCACAATAAGGATCTAAGAATAGGAACACTGCTTAATATTATCAGGCAATCAGGATTAACAATTGAAGAATTTATAAAATTAATATAAAACATCATGAATAAAAGATATATTATCGGATTCGCAATAATAGTAGTTTTCCTTGTGGTTGGTTTCTATGCTTTTGTTGATACTAAAGTAGAATACGCCAACTTCCAGCATGCTGCTGAAACTCACAAAAAGTGCCAGGTAAAAGGCTCATGGGTAAAAGAAAAAGATGCAAAGTTTGATGCAGCAACCAACAAGTTTACTTTCTACATGAAAGATGAAAATGACACCGAAATGAAAGTAGTACTTGATGGCGCAGAGCCGAACAATTTTAAAATGGCTGAAAGTGTAGTTGCAAAAGGTAAGATTAAAGATGGTCATTTCTATGCTTCAGAAGTTCTGACCAAGTGTCCCTCGAAATACGACGGTGACGGCCAGGATGTGAAGAAATCGAATTTATGATTTGGGTAAGTTAGTAATTTTTGCAAAATATGTATTGTTTGTTTTTTCCAGTGATATTAATGAAAAGAGAAAACATGTTCATGTAAGGGATAAGTCCGGTAAGATTGCACGATTGTGCAAGTTTTGGATCAAACCGAACCTTGAAATAGCTTATAATTATGGCTTCAATGAGACTGAGATTAATGAAATAAAGAAACTTATATCAAATAATCTGGAATTAATAAATAAGCAATTAGATAAATTTTATGCTGGTAAAAAAGTTAAATCAATCAACGCTTAAAAGCAAAAGTAATCCAGTTCCATTAGTCAAAATGACAAAAGTTGATTTTGTAAATGACTTGATGAAAATTTATCTCCAGGGAGGGAGAGTGCTAACTGTGCCTGTAAATAAGTTTCCTGAGATAAAAAAATTAAAAAGCTCTCAAAGGAAATCTTACCACATCGCCGGTGGAATAAGCCTTGATTTTGACGATAGCGACGAAGTATACCATGTAAATGAACTTCTGGGAATTGAAGTAAATTAGATTTTATTACTATCGCCTCATTTTCAGCGAATGTAATCAAATAAGCAATTAGAATCAAAAAAGCCGGAGAATTTTAATTCTCCGGCTTCTCTTTTTGCAGTTATTGTTCTTATTTTTTCTTCTTGCATGCTTTCACAAATTCTCTGAAAAGCGGATGAGCCTTTGTGGCCCTTGATTTAAGCTCCGGGTGGAACTGACAGGCAACAAACCACGGGTGGGAAGGGAGTTCAATTATTTCCACAAGGTCCTTATCCGGATTCACTCCTGAAAATATCATCCCTGCTTCTTCGAATGCCATACGGAAGCGGTTATTGAATTCATACCTGTGGCGGTGTCTTTCTGTAATGTTTATTGCCTTATAAGTGCTGTAAGTTTTCGTATTTCTCTTTACCGTACATGCATATGAGCCTAGGCGCATCGTGCCGCCTTTTTCTGTAATGCCTTTTTGCTCTTCCATCAGATCAATAACGTTATTCTTTGTTTTCTTTACCTCTGCGCTGTTAGCATCCTTTAGTTTCAATACATTTCTTGCAAACTCCACTACTGCAAGCTGCATCCCGAAACATATTCCAAAGAACGGAATTTTGTTTTCCCGAACATATTTGATTGCTCGTATCTTACCTTCAGTACCCCTTTCACCAAAACCGTAGGGAACAAGCAGCCCGTCAATATCATTAAGATACCTGCCCGTGTGATGATCCTTTTCAAGGTCCTGCGCCGAAACCCATTTTATATTAACCTTCACATCATTTTCTGCGCCAGCATGCACAAATGATTCAAGAATGCTCTTATAAGCATCGGGAACCATATTATACTTGCCGCAAATACCTATTGTAATAGAGTTCTTAGGATTATTAATTTTCCTTACAAGTTTTTTCCACTTGGTAATATTTGGCTTCCCATTTCTTATATGCAGTTTCTTAACTACCATCTCATCAAGTCCTTCAGAAGCAAGCTCTAATGGTACCTGGTATATAGTAGAAACATCTCTTGCAGATACAACGCAATCTGTCTGCACATTACAAAACAGAGCTATCTTTTCCTTTATCTCCTGAGAGACACCCATATGGCTTCTTATAACAAGAATATCGGGCTGAATACCAATTTCAAGAAGTGTTTTGACACTGTGCTGAGTTGGCTTGGTTTTAATTTCTCCTGCTGCTTCAATGAACGGTACATAGGTCAAATGGATAGATAAAGAATTTTCTCTTCCCACTTTCAGCATCAATTGTCTCATGGCTTCCAAAAACGGAAGTGATTCAATATCACCCACCGTGCCGCCAATTTCGGTAATTATCACATCAAAATTTTTCGAGTCGCCAAGCTTCATCATGCGGCGTTTTATCTCATCAGTAATATGCGGCACAACCTGTACAGTCGCTCCAAGGTAATCGCCGCGCCTTTCGCGTGATATTACTTCGTAATACACCTGTCCCGTTGTGGTATTGTTAGCCTTGCTCATATCCATATCCATGAACCGTTCGTAGTGGCCAAGATCAAGATCGCTCTCTGCGCCGTCTTCAGTCACAAATACTTCGCCATGCTGGTAGGGACTCATTGTTCCCGGATCAACATTTATATACGGATCAAATTTCTGAATCGTCACTCTAAGCCCGCGGGATTTTAATAATAACCCGAGCGATGAAGCGGCAATGCCTTTGCCAAGAGAAGAAACAACTCCGCCTGTTAAGAAAATGTATTTTACCTTTTTCAAGTTATGTTATGTTTTTTGATTTAGTGCTTAATCTTATATGAAATTCTTTATCTTTTCTGCTATTGAATCCAGCTCTTCTCTTTCCGGTAAATTAACTCTGTATCCTTCCGGGAAAACGAACCCAAATCCATCACCTTTAAACCTCGGTATCAGGTGCAAATGGGTATGAGGTACTTCCTGTCCCGCTGATGCGCCGTCTGCCAAAAAATAATTAATGCCTTCAAGCTCAACATCAGTCCTTCGAAGCGCATTATTGAACCTGCTTGCAAGTATCATCATTTTCGAAGAGGTTTCATCATCCAGTTCTGCGGCCAGCTCAATATGTTTCTTCGGCACAATCAGTAAATGACCTTTATTTACAGGTTGCGTATCCATAAAAACCAAGATCGTTTCATCCTCGTAGACCTTGCTTGAAGTGTATTCGCCTGAAATTATTTTACAGAAGACACAATCTGCCATTATCACTGTTAAACCGTTGAAACGGTTTGAATTTGTTTTGTTCTTAGTATAACCCACGACTGAAGTCGCGGGCTGAAAATTTAACTCTAACGAATTAACTTCCGAACCTTCATTAAGTCTGCAGGTGTATCAACGGAATGGGAATCAATTCTTGTCTCAATTATTTTAATCTTCCCGCCGTTATCCAGTATCCTTAGCTGCTCAAGTTTCTCGGCTGATTCCTGCCTTGAGGGCTTAAGCCGAATCAGCCTTCTGAGATAACTTGATCTGTAAACGTAAAGCCCGATATGCTTGTAATGCTTAACATTTTTGTTGTTATCGCGGTTGAACGGAATCGGGTATCTTGAAAAATATAATGCATAACCGTTATTATCAGTAACCACTTTCACAACATCGGGATTAAACAACTCGTCATTATTATTGATACTTATACAAAGAGTTGATACTTCCAACTTGCTGTCTTTTAAGAAAGGCTCTATAGCTTTATCAATATTTGCCGGTGATATCATCGGTTCATCACCCTGAATGTTCACTACAATATCACACTTGATATTCCGGATAGCTTCGCCAATTCTATCCGTACCGCTTCTATGCCTTCTGGAAGTCTTTACTGCATTTCCGCCAAAACTCAATACTGTGCTTAATATACTTTTATCATCAGTTGCAACCAGCACTTCATCAAGCAGCTTAGCTTTAAGGCACTTTTCGTAAACATACTGTATCATCGGTTTCCCGTGAATATCTGCAAGGGCTTTTGCCGGCAGGCGGGTTGAGCCATACCGCGCAGGTATAACTCCAATAACAATTAGTCTTTTTTTGCCTTCTGCCTTTTGCCTTTTCACTTACTCTTCACTTACTTATCAAGTACTTTTGGCACCTTAAAGAAATTCTCGGTTTTTTCCGGAGCATTCTTCAATACTTCTTCTTTAGTCAGGCACTTCTCATCAATATCTTCCCTGAAAACATTTTCGGTATTATTGATATTTTCAAGCGGCTCAACACTATCCAGTCCGGGAATTTCGTTGATTGTCTCAATATAGGTTAGGACTTCATTCATCTCGCCCTGCAGTTTCACCTTTTCATCATCAGTGAATTTCAGCTTCGCAAGCTTTGCAATATGCTCTACATCTTTTATGGTTACTGACATAAATTATTTTTGCTCTAAATTTTCTATTACAATATTCCTGATATCGTTCAGCAGCTCTTTATCTTTCCTGTATTGAACCGGTTTCCCTATTGTCATTATCACTTCTCCCGGCCTGACTCTGGAGCTTCCTATCGGCATTCTTTCAAATGTTCCCATTAACGATACAGGCACAAGGTCTGCCTTTGATTTCTCTGCCAGAAAAAACATTCCGCGCTTAAATTCTCCAATTGTGCCATCCTTTGTTCTCGTACCCTCAGGATAAATTACAACTGAAAGCCCTTTCTTTACCCGACCGGCAGCCTTATCAAGCGATTTCATCGCATCGCGTATATTAACTCTATCTATCGGCACAAATCCTGCGCACAACATTGCCCAGCCTAGTATGGGGATCTTATTGATCTCTTTCTTGTATATCATACGCACATTATCGGGCAACTTTGCAAGTTGTACAAAGATATCTATATAACTTGCGTGGTTTGAAATGTAAATTTTTCCCCGTGATGCATCTATATTTTCTGTGCCATGTACCGTTACTTTAATACCGTAAATGAAAAGAACAGCATTTGTCCATACTTTCATTAAGGGATTAGACAGTTTGTTCTGAAAATCAATAGGATAGATCAATATAGAAAGTATGGCTACAAGCAGTGAATAAAGGATTACTACAAAGTTTTTTATCAGCCACATATATACAAAAATACAAAAATATTTCTTCTATTTTTGTGCTTTGCAATAATAACCATTCAAGAACTGGGGATAAATTAATAAACTTTTTCATATACTTTTTTCTGGTATATTCGTATCTAACCTAATAGCCACCAGTAGTTACTCGCGGCTGATAATCAGTAAAATTGAGAGAAAAACAAAAAGTATACCTTCGTTTAGCAAACGGCAAGACCTTTGCAGGCTATAGTTTCGGAAAATTCGCAAATTCTGATGGAGAAGTTGTTTTCACGACAGGAATGACAGGTTACCCCGAATCTCTCACAGACCCATCGTATTCCGGGCAAATACTTGTTTTTACATACCCTTTGATAGGCAATTACGGCATTCCGGAGTTTCTAAGGGATGATTCAGCCAAGACTATCCTAAATGGATTTGAATCCGGCAGGATTCAGGTCAGAGGGATAGTTATTTCCAATTACAGCTCCGAATACAGTCATTTTGATGCGGCCGTTTCTCTCGATCAGTGGCTTATGGATAACAATATACCCGGTATTTATGGAATTGACACCAGGGAGCTTACAAAGACCTTAAGAACTACCGGAGTAATGCTTGGAAAGATCACAACTGATATAGATGATTATACAACTGAAATAGTTGATCCCAACGAAACCAATCTTGCAGGACTGGTTGGTGTGCAGGAACCCGTCGTGTATTCACCGAAGAAAATCAAATCGAAAAAAAATCCAAAGAAAATTTTACTTATTGATTGCGGTGTTAAGAATAACATCATTCGTAACTTCCTCAAAAGAGATGCCGAAGTAATCAGAGTGCCTTATGATTACGACCCGGTAAATTCTAAGTATGATTTTGACGGAATATTTGTATCCAACGGTCCAGGAGATCCTAAAGTATGCATTGCCACTGTTAACAATCTAAGAAATTCTTTTGATCTTGGAAAACCTATTTTCGGCATTTGCCTCGGCAGCCAGATACTCGGACTTTCAGCAGGTGCGGATACTTATAAACTCAAATTCGGGCACCGTTCACAGAATCAGCCATGCATAGAAGTTGGCGGACGCTGTTATATTACATCGCAGAATCACGGTTATGCAGTTGATACTAAAACACTACCTGAAGACTGGACTGAATGGTTTATCAACAATAACGATGGAACTAACGAAGGCGTGAAACACAAAACTAAACCTTTCTTTGCAGTGCAGTTTCACCCGGAGTCATCTCCCGGCCCCAATGATACCGGCTGGCTTTTTGATAGATTCATTGACATGATATAATATTTTTAACCACAGAGAACACAGAGTTGAGCACAGAGATCACAGAAAACGCCGGAGTAGATAATAAGTTAACTGAAAAAGTAATTGGGTGTGCTATTAGAGTACATTCAGAGTTGGGTCCCGGTTTACTTGAATCTGCTTATGAAGAATGTTTATACTTTGAGCTTAACAGAAATGGAATTCATGCAGAAAGACAGAAAGCGCTACCCTTAAGATATTATGATGTAACTTTGGAATGCGGATACAGAGTTGACTTGTTGATTGAAAACAAAGTAATTGTTGAAGTGAAGGCTTGTGAAGCATTAACGGATGTTCACAAAGCTCAGGTTTTGACATACTTGAAATTATCCGGATGTAAATTAGGTTTGTTGATAAATTTTAACGTAAACAAACTTGTGAATGGTATAAAAAGATTAATTTTCTGAACTCTGAGTCCTCAGTGTGTACTCTGTGTCCTCTGTGGTTGAAAAAAAACTTAACGATTTGACAAATCCAATAAATAAAATATTGCTTCTTGGTTCCGGCGCGCTGAAGATTGGTGAGGCGGGTGAGTTCGATTATTCCGGTTCGCAGGCTATTAAAGCGCTCAAAGAAGAAGGCAAGTATGTTGTACTTGTCAATCCTAACATTGCCACAGTGCAGACCGATAAAGGCCTAGCTGATAAAGTTTACCTGCTTCCCGTAAATCCTTACTTTGTTGAACAGGTGATAAAAAAAGAAAAGCCCGATGGTATTATGCTTGGTTTCGGGGGGCAGACTGCGCTTAATTGCGGACTTGAACTCAATAAAACCGGGGTACTCAAAAAAAATAATGTTGAAGTACTTGGTACTCAGGTTGATTCAATTAACAAGACTGAAGATAGAGAGCTTTTTGTTAAAGAGCTTAATAAGATCAAAGTCAGGACTCCAAAAAGCATTGCCGTTACAGGTGTAAAAGCAGGTGTTAAGGCTGCCAAAGATATTGGTTACCCGGTAATACTCAGAGCCGGATTCACACTTGGCGGACTGGGCTCAGGATTTGCCAATAACGAAAAGGAAATTACCAAAGCTCTAAAAGAAGCATTCAATTATTCGCCGCAGGTGTTGATAGAGGAAGACCTCCGCGGATGGAAAGAAATTGAATATGAAGTTGTAAGAGATACTTCAGATAACTGCATTACTGTTTGCAACATGGAGAATTTCGATCCCCTTGGGGTACACACCGGCGAGAGCATTGTCATTGCCCCCTCGCAGACACTTTCTAATGCAGAATATCATCAGTTACGTGATATATCCATCAAAACTATAAGGCATTTCAAGATAATGGGCGAGTGCAATATTCAGTTTGCGTTAAACCCTCATTCGGTTTCTGGAGATGGTGAGTTTGACTACAGGGTCATAGAGGTAAATGCCAGACTTTCACGTTCATCAGCACTTGCATCAAAAGTAACAGGGTATCCGCTTGCATATATTGCGGCTAAGCTTGCCCTTGGGTATAAACTTACCGAGCTTGAGAACTCAATTACTAAAAAAACTTATTCATGCTTTGAGCCTGCGCTTGATTATGTTGCGCTCAAGATACCAAGATGGGACCTGCAGAAATTCCCAAGGGTTGAAGAAGAAATAGGCAGCAAGATGAAATCCGTAGGCGAAGTTATGGCAATCGGCAGAAGCTTCCCCGAGGTTGTTCAAAAAGCCATAAGAATGCTGCAGGTTGGTAAATTCGGGCTGGTGCTGAATAAATCTAAAACTCAGACTATAAAAGAAGATATAATTACCCCTACGCCGCGCAGACTTTTTGCAATTTCGCGTGCCCTCAGGGATGGTTACTCTGTTGATGAAATTCACAATATGTCTATGATAGACAAATGGTTCCTTTACCAAATAGCAGAAATTGACAGCCTTAGAAAAGTTGAGATCACAAAAGAAGAAATTACCAAAGACTTCCTGACGGAGGCAAAAAGGCTGGGTTATTCAGATAAGCAGATCGGCATAATGACCGGTACGGATGAAGATGAGATAAGAATAATCAGAAAATCGCTTGGCGTATTGCCCGTATTCAAGCAGATAGATACACTTGCAGCTGAATATCCCGCAGAAACTAATTACCTGTATTCAACTTATCATGGCGAGTATTCCGATATTGAGGAAACCAAAGAACGCGATGAGAAAAAAATAATGATACTTGGTTCAGGGCCTTATAAGATCGGCTCCTCGGTTGAGTTTGACTGGTGCTGTGTTAATACCGCCAAATATTTAAGGAAGCTTGGTTACAAGGTCATTATGGTAAATTATAACCCTGAGACCGTTAGCACTGATTATGATATATGCGATAAGCTTTATTTTGAAGAGCTTAGCCTTGAAAGAGTTCTTGATATATATGAATATGAAAAACCGCTTGGAATTATTATTTCCATGGGAGGGCAGATCCCAAACAATCTTGCATTAAAGCTTCATGATAGCGGCGTATGGATACTTGGTACATCGCCTCACTCAATTGATAAATGTGAAGACAGGAATAAATTTTCTTCAATATTAGATAAGCTTGAAATTGATCAGCCCGTTTGGCAGGAGCTATCTGATCTGAAACAGGCAAAGAAATTTTCGAATAAAATTGAATACCCGGTACTTATCAGGCCCTCATATGTGCTCTCAGGTACTGCGATGAAAGTTTGCCATGACGACAGATCGCTTGAAGATTATATCAAAGAACATGCGGCCATTTCGAAAGATTTTCCGGTAGTAATATCGAAATTCGAAGAAGGCGCAAAGGAAATTGAAATTGATGGCGTTGGCCAGAATGGCGAGGTGATAATTTACGCAATTAGCGAGCATGTTGAAAATGCCGGAGTGCACTCAGGTGATGCAACGCTTGCGATTCCACCACAGAAATTATACTTTGAAACAGTACACCAGGTTAAGAGGATAACCAAAGCAATCGTTAAAGAGTTAAAAATTACAGGGCCCTTTAATATCCAGTTCCTTGCAAAAGAAAATAAGGTAAAAGTTATTGAGTGTAACCTGCGCGCAAGCCGCTCATTCCCGTTTATCTCCAAGGCAACCGATTATAATTTCATTGAGTTTGCAGTTGGTTCAATTTTGGGTCATGATATTAAGGGTGATTACAAGACCCTTGACCTGGATCACATAGTTGTTAAAGCGCCGCAGTTTTCGTTTTCAAGGCTGAGCGGGGCTGATCCGATTTTAGGAGTCGAAATGTCTTCCACCGGCGAGGTAGCATGTTTTGGTGAATCTATGGAAGAAGCATTCCTGAAATCATTGTTATCAACGGGCTTCCGCCTGCCTAAATCGAATATACTGCTCACTTTAGGCGATCTTGAGGATAAAATTGAATTCTTAGACAGCGCCAGAAAGCTGAATGAAATGGGTTTCAGGATTTTCGCCACAACAAATACTCATCTTCTGCTTAAAGAGCACAAAGTAAAATCAAAACATGTATTCAAGATCAACGAGAAAAGATCCCCGAATATTTTAACAATGCTTGAAGCAAAGAAGTTTGACCTGGTTATAAATACACAGTCTTTAAAACATAAACATAAGGTCGTAGAGCGTGATGGCTATATTATGCGCCGCAAAGCGATTGATTATAATATACCCTTAATAAACAACCTCAAAATAGCCATACTTTTCGTGAACTCGATCTACAAATACAAGCTTGACCAGCTTGAAATAAAGAGTATGGACGAGTATTAAGAATATACACGGTTTTTCCCTCTTACTTCATTATTTCACAGACTTCATATTGCGGGGGCTTTTTTATTATGTTTCAAAAGTTGTATGATACCGATAAATTTGGAAAATGAGAATTAAACCGGTTATATACTTTTGCGTTTTGACTATTTTACTGCTATTTGCGCAGGCTGCTTACGCGCAAAAGTCAAAATCTCTTGCTACTGAAGACAAGATCAGAACATATGTTACAGATAAAACCGGAACTCTTACTTCAACACAAATTCAATCTCTTGAAACAAAGCTTTCCAATTTCGATAAAGAAACTTCCACCCAGGTTGTTGTATGGATGATCCCAACTCTTGACGGCGGCTCGCTTGAAGATAAATCATACGAGATAGCCGAGCAAAACGGCATCGGACAAAAAGGAAAGAATAACGGAGTATTACTCTTTATCGCCAAAGATGACCGGAAGCTTAGGATAGAAGTTGGGTACGGACTTGAAGGTGCGTTAACCGATGCGCTCAGCAGCCAGATAATCAGAAAAGAAATCACTCCAAGCTTTAAGAAAGGGAATTACTACGAAGGCATTTTGGCCGGAGTGGACGCTATCATGAAGGCCACAAAGGGCGAATACACCGCTGATAAAAAAGAAGATGATGGAATCGACGGAAGCTCAATTTGCTGCATTCCAATACCGGCGCTGATATTTTTCGTGATATTTTTCTTCATATTCTTCCTGCCTATTATAAGAAGAATATTCGGAGGCAGTAAGTCAAAAAGCAGCAACTGGTGGTGGACTGGCGGCAGCGGAAGCGGCTGGTCTTCCGGAAGCTCAGGCAGTTCATGGAGCGGCGGGGGATTTTCAGGCGGCGGCGGTTCTTTCGGCGGCGGAGGTTCAAGTGGTTCATGGTAGTTTGAGTCAATTAACAATTATCAATTAGCAATGATCAATAAAATCACAACAAAAAGTGATAAAAGAGTATTTGCGAGGCACGCAGTAACGAAGCAATCTCATTCAAACAAAATATTTATTAATGAGCAGTAAAAAACAGTGGATACGGCAATACTTCTCAGAAGATGATCTGAAGGATATTCGCTCAGCGGTTAATGACGTGGAATCAAAAACCATTGGCGAGATTTTACTCAGCTTCAGGAATAAAAAAACATTGCTGGAGCGGCTGTATTCAGATCACGAGCTTGCCATGAAGGATTTTGATACCCTTGGAGTTGCCCGCACAAAAGAAAGAACCGGAATACTGGTATTCTTAATATTTGAGCAAAGGTATTTTGATATAATTGCTGATGAGGGAATATATAAGAAAATTCCGGATGATGTGTGGAATGAAATAGAAAGTAAGCTGAAAGAGGAATTCAGGGAGAAAAATTATGCAGCCGGAATTGTTGCGCTGATCAACAGGATGGGAGAGATACTTTCGCATGAGTTTCCTGTGAGGGCAGATTCAGCCAATGATGATGAATTAAATGATGAAATTGTGATAAATTAAACAAATTTAAGTAGCGCAGACCTGCAGGTATTTTTGTCTGTGTGCGTTTAACAGAAAGTAATTTAGTAGCACAGGCATTCTTGCCTGTGTTTCTTTAAAAATACAACAATACCATTGCTTAAAATCACTAAAAGAAATCTTCCCCACTGGGAATTACAAGGCTCTGTTTATTTTATTACATTCAGATTGTTGAGTGGCAAGCTCAGTGATGAAGAAATAAAGATTGTAAAAGAACATATTATAAAAGGCCACGATAAGTACTATCTATTATATGCTGCTGTTGTAATGAATAATCACGCTCATGTTATCTTTCAGCCAGTTGAAAAATACACGTTATCATGAATAATGAAGGGCATTAAGGTGTTTCAGCAAACACCATTAACGATCTTAGTGGTACAAAGGGCAGCTTGTGGCAAGATGAATCTTTTGATCGTATCATTAGAGACGATAAGGAACTTAATGAGAAGTTAAACTATATGTTTAATAATCCGGTTAAGGCTGGAATTACAGAGAATCCATGGGATTATGTGGGGTGGTACTTTAATGAAGATATGTTTTAGATTTCAAAGTTGTGATACACAGACAGGAATGTCTGTGCCACTGATGAAAATCAAATGAAATTGTGATAAATTAATGTTAAATTGAAATTGCAAATCATAAATGCAATTAATTTTTCTTCTTAAAAGCCAATGTTATCGGCACCCCGGTAAAGCCAAACTCAAACCTGACCTTATTTTCAAGATACCTTTTGTAATTTACTTCAATTTCACTCGGCAGATTGCAGAAAAATCCAATTACCGGGGGTGAGTGTTGTAACTGGGTAATGTAGTTTATCTTAAGCTCTTTATGTGATTTCGAGCGAGGCGGGAATTCCTTAATATATGGCAATAGCTTATCATTTAACTCGCTTGTTTTGATCTCTTTCGCCCTTTCGTTGTAAACATCAAGCGCTCTTTCTATGATCTTTGATACTCTTTGTTTTGTAATTGCAGAGGTAAATAGAAACGGAAGGTAGTCATATGTCTTTAAATGTTCTTTTACTTTGTTCTCGAATATTTTGGCAGTATTGGTTTCTTTTTCAACAAGATCCCACTTATTTATAACCAGAAGTATTCCCTTTTTCAGCTCGGCAGCCTTAATTATTATTTCAACATCTTCTTTTCCTAATTTGAATACAGCTTCTTCGGCATTTGTAAATTTGGAGAGTTTGCTGACAAATGAAGTTGCATCAATAACTATGATAGCAACATCGCATCTTTCAATGCTCTTGTGTGTCCTAAGTGCCGAAAAATATTCTAAACTTTCCGCTCTTTTTATCCTGCTTTTTTTGCGGAGACCCGCAGTATCTATGAGAGTGATCTCTTGACCATAATAAGTGACCAAAGAGTCAATCGGATCGCGTGTTGTACCCGGTATATCAGTCACTATATTCCGGTTTGATTGCGTTAATGCGTTTGCAAGAGACGACTTTCCGGCATTTGGCCTGCCGATTATCGCAAACTTGATACCATTCTCATCCGTACCGGCTGCTTCATCATCCGGGATATTATCAGTGATCATATCCAAAAGGTCTCCGGAGCGCCTACCTACAAGCGCTGAGACTTCCAGCGGTTCCCCCAAACCAAGCCTGAAGAAATCCGGTTCAACACCTTCATCATTCCTACTATCAACCTTGTTTATTGCAAGTATTACCTTTTTGTGAATATTGTCTTCAGTGTTTGCTTCTTTTCTTAAAAGCTTTGCTATTTCAAGGTCAAGCGGGGTTATTCCGGTTTTCGCATCAACTACAAACAATATTACGTCTGCTTCATCAATTGAAATTCTTACCTGTTCACGTATCGCGCTTTCAAACTTATCTTTGCTGTTGGGTACATACCCGCCGGTATCTATCAAAAAGAATTTCTTTCCGTTCCATTCGGTCTCGCCGTAGTTCCTGTCACGGGTAACTCCGGGCGTATCATGGACAATAGCCGTCTTCTTACCAACAAGGCGGTTAAACAGTGAAGATTTGCCAACATTCGGCCTTCCAATAATAGCAACTATTCTTTGCGGCATAATATACAAAGATACCCTGGGATTTGGGAAGGTTCAATGTTATAATTAACCTTATGGATTTGCTATTAAGTCTGTATATCAGAGATTTCTACCGCTGAGTCACCGGCGTATTGACTTATTCAACTTAACAATTGATTTTTCAATCCATTCCTTTTCATAAAAGTATTCTGTGGATTCCAGTTTATTCATGAATTTTTCAGTCAAATATGTCAATTCTGCCTTGTTTACTATTACCTTTGATTCAACATTTATTACGCAAAGATTATGAAAACAATTAAGAATTATTGCATATTTTTTCTTTTTATGCTTAGGAAGTTCTTTATCTCGTTGTAACCAGCGTTTTGTTGCTTCAATCAACGAAAAACACTCCTTAATTTTACTCTTTTCATAAAGTAGAGTTATTTTCAAGAACTTTATTAAAGTTTCCAGACTATGGTAATCTTTATGGTTATCTGAGACTCTTATCTTATTAATATAGTCATATGCCAGATCAACATTACTTAATGAATATTCCGTCATAGCAGATATGAAGTTCATAACAAGTCCTTTTGTATCCGGGTTCAGTTTAGATTCAAATTGGCTTATAAAGTATTTTGTCCAGGTATATTCATTCAATCTTATGCTGTTTCGTATGATATTAACAAACACGTGGGAAGGCATGTAAGGCCACTCTTCGGGGAGAGCGCCATTTTTGAACATTGCGCTATCTAGTTTGAACCGTTCCAATTTAAACTGATCAGTTTTGTCCTTCTCCTTAAACATCAACGTACAGAAATGTGTTAGGTAAGTATACAAAGAAGTACTTAAAGCAGGGTCCATTGAATGAATATTTCTGTCTCTTAGCTTTTTCAATTTGAAAAAATACTTTTCTTGGCGTGTATTCAATAACATTAATAAATTAAAATAGATAACTATATAAGGGTCGTTCTTTTCATAATTACCAGCGTGTTGTTCAATGTGCGCAATTACTTCATCAATGAAGTAAAGGTTATCAGGTGAATCAACAATTTCTTCGTTGAACACTTCTTTTTCAAAAGAAAACAATAAATAGATCTGCAGTGATTGAGTCAGGAGATACTTAAAGAAGTTTTCAACAAATTTGCCGTATTGTTTTACTGCAGTGATTCTTTTCCTGAACTGGTAGTGGGAATTTTCCAAATTATTTAATAGAAATAAGTTCATATAGTAATCTTCGTTTTTATTGTGATGTGAAAGCATACGCTCGGTTTCTCTTAGTCTCAGCTCAAACAATTTATCCAGTTTCCTTGCGCTCAGCTCAGTAAGTAAATACCTCTTTGAAGCAAAGACATCCGAGTTATAATGTTTGTATGAAAGGTATTCTTCACCAAGCTCTAAGAGCCTTGTCCATGCAATTTCCATTTTGTTATAATTAAACCTTTCATTAGGGTATAACTTTTCAAAAATAAAGTCATTACATAATACTTTATTGCTGAATTCAGGGTGAAACCCTTTAATCACGTCAAATAGCTTAGTTACAGGTTGGTGGTTGTTATGAAAAGGAGAATATACGAATTTCTCAAATTCCTTAATCTCTTCAGAACTCAGGGCAGCAAGAAGGCACAGGGTTTTGTTTGCCTGCATAATTTTCGCGAATTAATTGATAAAAGTTATTCACCAAATATATACAAAATTGTTTGAATTATAAAGCAATGTTTATACGGGAAATATTTCAGGAAAAATGTCGCTTTTGAAAAATGTAAAATTAAGCTAAATTTATATTATTCAAACAAGTATAGACGTCATCTGTTCAGAAAAGTAAGATACTCAGGTTGACAATATGATTCATAGGGATTGTGAGAAAAGAAGCTCCATAACATTTAGAGCTAAACATAAACTTAACTGAAACAAGGAGAAGATATGAAAATGTTAACTCGCTTTTTTGTTATTTACCTGTTTGCTGGAACAGTATTTTCTCAATCTTCATTTTATGATGGTTTTGAAACAGGAGATTTTAGTAAGTGGGATAATAATGTGGGAGCAACTATTTCTACAGCATTTAAACATTCGGGAAATTACTCTGCGAAATTTGAAACTGTGGAAAATGTGACACATCAAATTACGAAAAATAACTCATCTACTGGTTATTTGAAAATCGATTTTTATGCTTATGTAACAGATTGGTTTGAAAATTACGCAGAACTGCGTATCGGTGGTAATGGATTACTTTGGTTTTTTGGAGTCAAGAAGCAAAATACAGGAGGAATGCTAAATTGTCAGCATCAGTTTGTTTCAGATTACACCGTTTATTTTCCAATGAATTATTGGAACCATGTTGTAATTGAGAGAATTCCTACCGGATACTTATATGTATGGATAAACGGTACACAATTTGTTGATGGTGCTGTTGTTGGAGCTTGTACTTTTACTGACATTGCTTTCCAAACCGCAGCATGGCATCCACCTGGAAATTATTCTAAAATTATATGTTATCTTGATGACATTACCATTTGTTATAATTCAAGCAATTGCACAATTGGTATCCAACAAACCTCTGCCGAAATTCCAAACTCATTTTCTCTTTCCCAAAACTATCCCAATCCGTTTAATCCAACAACAAACATAAAATTTGATATTCCTAAATCATCAAATGTAAAGCTTGTAATCTATGACGCGCTAGGACGAGAAGTCGCAGTACTTGCCAACGAAGAACTAAAAGCGGGAACATATCAGGCAGATTGGGATGCTTCAGAGTATTCAAGCGGTGTGTATTATTATAAGATTGAGGCAGGAGAATTTATTGAGACAAAGAAGATGATAGTTCTTAAATAATGATATTGGTTACTTAGATTATTTTGATCCGAGTTAAAGACTTCTGAATTTGTTTACATGGAAGAATGGCAATAAGTTCGATTTACGTTCACTAAGAGGAAGTTAATAAAGCTATTGAAGGTCTACTAGGACTCGGTGACCTAAGATGTTGCAAAACATACTACTTTGATAAACCAAAATGATTTTTTGATGGAGAATCAAAAGGCTATTCTAAAATTGAATTCGAGAGACAATAAATAATGAGAACAATAAAACTTATTTTAACGGCAACATTATTTTCTTTGATGTTTTTCAGAGGATCTTGTGATCCTTGCCAAGATGTAACACCGAATGATAATAATTATTGCACATGCTATCCCAAAGACCCTAAGTGTGGTAGTAATCCTCAGGATACAACTTGCAGTAATGTGACTCCTCCGATATCTCCACCCACAAGTTTTTTTGCAAAAGCAGTTAATTTGAGTCAGGTGCAGTTAACATGGAACCAAATCAGCAATGCTACCAATTACATTATTTACAAAAATAATCAATATTTAGCCGAGACTTCTTCTCTATTTTATAATGATAACTTTACGCTAACGGCACAGCAGCAATATGAATACTATGTTGTTGCAAGCAATAGCAGTGACACATCTACTAACAGCCGAATATGCGCAACATCTTACACTTCTGGAAATTTAAGTGCTACGCATACATCAGATACTTGGAATATTGCTTTACCCCAAGATCGTGAAATGTATTTAATTGTTAGTGTAGATCCGTCATTAAATATTCAATACGGCTGTGGTTATCCTAATGGAATTGTAATTTATGATGGTAACGGTGTTACACAAATATTCGGTGCGCCAGGCCCTACGGGAGGAAATCAGACATCAGTTACGATAGGACCTTTCGAAATAAAAGCTGGTAATTATACAGTTAGAATATGTAGATATAGTGGAAACGGAAATTATACTTTAACTAGTTATTACTCACAAACCCGATTGAATAACGATAACGAGCCAAATGATGGTATATCAAGTGCAGTAGTTTTTAATTTTGATACACGCATAACTGGACATTTAGGTTATGTAGGTGGAGGGAATGGTACAAGAGATATTGTGGATTTTTACAATGTAAATCTATCAGAGGATAAGAATATTATATTTAATATCAACATAGACCCTTCATTAAATCTACAATACGGTTGTGGCTATCCCAATGGAATTTTAGTTTTGAAAAATGATGGTATTACTGTGGAAAAATCTTTTCCTGGACCAACGGGTGGTAACAATACGTCATTAAGGGAAAAATTTCCATTGTATGCGGGCAACTATTATATTAAAATCTGTAGATATGATGGATTTGGCGGCTATGATTTTAAATTGTGTATTGATAATTAAAAGTTTTAAGTTTGTTTATAATATGCAGCTAGGTTATTGCTTATATGTCATGGGAATGTAAAAAATGCGGGTATCTAAACGAAGACTACACTTTCATTCATAGAAATTTTTGTGAAGGATGCAGGGGTCTAAGAGGTGGCTGTCTAGGCAGTATTTTCAGAATATCATTTGGCTGGTTAATTTTCTTCTTGATTCTGTACATTCTCTATCTTGTTTTTGCATAAAGTAAGTGGGTAGAAGTAATGCTACAAAGTGTTATCGATTGTTCACTTGGTGTGACTTTGATTTTCGAGACAAGTTTTTAAAATAGATACACTCAAAGAAAGACATTTATAATAGATCAACGTTAATTTGCTTTCCAAATATAGAATGCTTTCTAGTCAGTATTTTTATTGTGGAATGCGGTGCACAATTTTTTTTTTTGATGACATTAAGTTACGGGTCAATGAAGCCGAAAGAACAAAATGTATGAATCAAAGTTTTAATGAAAAAGAGGGTTGCTTTTCTACGTTCTTTTCCATGACTTCCTGGGGTCCTCTTGGTTGTTTTTGGATTATGCTTGCATTAAACTTGCTTTTTTTGGTTGTTTACTATATTCTGAAGTTCCTTGGTTTGGTCTAGAAATGGGTTTTTAAGTATTGTTCGGAATCTTTTTTGAGATGAAGGAATAATGTGTTTTGGTACAAAGTCATATTGAATAAAATGCAATATCATGGAATGTAAACACTTAATTTTATTAAAGATGGATGTAATCGAAACTGTATATCATATTGATTACGATCCATTTGAAAAACCAGACGCAAAACATTTGGAGACAAAATACGTTACTATTCTAAACACAGAAAAGAGTTGCAATACTGTAAATAGACCTTCAAATCATTGCCCTCATTATAAAAATGATGATTATGAGAAATGTAAGTGGTTTGTTCCCGGAAGTCCAAAAGTGATATAGAAGATGTTGAGATAATATCACATAAGTTGTCCAGCCATATTTTAGCGGCGTCTTCATTTTTCACTTTCGGTTATATTAAGTGTTGGTTTAGATGTCTGAACAGATAAAAACCAAAAATGAAAATAAAATATTTTATTGTGTTGAATGTGTTTCTATCTCTTCTGTGTTTCGCACAAGATGAGCTTCCAGATGCATTATACAGCGATGAAGGTGTTTGGGTAATTAAAGATAGCGGAAACGTATATTATCTGGGTTTATTATTGCATAGCAAATTGTTTGCCAAGGAATATCTGCAGCCGTGTAAATTATCTGTATTGGCAAAAGGCAAAATTGTAACAGATAAAAACCTTTTTGAAGTTGTATACAAAAAATTTGTTCCAATTGCTGATACACAACAAGTCTCAGTACTTAGGTCAGAATTTCGTAAATCTCCTGTTACTGGCATCATTTTAGAATTTAATGATGAATGGAGAAAGACCGATAGTTTAATCTGTGAATCACCTTTTATTGATTATGCATCTTATTTATGGATAATCAAGATAAGAGTAAAAAATGATGAAGATGTAAATTGGCTTATGGATCGAGAGGAATATATCAGATATTTAAGAAAGTATCGAAAATGAAATTAGATTCGAAATATTAATTATATTATCTTCTTAATTTATCCTTTCGCTAATAAAATCAACGAACTTTAAAAGGGTGTCTTTGGTTTCGGATCCTGCAAACCCGTTAATTTTTGTTTTTGCTTCGGCGCAGTACTCAGATGTTTTTGTGATAGTATATTCAATGCCGTTATGCTCTTTGATAAAATCCATTACCATCGGCCTGCTTTTGGAAAATGATCCATTCTTTACAACGTTCACTATTTCTTTTGCCTCTTTTTTGGAAGCATTGTTGAGTGAATGAATAAGCGGCAAAGTGAATTTCTTTTCTTTTAAATCTGAGCCCGAAGATTTTCCCATGAATTTCTTCTTGCCGATGTAGTCAAGCAAATCATCACGTAATTGGAATGCAATTCCTATATTCTCGCCAAAATCGCTGAGTAGCTGTATTTCTTTTTTATCCTTAGAAGTACTTGCTGCACCCAGTTCACAGCAAGCTGTAATAAGTGATGCAGTCTTATCTGAAATAATCCTGAAATATGTTTCTTCATTTACTTCCATCTTGCGGTTTTTCTGTATCTGCAGTAATTCGCCTTCACTCATTCTTTTTACGGCTCTGGACGTAATTTTAAGGAATCCGCATTCATCATTTTCAAGCGCCAGGAGCAAACCGCGGGATAACATATAATCACCCATTAAAACAGCAATCTTGTTCTTCCACACAGCATTAATTGATGCGAGCCCGCGCCTTGTTTTTGCATCATCAACCACATCATCATGTATCAGCGTTGCGGTGTGGAGCATCTCAACCAGTGTTGCCGCCGTGTAGGTTCTTGGATTGATCTCTCCGCATAGCTTTGCCGATAGCAGCACAAGTATCGGGCGTATTTTTTTGCCCTTCTGGCGGAGTATGTATTTGCTAACGAGATCAACAATTGCTACCTTAGAGCGGATAGCTTCACGGAAATGGACTTTAAACTCTCCAAGTTCATCTTCTATTGGCGCTGATATTTTTTTGAGATCTACATCCATTATGAACCCCCCTTATTCCCCCCTTCGGCGCTTTCTGCCGTCCCGCTTTTCTGCTTGGCGGGATCAAAGTGGAGACAAAAGGTGCTTAACATTTTATTATTTTAATTTATTTTTAATCTTTTTACCCCGATATCCTAAACGGGGGTTTATCATTTCGGCTGCGAATATTTTGAAATTATTATGCTTACTTCATACAGTATTAATAGCGGTATCCCAAGAAGAAGCTGGCTTGTAATATCGGGACTGGGAGTAAGTATTCCGGCAAGTAAAAGGATTATCACAATTGCATGCTTCCTGTACCTGCGCATGAATTTTGGTGTTAATATTCCAAGCTTTGAAAGAAAGAACGAAACCATAGGAAGCTCAAATACAATACCTGCTGCCAGCATAACCGATATCACAAATCCGAAGTATTCATCAACTGCGATATTGTTGGTAATTGCCTGTGTGCCAAACTGTGCGAAAAACTTCAGCGCCGTGGGCAGCATTACAAAATAAGCAAACGAAATACCTCCCAAAAAACAAAGCGACGAGAATGCAACAATAGCTGAAATATATCTTCTTTCCGAAGGCATCAGTCCGGGCTCGATAAACTTCCATATCTGGTAAAAAATGTTAGGAATGCTGAAAATTATGCCGCACACAATTATCACTTCCATGTAAAGAACAAGCTGTCCGTACGGTTTTAGATTTATCAGCTCTAAAGGAGGAGTGGTATTTTTTGCAGGGGCCAGAAGAAAATCATTCATAATATAATCTATGAAAATACCGGCAACTATCCCGCCCAAAACAATTCCAATTACAGCCTTAATTAATCTCCATCTCAGTTCTTCAAGATGCTCTAAGAACCCCATCTCGCCGGTGGTGGCATTATCCTCTGATAGGTTATCTTCAGACATAGATTACCCGCCACGTGTTAATAATTCCCTGGCAAATCTTTCCTTTTCGATCTTTTGTTTAAACTCAATATATTTCAAATCGAAGGCATCGTAAATTGAAACACCGGATCTTGACTTATCCAGCTCAGCTGCTGCCGGCGTTAAGATCACCTTACCGCTTTCAATTTTTGCTTCAGGCTCTATATCTTCGATAAATGGCAATATCATAGTCTTACCAGGTAAACAGTTCAGGGTATAAAGGATGTTCGCTTGTCAGGTCATCGATCTTCTGCTTAACTTCATTTTTAACATCAACACTCTCAGGGCTGCTTATGATATCGTTTATCATAGATGCGATAACAGCCATATCTTTTTCATTCATGCCGCGTGTAGTCATAGCTGCTGAACCCAGCCTGATACCGCTCGTAATTAAAGGACTCTTGTCATCAAACGGAACTGCATTTTTATTGCATGTGATACCAACCTCGTCGAGCAGTTCCTGCGCCTGTTTGCCGGTCATATTCTTGTTCCTTAAGTCGATAAGCATTAAATGATTATCCGTTCCGCCTGAAATGATCTTGAATCCATAACCCGTAAGCTTACCGGCAAGCGCACTTGCGTTTTTTATTACCTGTTCGGCATACTTTTTGAAATCACCCTGCAGCGCCTCCTTGAATGCAACCGCCTTCGCAGCAATTACATGCATCAAAGGCCCGCCCTGAATTCCCGGGATGACCATTGAATCGATAAGTTCGCTCATCATTTTTATCCTGCCGGATTTTGGCGCTTTTATACCAAATGAATTTTCAAAATCTGTTCCCATTAGTATCAATCCGCCTCTTGGGCCGCGCAGTGTTTTATGAGTTGTTGACGTGACAATATGGCAATGTGGAACAGGGTCGTTCAATAACCCTTTTGCAATAAGTCCAGCAGGATGCGCAATATCCGCCAATAAAAAAGCATTTACTTTATCCGCAATTTCTCTGAATCTCTTATAATCAATATTCCTGGAGTATGCGCTGGCGCCGACCGTGATCATCTTTGGTTTTTCTTTAACAGCAACGCTTTCTATCATATCATAATCAAGCATTTCTGTTTCAGGGTTTATTCCGTACTGCACAAAATTATACAGTTTCCCTGAAAAATTAACCGGTGAGCCATGGGTCAAATGCCCGCCGTGTGAAAGATCCATACCCATAACTTTATCGCCGGGCTTTACCAGGACAAAATATACTGCCATGTTTGCCTGTGAGCCTGAGTGAGGCTGTACATTAGCATATGCAGCGCCAAAAAGCTCTTTAGCCCTGTCTCTGGCAACGTTTTCAGCTATATCAACATACTCACATCCGCCGTAATATCTTTTTCCGGGGTATCCTTCGGCATACTTATTGGTCATTACCGAGCCCATTGCTTCCATGACCTCAATGCTGGTAAAATTTTCAGAAGCGATCAGCTCCAGCTTATTGTTCTGCCTCTCCAGCTCGTGCCGGATTGCCATGTAAATCTGCGGATCAAATTCCTGTAAATTGGACATTTTTATTCAAGATTATGTTTAAGGAGTAGAAATTATTATATATTTTAAAAAATTGTTTATTAAAACTCGTCTGATGGTTTTAAGAACCAAAGTTCACCTATCTTAACAGATCCTCCAAAGCGGAATACATTATCTTTGATCAGGCCGCCGGAATCCTTGCCCCTCATATTATACTTAAAATACAGGTCAACCGAATTGTACTTCCCTATAGGAAGTGATAATCCTGCGCTTACGCTGATAGTATTTATATTCTCACCGTTGAGCTTCAGATAATCCTGAGTATAGCTTCCGCCAAGCCTGTATGAAACACGTTTTATGTACGGGTCTTCAAGCTTGACCGATGGAGTGTATTCCAGCCCTATGCCGGCTTTCATGCTGTTCTTAATTTCAACAGGGTGAGTGCCGTAATATTTGTAATTATCCCACTGCTGGAAATAAACATCAGCCGCAATAAGCAAAGTTTTGTTAAAAGTATTGGAAAGCCCCACGCCAAATGCCAGCGGAATATCAAGTTTGCCTTCAGTTAGATTCAGTGTATCGGTTGCAATTATTGACCTTGAGAACTTTCCGTTCACATCTGAATTGAACTTTCCGGGAGATGATACAAATACACCCAATGTCAGATCTTCCAGGCTTTTTTTACGAAACAATTTGCCGAACCCGTGATAGATCAGCCCTGTATTAAAATAAAATCCTGAAATTGTGTTTGATGAAATGTTCTTTGTATCAAAGAGCAGCGGATTTGTAAAATCAATGTTCAGTGTTCTGTTGATATTTCCGAAAGTATAGTTAAACTGTGTTCCAAAGCTGAACTGCTTAAATATGATATAAGAAAAACCAACGCTCATGCGGTATAATCCGCCGTTGCCGCTGTATGATTGAGTGTAATTTTCTCCGCCAACCGAGGAAGAGAATTTTGCATCATAATTTACAAGGCTGTAATTATTCACTCCCAGGTTAAATATCCACCCGTTGCCTTTGTTAAGCGGTATAGAAAGATCGAACCCTTCGAAGTTGCCATAAGTTCTTTTGGCAGTGCTAATCCCGTCAGTTGAGCGGATATTTTCCATGTTGAACTTTGTAGTAAATATAGTATTTTCTATTCTAGTCCACGCCGCGGGATTTACTGAGTTAGTATAATTACCATACAAACTAATGCCCATAATGCCCATTCCGTCTGTGCGGTTGCTTGAAGAATAGCTAAGATCACCCAGGCCGAATATGGAATAAATTGAGCCGCCGTTCTTATCAATTTGCGCACTCGTATTTGCAGCAAGTACAATGAGAAATAATATTGAGATCTTAAATATATTTCGGAATTTTATCATGGATTTACTCTCGGTGTGTATTTAATTATAACCCTGGGGCGTTTGGAAGGGTCAACTGAATGTTCACTGTAAAAGGTATAGCTATCAAGCGCAATATTTTGTGTACCTGAGACAAGCAATATCCCGTAATTTGTTGTGCCCACAAGCCACCTTGCAAATGGTGATTCTATCCTGTTGGATACAAGCCTTAACATGTACTGCCCGCTTCCGGATGAACCGCCGTTAAACTGAAATGATTCAGTTACTAATCCGGCGCTATCAGTGATGAACTGAGCAAAAACTGAATTGTTAGACTGGTTTGTGAATACTGAATTAGCCGAATCAAGTGTTAAGTACAACTGTACATCATTAACCGTTGCTGTTTGAGGAAAGCGGCTAAGGTCAAACTGCATAACCTGCACAAAACTAATTCCTGCCTGCAGGTTAAATGTTTCACTGGTATTAGGTATGCTTCCGTTAACCAAAGAAACTGTCGCAGAACCATCTGTATATAATGTATCGGTAACGCCGCTTTTTACATATATCACTTCAAGCCTTGGCCTTACACTTGCAGAAATTACAGCAAGGCCGGAATAAAAAGATTTTATCACGCTTGTACCTGCATTTGGTGTTAGTGCTATGCCATAATTCTTGTTTGCATAGGCTGTATCGGCAGCGTATTCAAGCCAGTCTTTAACCATACTTGTATTTAGGCTTATCGAAACATCCTGTGAATCTGCAGTAGGTGTTCCTGTGAAAGTACCCTGAGAGACATTTCCAAAGGACGAAGAGTTTACAGAATCAACTGTTATGGTTGAAAAATTCAGGTACTGCTGAATTTTGTAAACTTCAAATGACATCTGCCCAAGTGAATCAGATGAAGATGCCGGATAATAATAATTATTGTAAGCAAGAGTCATTGTTGCCGATTGAACTGTTGCGCTATCGAGATCACTTCCGAAATTACCGAATACTACAAGTCCTTTTGATTCAATGGAGCCGCTTTTCCCAACCATCAGGTTTGCAGATCCGCTAGTGTTTACATATAATATTCTGTTTGAAGATGTTATCGGCATTGAATCAGTAAACGAATCGAAAATTCTTACTCCTGTTGTATCTCCCGGGGGAATAAAGTTTATTCCAAGAGAAGAAGGGTCATCTGCGCATCCGATTGTATATACTGAAAGGGCTGTTGTTACCAGTATGCCAAGCAGTAATGCTTTGATATTTTTAATGGTCATTTATTATTTTTGTTCAAAAATTTTGAATATAACAGAACAATCCGCTAAGAGGCGGATTTTTTACTCATTTTCAGCTATTTTTCTCAATAAACCTGATTGCATCCGTTAAATTAGTTGCAATAAAGTCAATTTTTAGTTTTTCATCAAGACATTTCCTGTATGCCATTTTTCCATAGCCGGTTTGCACCAGGATGTTCTTAAGCCCTGCATTAATTCCGCATTTTACATCGCTATAAGCATCACCGATCATGTATGAAGCAGTTAGATCAATATCAAATTTTTCCTTTGCTTCCAGTATCATACCAATATCAGGTTTCCTGGAAACATGCTCAATTGAAAATTTATCAACTACGCCGCTTGTGTGATATGGCGAGAAGTAAAGGGCGTCGATCTTTGCTTCGGGATTTAACCCAAGAAGCAGTGAATACATCTTTGAATTTATCTTTTCAAGCTCACTTTCTGTAAGCCAGCCGCGTGCAATAGCCGATTGGTTTGTTATTATTATTATCATGAACCCAAGCCTCCGGGCTGCCGCAATTGCATCCGCCGAGCCGGCTATGAGTTCAACATCTTCAACACTAAGTAAGTAACCTAAAGTTTCAGGTGTTTTACCTTCAACTTCCTTTACAATTGTGCCGTCTCTATCCAGGAATACTGCTTTATTCAAAGTGAACTCAAAATATTTATGATTCTGAAAAAATGCACGCGATCTTACGATCTTGTTTTAAAAAAGCAGGACAGGCATTACTGTCTGTCCGTATGATCAATTATCCAATTATTGCTTTTTAAAAATATTAACCTTTTTTCATGATGTTTCTGTAAAGCTCAACATACTTTTTGGAAGAAACTTCCCACGAATAATCGCAGCCCATAGCAAGCCTTGTTAATTTGATCCATTCTTCGCGGTTCTGGTAAAGCTTCAAAGCGCGTTTGATGGTTTTTATTAACTCTGCGGCATCGTATTTTTCAAATAAGAATCCGTTTCCTTTGCTGTTCTTATACTCGGTAATTGTATCTGCAAGTCCGCCTGTAGCCCTTACAATAGGTATCGTGCCGTATTTAAGGCTGTACATCTGGTTCAATCCGCATGGCTCGTACTTAGAGGGCATTAAGAACATATCACTGCCGGCTTCGATAAGATGTGCAAGCTCTTCCGAGAATCCGAAATGAACGCCGACTTTCTTAGGGTTCTTCTTTTTGATGCCTTCAAAGAATTTCTGGAATGCTTTATCCCCTGAGCCTAAGAGAACAAACTGAACGTCTTCTTTCATCAGGTCCGGCATAGCTTTTTGAATAATATCAAAACCCTTCTGATCCGAAAGCCTTGAGATTATTCCTATCATAGGGATCTCGGGGTTGTACTCCATACCAAAGTGTTTGCAGAGTGATTTCTTGTTCTCGCGTTTTAATGGAAGCTCTTTTGATGTGTAGCGAAACGGGATCAAACTATCGCGTTCGGGATTCCATACTGTATAATCAACACCGTTCAAAATTCCGTAAAGGTCTTTTTTTCTTTTTTTCAGTATGCCTTCAAAACCCATTCCATATTCATGTGTTGTTGTAATTTCCTTTGCATAATTTTCGCTAACGGTTGTGATCGCATCGCTGTACATCAAGCCTGTCTTTAAGAAGCTGAATTTATCGTAATACTCTACACCTTCTTCATTATAAATACTTTCGGGCAGGCCGCTTTTAAGGAATGATTCATGCGGGAAGAGCCCCTGGAACGCAATATTATGTATTGTAAATATGCTCTTAACATTCTGCAGTAAAGGATCTTTTGCATAGATAGTTTTGATGTATGCCGGAATTAAACCGGATTGCCAGTCATTGCAGTGGATAACATCGGGCTGCCAGCCAAGCAATCCCAGTACCTGAACAACGGCGCGGTTGAAAAATATGAACCTTTCATCGTTATCAGGGTAATCTTTCCCGGTTTTGGAGTCAATATAAGGACTTGTCTTGCCGAAATATTCTTCGTTTTCGATCAAAAACACCTGAACTTTGCCCTTTGGCGAGACAATAAAGGAAGATTTAATATTACAAATTGCGATCTTATCCCCAATCGGGACTTCAATATTTGTTAATCTCTTGATCTCGTAAATCCTGAGGCGTCTTTCATCCAGCGGCCCGTACTTGGGCGTAATTATCCTGACTGCGTGCCCGGCTGCGTTAAGCTCCTGCGGCAATGAATTCGATACATCCGCTAAACCACCGGTCTTGCTGTAGGGCGTGACTTCACTGGTGACAAAAAGTATGTTTAAGCCTTTGCTCATTCAGTTGGATTTAATTTGGTGTAATTTACAAAATTACGGAAATTTGATTTTTACTGCAATGAAATTAGCAGGGTATAGGATTAACTGAATGTTGAGAAACAGCCCAAAAACAATGTATAAGTTTTCTATGAATTACCTGCATTTCCACCATTGTAACTCCGATCGCCTGATCGGAGTGTGTCCAAAGGACTCCTTCGGAGAAACGAAATTTCGCAATTATGCTTTTTTTCACCCCGTTGTTGGTCTACTACTCCTCGAGTCGAAGACTCGTAGAGTGTTGCCTGACTTGTTTCTAAGTTCACCAACAACATGCTTTAGCAACATAAATTTCTCTGTAATAAATTTAAATTAATACTTATATTTAGATAAATACAATACGTTATGCACCCTGAAATACCAAATAATCCTCCTCAACAAACTCACTCTGAGTACTCAACACACTCAACACACTCAACACACTCAACGGACTCGAAACGCTCAGCACTCAATACACTTTCTACTCTCGTATTCTATATCGCCATTTTATTTTTCATAATCGGCTTCAACTTTTCAGACGTTATGGTAGGTAACTGGCAACAGCAGTTTTTACCCAATCTGAATGGAAGGGCAATATCAGATATATGCTTTATTGATAGTGTAAACGGTTGGGCTGTGACGCCCTATACAACACAAAATGATTCAGTATTTATCATGCGAACAACGAACAGAGGAGATGATTGGTTTATACAGTTTAGCGGGACTGCGCAGTTTCCGGGAATGAAGAAAATTATATTTATTAATACAAACACGGGATACTGCTGTGGAAATTTTTTATACAATGGTAGTACGCAATTAGTCAAAACAACAAATAGCGGAATTAATTGGTTCTCTTTAAATACTCCGGATCCCTTTTTTGTAGTAGATGATATGCAAATCATAAGCGAAGATACGATATATTTAGCAGTCAGCAGCCCCTCTTCTGGTGGTGTATTTTTCACATCAAACGGCGGTTCGAACTGGGTACGGCAGGCAAGTCTTGGACCCGCAAATCCTGACCATATTTATATGTATAACTCCAGAATAGGCTTTGCAGGTCAGTTTTCGGGAGCGCCACGTTTATTTAAAACTACAAACAGCGGTATGAACTGGTTCAGCCTGAATGATACAGGTTTTACTGATATGTATTTTGCTGATAGCTTAACAGGCTGGATGTCTATGGGCTGGATGAAAAAAACAACCAATGGTGGACTGAACTGGATCAGGCAAACGTTACCCTCAGGTGGCAATATAATAACTACTGGAATATCCAGATTTGTTAATATTAATAGAGATACCATATGGGGTGTTGGGGGTTGGGTTTTTTATCCTGGTAATGGTAATAGAGGGATCTTATACAGAACCACGAATCAAGGAACAAACTGGCTGTATCAGATTCCTGATACAAGCATACATATTCCGGTATATTCGTTTCCTCAATTTATAAATAAGAATATTGGATGGGTTTATGCTTCGGGTATCGGAGGGATTCATACAACTAACGGAGGAGATACAAATTTTATTGTAGGCTTACAGCAAGTATCAAACGAAATGCCGAAAGAATACATGTTATACCAAAACTATCCTAATCCATTCAATCCAAACACAAATATCAAATATCAAATAAGAAATAACAGAGCAAAAATAAGATTATCGGTTTTTGATGTTACAGGTAAACACATTATTGATCTGGTCGATCAGGAACAAAATGCAGGAACTTACGAAGTAGATTTTAGTGGTTCTGGATATGCTTCCGGTGTATATTTTTACAAATTAACAGTAACATTCGCCATTGGCGGAAGAAAGGAGGTTTTTACAGAAACAAGGAAAATGCTGCTAATTAAGTAACGTCAGTTACTTAATAGAAGTCCCGTTTGCCACGACTCTTTCGAGTCATTGACATGTTGAGAGGAGATACTGATTAAATAGTGAAATAAAGTAACAGGTTATATTACGTTAATATTTCACTGTTTAGTCCAATTTACTATTACTATAACATAACCTTTTAATAAAATGAAAAAAATACTTACAATTTCATTCATCCTAGCGATAACTATACTGGTATTTGCTTTCCGTAATTCACCTTCCGAAAATTCGATTTACAGTACTGCGCAAAACTTTAATAATCAAAATATAGTCGCTCTTTTTCCGCCTCTTCAGGGAAATATCAGCGATGAATATCTTATTGGGGCTATGGATTGCGCGCAGGATTTAACTTATAACAACATATCAGATCTTGGATTAAATGTCTGGCATAAATATGCAGGAGTTGACAGGTATTATGATTATAACTCTACCGGTTGGGATTGGTATTTGCAGCCTGCGAACCGTGTCGATAATCTTTATAACGAATATATTACATACTCCCGTGTTGTTACAGACAGATTAGGATTAAACGGGCAGAATAATATGCGGACTTTAATGCAGAGGCCTAAAATAGATCAGCTTGCATTCGGGCAGAGAAGTGATTACCAATGCGAAATAATCCCTGAAAATGATAACCTGTGGTTTTATTCATTCAACCATCACGGCGCAGGCATTGATACGGAAGATTACAGCCAGTGGGGAGAGGAAGGACAGATAGTCCGCTATTGCTCACAAAACCAGACCGACGGCGGAGAAGGGTGGGTTGTGAAGCGCCTGAAGGCGAACAGCGAACAGTGCAATACACGAAGTCCTATTGGACAGACGCCGGGAGATAATGTATATAACTGGTACATAAAACCTAGAGTCAGAATTGATTCTAATTTTGCTCATAATAACCAAAACGATAAAGTTTGTAGAATAGATATTTATAATTATGAAAACGGATTAATTTTAAGTGCTGATTTATTGGGAAAAAATTTTTTAGTAGATGGAAATCCCGGTGCATATTATAATGGCAGGTATATTGAAGTATTTAATTTTGCGCCGTTAGACAATCAATTAATAATACAGGCTGTACCTCCATATGCAACAAATGCATTTAATCCTAATGACAGCAGCTGGGCATTTAATTCACGCGGCAACTACCCCACTGATGGCAGTAACAAAATGGATATACAGGTTTACTGGTACGGCACATGTGATATGTGGATAGATTATGTGAGAGTGGATAATGACGTGGCGCACAGGCTTCTAAAGGGTAATGATCAGGAATTTGAAAGCTGGTTACAATGGGAGGCATCGCTTGGAAATACTAACAGCTCACCTTTAAAGTTTTACATAGAAGAATTTGAGTTTAACCATATACCGTGTATGTCATATGTAAGCAAAAAATTGAAGCATTATTCAGGCAACGAGAATCTTTCTTTAATGAGTATGGTAAATTTACAGCAGTATATATTACATTTGCCTTATGAGTATGTTAACAATAATAGAGTAAGCGCTGAACATATTTCGAGATACCTGATTGATAGTGTTGGCGAAACCCAGGTTCTTTCAGAACCATATGCGCTGACCGGTGTAATAGCAGGCACAAATTACAATGATTCAAAAGTTCCCAGTACGCTGCCATCAAGCAATTATAGCACAACAGATGGAAGACTGGGAGAGCCGGTTACGCCTGCGGTTTATGAAAGCTGGCTTCAGGAACATCTTGATGCGGCAGGCACAAATATTCACACTAAAAAAGGACAATTTACATGGTATATAAAAACGATGGATACATTATCGAAAATGAACAATATCAGCTATATAAATATGCCCCAAACACATTTATGGTACACGGCCGGCGAAGAGGCATTAAGAGAGCCAACTAATGAAGAGATGGAAATGACTACTTTGCTTCCGGTAACTTACGGGGCAAAAGGGACATTGTATTTTTGGTATGGCGGGTTTGGCTGTTTGGGTAACGGTAATTATGCAAGGGGCCTTGTAGACCCGGTCCCATGTACTATTCCAAATCCTCAAACAACGTCACTTGTACCTCGTGATACCAATGCTTATGGTCAGCTAAAATGGGAGAAGATAAAAAGCATCAATCAAAAACTGACTGCATGGGGTCCTACATTAATGAGTTTTGATAATGCAAACCGGCATTCATACATTTACCGCCTGGAAAACGAGCGTAATTCGTTGAATAACAGCACCTATTTTTGGCAGGTAATGAGCTTTAATCATAACACAGGTACCCCGTCTTGCAATTATTTAAGCGGACCCACTGAACCGCCTGCAGAAAACATGAGAATAGACTGCCCTGATTCAACTTATCTTCAGGTTGCAACATTTAAAAAGTCCGATGATGATGGCAATAAATATTTTATGATCGTAAACAGAAGGTGTGCACCTCTGCAGGCAAATCATAATGATGGCGAAAGATTTGTTCGCGTCGCTTTTGACCGGGACTCTCCGGAGTTTTCAGGTTTTAACATCTGGGAAATCTCCGATGTTACGCCCCATGGTTCAAGTATAGGTGCATTCGATAAAAACGGTTATGATAGCTTTGTTGATCTTGGCTGGTTCAAGCCGGGCGAAGGCAGGTTGTATAAGATTTCTCCTGTCATGAAATCGGGTGGTATGCTTGTTGCTGATGAAGTAACATCAAATCAGTCATTCACATGCAAGGATACAATATTCAATGATGGCCATAACATAACCATCGGCGGCAATACAAGTATTTTGTTTAACGATACATCTAAAATTGTCGTAAATGGCGGTTCGATAACTATTGGTGACCTTGAAACATCAAATACGATAACACTTGGTTCCATTACAGGTAATGCATGGCATGGACTTGAACTTAACAACTGCGAAGTGCGAATTTATAATACAACATTTACGGGACTTGCAAACGATACAACATACGCAATTAATGCAATCGATTGCCCCGTGCTTGATGTTAGGAACTGCACCTTTAATATAAACTCCAATATTAAAGGCGGCATCAAAGCAGTTTATTACAATGAACCTGAAATTGATAATATTTACATTGGCGGTAATATATTCAATTTCGCAGGCTCAACCCTTGAAGCAGTGAATGTTTCAGGCTATGCCGGAATGACCACTCCATTACTTATAGAGAATAATACCATAAGCGAAGGCAATATAGCAATATTATTAAGCGGTATCACCGGAGGTGCAGTCAAGAGCAATGCGCTGTATAATAATAATATAGGCTTAAGCCTTTTGACATCTTCCGTTGATATTTCGGGAAATACGATATACTCAGAAATTGATAATGCAATAGGCATATTCACAGCAGGCGGTATAGCAAGGCTTAACCGCTCGGCTGCGCTAAAACTTGGGGGATTGAATGATATATCCAATACCGGCACAGGAACAAATAACATCAAAGCTGAAAACGGCTATTTTATCATGGATGTCGGCGAAAACCTGTTCAACATAAGTGATGACCAAACTTCTTATCATCTGAGTGGATACTTCCCAATGGGTGATATAGAATTAGATGCAACCATAAACTGCTTTAAGCTTGGGGGCTCACAGTCTGATCCACCTGTTAACTACATAACTTGGGGAGAACAAGGCTCGCAAGTTGAATTTACATTCTCTCCTTACTTAAGCAGTTGCAACCTGAATGAGCAGATGAATTTTATGGTTTTGGATCTTGGCGATAATATTTATGATACCATCGGCACAACCGGCGGCGAAGGAGGAAGCCATAGCTCAAAAGTAGTAGTACAAACGCCAAAGCAGATGAACGATTCACTGAGCATTTATATCCGCAAGCACGATTATTCAAACGCAGAATTAAAATGCTTCGAAATGCTGAATACTTATCCTGATAGTATTTTAAGCCTCGGAGCAATTTCAAAACTGTTCTTATCTATAACAGCAAGTGATACATCACAAGCAGGAATGCAGGAGCTTAAAAACTACTATGAGGGACTTATACTTGCAAACGGCAATAATTCAGAACTTGTTAAGCGCGCAAACTATTACATTCAAAAGTGCAAAGTACATTTGCATGATTACACATCAGCGCTTAGCGGATTCCAGCAGATAATAAATCAGAATCCTTACAATTTCGAGGGTCTTCAGGCACGGTGGGACTATATGGCAACAAGCCTTCTTATGCAGGGTCAGGGCGGTGGAGTCAGCTCAATTGGGAATTACGAATTAGGAATTACGAATGTAAAGTCCGGGATTTCGGATGTCGGATTTGGGATTGCGAATTTTGGCAACGATGTAGGTCAAAGGCATGTTGAGCCTAATAGCGAAGCTCTTAGCGAAATCCCGCAAAGCGGGGCCTTTGACTATTATGATATTGAGGGAAATGATGATAGATCTCCGTACACCAAAGAACAAAGGCAGAATATCCGCAAATCAATAAATAATGCATTTGAGATCACTAAATCTATTGATGAGCAGACTATCAAAAAGCTTGAAGATAATTCAAGAAGCGGCGATATTACCTCACAGAAGCAGTTAAACCAAAAACGCGCGCTTCAGCAGGTTATCAGGACAGAAAAACCGAAGAATATAGTTGAACACATGAAGATAGTTCAGCAGGATATACAAAAAGTTCTTGGCGGTGAAGTAAAAAGCAAAAGCGGGAAGGAAAGTAGTATTCCGCTTGTGTTCAGCTTATCGCAGAATTATCCGAATCCGTTCAATCCCGTAACTACAATTAAATATGCATTGCCAAATGATGTAAAAGTAATTGTGAAGATATACGATATTCTCGGCAGGGAAGTCAAAACGCTTGTGAATGATTTCCAAAAAGCAGGATATTATGATGCTAAGTTCGAGGGCTCTAATTATGCCAGTGGTGTGTACTTTTACAGAATAGAAGCGGGTGAGTTTGTACAGAGTAAGAAGATGGTGTTGGTTAAGTAAAAAAGGAAAAGTAAAAAAGCAAAAAAAATTTAATTAATCAAACAAGGGGCTGCTGAAAGCCCCTTTGGGGTTGCCCCTTGTTCGTTATTCTACCCTATTGTAACTCCGATCGCGTGATCGGAGTGCGAAACGAAGTTTCGCAATTATGCTGCTATACCACGCTTCCGTCTACGGATGGATGCGGAGCGGGGATGACAAAATCAACATAGGGGGAAAAATTCGTAAACTTCATAAAATTCGTGTAATTAGTGGCTAAATCTTTTCCTCTTAAAAGATTTGACTTGCATATGCCAATATCATATATTATATTTAATCAAAGTGCATAATGCATATATAATGAAAAAGGGGGGAATATCGAATGAAAAAATATTACGTTTGAGAATTATTGCGATTCCGGGGCGTAATCCGCAGTCTCGCGTCTCAAACGAAAAAAAGTGTTTGCAAATGAGAATGATTGCACATTGTTTGTTGCAGAACGTGCTGATCTCAGTGCTTTGCGCTGGACTGATTGTGAAAATCCGCCGTAATTGCAAAAAACCTGTCCAGCACATTAAAAAAACAGCCCAAACGGGTGGATTGTCCAGCAGTTCGTTTCTTGCTTTTGTCCCTCTTCCTTGGGGAGGGACAGTACGGTGGCTGCCGGACAGGTTGGGCATTTGATTTTCTATTAGAAGCTAAACCCACATTTCAATATACGAGAAGAATGAATATTCTTTCAATTGTGGATTAACGAACAGTGAAAATGTGGTCCCCCCTTTTCAGAATCAAAGGGGTGAAATGAAAAAAGAATGCCTTAAGAGCTTCTGCTTTTCTTTGAGTCTTAGAGTTGTCGTTTGTCCGCCCATTGGAGGAAGTCAGGCCTTGGGTTTTGATTTTGCTTTTGATTTTGTCATCCTGAGTGGAAACGAAGGATCCATACTTTGCTTTTTTCTTTTGCTTTTTTTGTGTCTTAGAGTCTTTGAGCCTTTGAGTCAGGCTTTTGGTTTTGCTTTTTCTTTTGCTTTTTCACATTCTGGAAAGTTGCTAAAACAGAGCGGAATCGTAACATTCCAAGTCCAGAATGTGAAAAAATGCCTCCACAAACTGGAATTCCAGCGCTTCGCTAAGGGATGTATTGAAAAAATCGCTATTCATTACCGGTGCAAAGGGGAGTGTCAGGTCTGAGGACCTGACACAACATGAATAAAAGACATCACATTGACAATTACATAACGTCTTTAATCTAACCTTTTCTCATTAATTTTTGGAATGTAATTCTCTTTTTTATTGTTATTTATATAAATAAGTTACGGTAGAATCTTAACTTTAAACTGATATTTTTATTATGAAGAAGTATTATTCGTTTTTTATAATTTTCGCATTTCTTTCTTTATCGTTTTTGTCATTCAAATCAACAGAGAGTAAGATCGGTACTATGCTTGAGAGAGTCATGAGCAGTCCCGGTGAAAGTCGTTTTGTAGTTTGGGTATATTTTAAAGATAAAGGCCCTAATGCTATGGCAGAGCTGAACAACCCGCTGCAAATTGTTTCCCAGCGCTCTCTTTTAAGAAGGTTAAAAGTAAAGCCTTCCGGTGAACTTGTTGATTATACCGATATCCCTCTTTACACGAATTATGTAAACGCTGTTGCCGGAAATGTTCTGAAAGTAAGGCATGGCGCAAAATGGCTTAACTCTATGAGTGTTGAAGTGAACCGTGAACAGATAAGTACACTTTCTCATTTTGATTTTGTATCTAAAATAGAGCTTGTTGAAAGATTCAAAATAAAGAAAGAAAATGTTGAATATTCATCTGATAACAGCCCTGTATTTACGAATTCAGATCCGAATTACGGCAATAACACAGATGACCCGCTTGCTGATACTTTAAACTACGGTACTCAAAGCGCATTAACTCAAATAACCCAGATCAAAGTTAACATGGTTCATAACCAGGGGATATACGGGCAGGGAGTGCTTATCGCCAGCTTCGATGCAGGATTTTCGAACCTGACACATGAGATCTTCACAACCTTTCCTATGAAGATCAAATCAAGATATGATTTCCAGACTCATTCAACTACCTTAACAGGGCACTCACACGGAACGGCAACACTTTCGCTTGTAGGCGGTTATAAACCGGGGCAGTTGATTGGACCGGCATTTATGTCGGATTTTATTCTTGCAAGAACAGAAGTTGATCCGACTGAAACTCCTGTAGAAATGGATAACTGGATAGCAGCAGCACACTGGGCAGATTCTCTTGGAGCTGATGTAATTACAAGCTCTCTTGGATATATTGATTTTGATCCGCCATATTCAAGCTACACTTGGCAGGATATGAACGGCAACACAATGCCTATAACTATTGCTGCTGACTTGGCAGTTAATAAAGGAATTGTTGTAAGTAACTCTGCAGGAAATAATGGTTCGGGCCCGCAAAACACTCTTGGCGGACCCGCAGACGGCGATAGCGTCTTAACAATTGGTGCGGTTACTTCTACAGGTACAAGATCAAGTTTCAGTTCAGTTGGTCCCACAACAGATGTCCCCGCACGAATAAAGCCTGACATTATGGCAATGGGAAGTAATAACAGGGTTGCGGGTACAACAGGTAATTCATACTATAACGGGAATGGAACATCGTTTTCATGTCCGCTGGCATCCGGAGTTTGTGCACTGATGCTTTCCGCTAATAAAGATCTTACCCCAATCCAGGTTAGGGGAATACTCAGAAAATTTGCAAGCAGAACAAACACACCCGATAATTATTATGGATGGGGAATAATTGACGCCAGTCTTTCGGTTGATTCCGCCAGAAAACTTGATAACACGCCGCCGGTAATTTTACATAACCAGCCATTTACAAACACTGCAAGCAACAGCACAGTTATTATGAAAGCTAAGATCACAGATAACGGTATCATAAGGAATTGGCTAAACCAGGCGCCGCTGCTTTATTACAGAAAAAGCACAAATGCAGGAGCGACATGGTCAGCTTACGCTTCGGTTACTAACTCGGGTTTAAGCGTTGATACATTTTCATTCAGTATTCCGGGAAGTGCAAATAACACATATGTACAGTATTATTTTGCCGCGCAGGATATTGCTCTTCCTGTTCCAAAAATGTCAACCCTGCCTGCAGGCGGAACCGGCATTAATCCGCCGGGTGTAAATGCCCCTTCAAATTTGTTTCAATATACAGTAGGGCTGCTTGCTGTTGAGCCCATCTCATCTGAAATTCCATCAAGCTTCAGGTTGTTCAATAACTACCCCAATCCGTTTAACCCGGTGACAAAAATCAGGTTTGATATTGCTAAACAGACAAGTGCAAAGCTCTATGTGTACGATGTTCTTGGCAGAGTAGTTGAAACTCTGGTTGATGAAGATTTAAAAGCCGGCAAATATGAAATTATTTTTCAAGGAGTATCACTTTCTTCCGGAATATATTTCTACAGGCTTGAAACAAGTGATTTTGTTGAAACCAAAAAGATGCTGATGATAAAGTAACGGTAGTTACTTTATCTTAAATCCCGCTTGTCGACGACTCCATCGAATCGTTGACTCGAGGAGCGGGGCTGATGGTAAATTAGCGGATTTACTTGATGAAAGGTTAAAATATAAAAACCGTCTGCTGATGATCCGGCAGACGGTTTTGTTTGTGAATGGAGTTTATCTATCTTGGAGGAAAAACATCTTTGCCTTCTTTTACAACTATTCCGTCTCTTGTTGCCTGCCATGTGTAGTCCCACCACTGCCTTGGATCATTTTTATCACCTGCTCTTTGAACAATCTGAACACCAAGAGGAATTCCAACTCCGCCCATGGGAAGGATTGGCTGACCCTGCGGACCTTTTTTCACACCAATTTTACCGTTGGCAGTATCAGTCGTAGTTGGGTCTATCTGCCATCCCGTAGCTGTCATCCACCCGGTAATTTTTAAAGGCCTGTTAAACTGAACGTGAAAATCGTTTACTATTGTATCCTGAGAGTTGTTTCTCAGCCTGAAGTTCAATACATTTCCTATCCAGAATGGTTCAATTGTGATAGTTGCAGGCGGCAAACTGCCAACGGGACTGATCTCATCTACTGATGTGCCAAGCGGGTTGTTTTCGCTGCAAGCCGAAAATATTGCTGCAAGTGCAAATAAAATTGTGAACAAAGCTGATTTCAGGAACATTTTTGAGTTTTTCATTTTTTTTCTTTCTTTGTTTAGTTGATTGTTTTATTGATTAATTGTTTAACTTGCTACAAAGATATTCCTGAAACTTACCGATACCTTATCGGAAATCTTATCAGTGATGAAAAAGTCAGAAAACTGAATATTTAAGCAATTTTTGTGGTTAAAATAAGAAGGGATATTACAGTCTATTGTAGTTTAAGCATCTTTATTTGAAAAATAGCAGATTATTGCACAAAAAGTCCATTGAGTTCATTTAGTATCTTTTTAGGAGGTTTCTCGCTCATTTCTTCCTCATAATTTGATATAAATCTATCAAGTTTGTTTTTTGCCAGATTTACTTTACCAAGTTTTATGTGCGCCTTAATTAGTTCTCTATATGATACAAAATTTATCAAGTCAGCATTAACCAGTTTTTCTGCATAAGTGATCAGCTCTTCCGTTCTGTTCTGTGTTGCAAGCAGCCCAAGCAGGATCTCAGAATTCTTAATGAATTTGTTCTTGTATTCTTCGCGCAGATCTTCGCACCACGGCTCATAATATCCTTCAAGTACATCGCCGGCATACAAATTTGCCGCTTTGATAAGGTGATCAATACGAAGCAATATGTCTTGATCTGAGCCTGCTTTTAAGATAGAATTATCAAAATCTTCAAGGTCAGAATAATAATCATAAGCGTTGTTAAGTCTAAGAGTCTTGTCCTGGTAAACGATCAGCTCAGGGCTGTCGTGTTCATCATCACTTACCTTATCTTCTGGCTTGGGCTTAAGAGCAGTTCTTAGATTAGAGACAGCCTGGTGAAAAGTATTATCAGTACTTTCAACCGGCGTATCTCCGTAAAACACATCAATTATTTTATCTTTTGAAATTGTTCTGTTATGCGATAGCATGAGATAACATAAAAGCAGTTTCCTGTTTTTTCTTATCCATTTCTTTTCAGGGATCTCCTCTCCTTTCAATATAAATCTAAGTCCCCCAAATGCGAAAAGTTTCAGCACATATTGCCTGTCGAGCAGTTCAAGCAGCTGATCTCTGTAACCAATGCTTATCCACTCCAGCTCAGTAATCTCACGAATTAAAATCAGGCAATCATTGATTATTTCCTTAAACTTGTTTTTTGAAATATTGAAAATGCTGTTTGATCTCAAAAATTCTCGAAGCAGAAATGAAAAATACCCTTTTTCTTTTGATACTGAGAATACTTTTTCAAGATACTCAATACATGTACCGGGATTACCACAGTTGAAATAGAATTTGGCTGTGTAGAATCCTGCAACTGTCTTGTCATAACTGGAGTCGATTGTTGAGAGGAACTTGTTTACCCTGCTCAGCTTTTTTTCAGTTTCTGCAGCAGGCGCTGTATTTAGTGCGTTTATAGTTTTTAACAGAGTTACTAGGATGCTGTCTGATTCTGTAGATGTGTTCATGTATTTTTCTGCAAGATCGAAATAGTTCCCTGCACTTTCATTTTTGCCGATGTAAAAACTGCACTCTCCCATAAACTGGTAGCTCAAATATATGTACTGATTGTTCTTAAGTTTTAATGACATTTTGTTGATCTCTTCTGCAAGTGAAAATGCAGGTATATAGTCTCCGGTTTCAAATATCAAAGTATATTCAGTCATTTTAACAAGCAACTCAAAGATTGGTGAGGTGAAATAGCGGAAAAGCTTCAAGGTTTCATTATAGTACTCTCTTGCAGCCTGGAATTTCCCCGAGCGGGAGTATAATATCCCGAGGTTGCCCTGGACAACAAGTTTTCTTTGAAGGCTCTTGGTCATACTCAATGTCAATTCGTAATAATGGATAGAATGTACAAACTCACCGCGGATTATATTTAAGTTACCAAGCAAATTATAAACATCTTCCGAAATTTGGTCATTTTCAAGATTTCTGCACAGCTCTAGCGCTTTGTTTGCATAATTCAGCGAGGATTCAATTTCATTATTCTGGAAGTAAACATTACCGAAGTAATAGAATATCCTTGCTTTGCTTAACTCCGTTGTCTTTTTCTTTTCAAGCCTCAATAACTCTTCAAGCGCCTCGGATGATTTGCCCTGATTCTGTAAATTTCCCACGTGCGAGATCATTGCTATAATAGTAAAATCCTCATCTTTTTCTTTCACGGATAGTTCTATAGCCCTGTTTGTATATTCAATAGATTTATCCAGATCGCCATGGTAAAATTTGTGAAGTATTCCCTTGAAATACAATATTTCCTTTTCACGGTTTAGTGTACTTTCATCCAGTGAATCAACCCATTCCCAAAGTTTTTCAAACCTGCCGTTCAGAAAGTATTCATCAAAAATTTCCAGGATCAGATCTTCAGAATGCTTTTGATTGCCCGATAAAATGGAATGGTCAAGTGCTTTTTCTAAATTCGATTTAGAGGTATAATAGAGGCTTGTGTTGTAGTTAAGATCCTGCCGGGTAACTTCCGGCAGAAACTCCTTTGATTTTGCAAGTAAGAACGTTCTGAAGAGCTGTATATAATCATAACTGGTGATACTGTTCCCTTCTTCAGAAACAAATTGACGGGATTCCAGAAAAATATTTTTTCCAAGTAAGTAATCAAGCAGCTCCGCACTGTTATCTATTTGCAGAACATATCCACAAAGCTCAGAATCAAAATTTCTTAAATGTGATGTCTTTAAAAGGAAGTCCTGTACTTCAAAATCCAGCTTTCCGAAGATCTCTTCTGCAAAGTAATCAAACAGATTTGCAGGGATCGATCTCAAACATTCATTCTTGTCTTCTCCACCATTTTCTGTTGCCTGCAGCACCATATGAATGCCGGTTATCCATCCGCCTACTGAAGATTCAAGGTAATCAAGCATTTGATCAGATATTATTTTTGAATATACCCCCGAAGCTAAGGAAGTGATCTCATCTTTTGTCAAGGCAAGTTCCTTTTGGGAGATCTCTATAAGCTGACGCTTAGCCCTGAAGTGTGAAAGATTCAATTTCGGAAGTTGCCTTGATATTATCACAACCATTAAATTATCTGGTAATTCCCTAACTAGCATGTTTAAGAATTCAGTCACATTTTCTTCATCTCGCAGTTCTTGAAGATCGTCCAGAACGATCAGGACCTCTCGGTCAAAATGTTTAAGTAACTCATTAATAATTAAGCCGGCTATTTCTCTTAACGCGGCACTCATATCATTTATCTTTTCGTTATCATTTTCTATTAATGATAAAGTTTCAAGTATGCTGCTTCCGAATTGTGCATTTATTCTGTTTAATGAGCTGATCAAATAAACTATCAGGTCAAAGACATTCTTGATATCAGGGGAAATATGCACCCATGCTGAGGTTTTTCCGGAATGATGTATATAGTCATTTACAATTGTAGTCTTGCCATAACCTGCCGGGGCAGTTACAAGCAATAATTTCTTCCCTTCTGAAGAAGACAATAGCTCTTCAATACCGCTTCGGGCGATAATATTTTTTGGGGCTTTCGGGGGTGCAATCCGGGTTTGTATTACCTGCCGGAGCCTGGTCTTATCCATATTGAAATATAACAATAGTAATTAATCATTTAAACATAATAATTAGCTGTTAATATTAAGTATGCAAATGAGTTTATTATTTAAATCTTTCTTAAACTATATTTGTGATATGAATATACTTATAGAAAATGCAAGCCAGGTTGTGACCTGCCATACACGCGGCAGGAAATTCAAAGCCGGAGAACATCAGTCAGAGATCGGGCTGCTTATTAATTCTTCGGTATATATAGAAAACGGAAGAATAAAGTGGATCGGCAAGAAACTGCCTGTTGTGCTCAAAAAAAAACATATTTTGAAGATAAATGCAAAGAATAAAACTGTTCTTCCGGGATTTATTGATTCCCATACGCATTTGGTGTTTGCAGGCGATAGGGCAGATGAGTATTCAATGCGGATAAAAGGGAGTTCATATGAACGAATTGCAAAAAAAGGCGGTGGGATACTCAGCACTGTAGAAGCAGTTAGAAAGGCTTCCAGGAATGAACTTCTAAGGCTTGCTGAAAAACGAGTGGATTCATCCATCGGTTTCGGAGTTACAACAATCGAAGCCAAGTCAGGCTATGGACTTGATACCGCCACAGAGATCAAGATGCTTGAAGTTATAAGTAAACTTAATCATATAATGCCTGTTGATGTTTATTCTACTTTTCTTGGCGCACATGCATTCCCAAAAGATAAAACCAAAGATGAGTATATTGATGAGATATTATATGAAATGATACCAATGATAGCCAAAAAAAATCTTGCAACATTTATAGATGCATTTTGCGAGAAGGATTATTTTTCTCCGGCACAGACAGAAAAAATATTCCGGCAGGGAATGAAGTTTAGCCTTATCCCTAAATTACATACTAACCAGTTTTATTCAATCGGGGGCGTGCAGGCAGCACTCAGTTGCGGTGCAATTTCAGTAGATCATCTTGAGGTCATGACATCAAAAGATATTAATGCAATGAAAGGTAATGATACTATTGCATGCCTGCTGCCATCTGTTTCTTACTTCCTGGATATTCCTTACGCTCCGGCAAGAAAGCTGATTGAAAATAAGATCCCGGTTGCGATCGCAACTGATTTTAATCCAGGCAGCGCAATGAGCGAGAATATCCAGCTTGTTATGAGTATGGCAGTACAATTATTGAAAATGAATGTTGAAGAGACAATTAATGCAGTAACAATAAATGCTGCGGCGGCGCTTGGAGTTTCGCACAATATTGGCAGTATTGAAACAGGCAAGCAAGGCGATGTACTGATCTTTGATACCCCTAACTATAAAGATATTCTGTATCATTTTGGAGTTAGCCAGCTTGAATATGTCATAAAACGAGGCGAAGTTATTCATAACAACCCTTTTTGAATGTAATTTTAACAAATTGGCGTTCATTTACTGTCATAAAAGTTGAGTTATTTGCCAAAAAACAACCCAGAGTTCATAAAAATTCTCATTTTCATAACAATTTAATTTGAATCTCACCTAATCACGTTATTTACATATATTGTAAGTAAAGTTAACTTAGTTGTGTAAATTAGTGAACATGAGTAATTTGACAATAAAGTAAATAGCTTTAATAGAGTTTTCTGCCCAACCAAATTGGCTGAAAAAGTAAAATGAAATTATAAAATTTTCATTTTTTCTCCCGATACCTTGTTAGTAATAGCAGGGTATCTTTTTTTATCCCTGTTGCTGGAGTAAAGAGTCATTGTGATTTGAATCTGCCCTGAATTCCTGAAAAAATCTTACATTTAAACATTCATTTTAAAATGCTAACTTTGTAAGATATATTCAAAAATATTCTAAACTTATGCGAAAAATCATAGAATGTGTGCCCAATATCTCTGAGGGAAGAGATGAGAAGATAATCAACGCATGCAGCGATGCGGTACGGGCAGTTGATGGAGTAACTTTGCTCGATGTTGACCCGGGTAAATCCACAAACCGTACTGTATTTACCTTTGTAGGCGACCCGGATTCAGTTGTGGAAGCCGCTTTTCAATTCGCGAAGACTGCTTATGAATTGATAGATATGTCGAAGCACTCCGGTGCTCATCCAAGAATGGGAGCTGTTGATGTTGTGCCTTTTGTGCCGGTTGCGGGTGTTACAACAGAAGATTGTGTGGAATGTTCAAAGCAGTTTGGCAAGCGCGTGGGTGAAGAGCTTGGAGTTCCGGTTTATCTTTACGAAGAAGCATCCAATAATCCCAACCGTAAGTCACTTAGCCAAATACGTGCGGGCGAGTATGAAGGGATAAAAGATAAAATATCAAAGAAAGAATGGAAACCTGATTTCGGTCCGCAGGAATTCAACGCTAAATCCGGTGCTACAGTCACCGGTGCAAGGTTCTTCTTGATTGCATACAATGTAAACATCCTCGGAACAAAAGAGCAAGCTCATAAAATTGCTTTAAACATTCGCGAGCAGGGCAGGGGACCTAAAGAACCGGGCAGACTGAAAGCAATAAAAGCAATCGGATGGTATGTAGATGAATACAATATGGCACAGGTTTCAATAAATCTTGATAATTATAAGATAACTCCGCCGCATATTGTATTTGAAGAGTGCACAAATGATGCTAAGGATATGAATCTTGCGGCAGCGGGAAGTGAACTTGTTGGTTTAATACCGCTTGAAGCAATGTTACTTGCGGCAGAATATTACATAAAGAAAGAAAATCTGTTTATTCTGGATGAAAAACAGAAGATAAGACTTGTTGTCGAAAGGCTTGGGCTTAATTCTGTCTCGCCGTTCAATCCCGATAAAAGAATAATTGAATACATGATCCGTGAAAGTAATACTGAACCGCTTGCATCATTAACGGTGCGTGATTTTGTAGAACTTGTCGGTACGCGTACTTCAGCGCCGGGCGGGGGAAGTGTATCGGCACTTATCGCAGCACTTGGTGCTGCACTTGGAGCAATGATGGGCTGGATGAGCTATGGGAACAAAAAATTCGAGCATCTTGATAAAGATATGAGAAGGCTTATAGCTCCGCTGAATGAAAACATGAAAATACTTATTCCTATGATAGATGCAGATACGAATGCATTTAATGATTATATGTCGGCAATGAAGCTTCCGAAAGAAACAACTGCAGAAAAAACATTGCGTGAAGAAAAAATGCAGGAAGGACTGAAGAAGGCTATAAATGTTCCACTTAGCGTGATGAAGTTCTCAGATGCCTGCTGGGAAAGCATGATTGAACTCGCAAAGATTGGGAATATTAATTCGGCAAGCGATTTGGCAGTTGGTGCTAAATCACTTGAAACAGGAATTTGGGGCGCGTTCCAGAATGTGAAAATAAATATGCCGCAGATCACAGATGACAAATATAAATCTTCTGTTTTGAAAGAAGGCGAAGAGATCTTAAGCAGGGCAGAAGGAAACTGTGAAAAAGTAGTGAAATTGCTTGGCGAGAGGGATTGATGTTTGCTTTTCCCTCCTAAACTTTAGTTTGGGAAGGAATATGCAAATGAGGAGTAAGGAGAATTATCAGGCTAATTAAGATTATAACAATTTCTTTAATTTCACTGGCTTTAGCAGCTACAATAGCTTATTTTGTTCTTTTCCCAGCTAGAGAAAATTCGGTTGAGCAAGCTCCATTGCCCGCAGGAACCATAGCCGACTCTATAGTAGTTTTTAAGGAAAAGCGGATTATGGAATTATATGAAAATGGGAAGTTGCTCAAATCATATCATGTTTCTTTGGGCAAGAATCCTTTGGGTCACAAAGAAAAAGAAGGTGATAAAAAAACACCGGAGGGACTGTATATTATTAATGGCAGAAATCCAAGCAGTAAGTATCACTTGTCATTGAGAATTTCATATCCAAATGAACGAGATAAACTCAATGCTGAAAATCAAGGATTCTCGCCAGGAGGAGACATAATGATACACGGCTTGCCGAATTATACCAAATTTCTTGAAGATTACTATGTGAGCACAGATTGGACCGATGGCTGCATTGCTGTGAAAAACAAAGAGATCGAAGAGTTATGGTCTGTTGTAAAGGATGGCACGCCAATATTTGTTAATAAATAAAATTGATTCAATATTATGACAACAAAAATTACAGCAACGAGGAATAGTAGTTACAGGATCGAAGGAGATGATTTTGAACTTTACGATGCAAGCGGGAATAAGTATGATCTTGCAGGCAGAACAACAATAGCTCTTTGCAGATGCGGCCAAAGCAGCAAAAAGCCTTTTTGTGATGGTACACATAAAACCTGCGGATTTGAATCAGAAGTAACAGCATATGCACTTGAACCTAAAAAAGCATAACACTGGTTAACAATTTGTTCATTGATTCATAAGTTAATATTCCTTGATTCAATGTATTACTTCAAATTTTTCTCAAAAAACTTCCAAATGCGCTTGTACTGATCAAGCCAGCTTGTCTGCTTATAAAAACTGTGATTTTCTTTCGGGTAAATCATAACTTCAAAATCTTTCTTCAAGTCAATTAGCTTTTGGGTCAATTGAACCATATCCTGAAAGAAAACATTATCATCAAGCATTCCGTGAGTCAGCAGCAGCGGACCAGAAAGCCCTGCTGCATAAGTTACGGGAGAGGAATTTTTGTATATATCTTCAACATCATCTTTATCCAGATCACCAAGTCTAGGGACAATGAACCATTTATTGCTTCTGTAATAATTCAGCCAGCTTGCAACAGCTCTTAGCGCCACGCCGCACTTGAAAACTTCACCATGCTGGAACATTGCCATTAAGGTTATAAATCCGCCATAGCTTCCGCCATAAATGCCAACTTTATTTTTATTTATTATACCTTGTGAAGAAAGATAATTTACTCCGCTTATGTAATCTGAAACTTCCCAATATCCCATATTTTCATAGGTTTTCGTGCGGAAATCCCTGCCATAACCCATGCTTCCTCGGTAATCAACATCAAGCACTATGAATCCCTGATCGGTCAGAAATGTATTTGTCATGAAATTATCGCGGTAGGGGCTGAATCCATACGTCACATTCTGCAAGTATCCGGCGCCATGCGCAAAGCAAATAAGCGGATACTTTTTTTTGGGGTCGTAGTCCTTTGGCTTATAAACAAACGCATAAATGGTTTGAGCGTCTTCTTCGTTTTGGAATGTAATAAGCTCGGGAATGCGCCAGTTTATTTCCGAAAATTTTGGTGATATTGTGAATGTTATTCTTCTAGATGTGACGGATTCAAGATCTAACTGGTATAATTCATCAGGTTTGTTAATGTATGATTGCTGGTAAAATAAATATTTGCCGTCATCCGATAATCTAAGTTCTTCTACATCTCCGCTGTCACTTGTCAATTGAACAGGAGGGGAGCCTGATAAATCAGTTTTGTAAATGAAATATTCATACGGATGCTCTTTATTTGCTGCAAAATAAATAATTCCATTCTTTCTGTCAAACGCGGATTCGGTGATAGTATATTCGCCTCCGGCTAATTTCCTGAATCCGGAACCGTCTTTTTTGATACAGTACAAATTATTGTAACCGGAAACTTCAGATTCGAATAATATCTCATCGTCATTAACAAACCTGGTTGAATTATTATGTCTTTCATACCATGCAGAATCTGATTCTGTGTAAATTTCTTCAATTCCTTTGTTAGTGATATTATAACTGAAAATCTTTCTTGTCTTTCGGTTCAGAGTTTCGACATCAAATATCAGTTCTTCTCCGTCTGGTGAATAAATTGCAGAATTGGTTGAATATCTTATGGAATCAGGATAAGTGATCTCGTTCACTATCCGGGCAAGGGAATCCTTCCCCGCAATTCGTATTTCCATTTCAAGAAGCTTTACTTTGGAATAGCCTCTTTTCTGTTTGCCGACCTTTACGTATATGTCATTATAATCCGGAAAAATAACATCGTGTTTGGAGGAATTGTCATATCTTGCAAAGGCGAGCCTCAAAACTGTTTTTGAAGTATCAGGGAAATTGTAGTAGTAAGATATCAACTGGTATGAGATTGAATCGGATTCGTCATTTGTTAAGGGAATTTCTTTCGTTAATGACTTAAGAGAATCATACCTTACCATATAATAATTGCCGCTTCTTCTGTAAATCGCGAAATTACCAATTACCTCCGGTGAGTATTCATATTCATCTGTAAATGTTAATTGCAGGTCACGCGAAAATTCACGGCTTGTTGTAAAGTTGCGGGATAAATATACTTCTCCCTTTATTACAGATAATGCATTGCCATTTGGAAGAATAACATATTCTGATGGAGAATCACCTGTATCTGAATATTTGTATGTTTCTCCTGTAATATAATTTTGATCAAAAGTACTTAGGGTGCCGTCAAAATCATCATCAGCATAGTAATATATCTTTGATGATGCGGTGTTAATAAACTTTAATGACGGGCGCGGATTAATAATGTTTGTATCCTGGAAAATGTAATCAAAAGTTAGCTCCTGTGAAAAAGTGTTTGTTACCGGGAGAATGAAAAAAAGCAATGCAACGGCGAGTTGTATTGCTTTTGACAATAATAATAGAGTATTGACACTTAAGGTCACCTTGTTAAGATCAAGAACCTTATCAATAATGCAGTTCTTCAACTTTTTCTCTTTCGCGGATCTTGTAATACTTATCGCCATCAACAAGTATTTCTGCAGGTCGAAGCCTTGCATTATAGTTAGATGAAAGCGAATAACCGTAAGCGCCTGTTGTCATTACAGCAAAACGGTCACCACGCTCCATATGCTGAATGCTGCGTTTTGTTGCCAAAAAGTCGGAAGTTTCGCAAACCGGGCCTACAATATCAACAGTCTCAAAACCCGTATCTTTAAGATTTAACGGCACTACCTGGTGATATGCCTGGTAAAGGCATGGACGCATAAGGTCATTCATACCGGTATCTGTAATTATGAATTTCTTGAGTTCTCCCTGTTTTGTATATAACACCTTGCCGACGAGAATTCCTGCATTTGCGACCAAAGAGCGGCCGGGCTCGATTATCAGTTTTTTATTATATGAACTGAGTAATTTTATTACAGATTCAATGTGTTCTCCCAGGGGCGAGTATCTTCCGATCTCGTCAACTTCTGAAGGGATATAACGGTGAGTTAAAATATTTTTGTACTGAACGCCAAAACCGCCGCCGAAATTAAGGTAGCGGATGTTTACACCGCTCTTTTCAACTTTTTCGATAAGATCACCAAGATATTTTATCGCTTCGATATACGGATCAACTTCCGTTATCTGTGAACCTATATGAGAATGAATTCCAATGACATCAATATTCGGCAGTTCGCTGGCAGTTTTGAATACATTCATAATATCTTTGCTATCAATACCGAATTTGTTTTCCTTCATTCCTGTTGTAATGTAAGGATGTGTCTTTGCATCTATATCAGGATTAACCCTGACAGAAATTCTTGCGATCACACCAAGATTGTGAGCTATTTCGCTGATAACTTTAATTTCCTGCAGAGATTCAACTGTAAAGTTAAAAATATTTTCTCTGAGCGCATATTCAATCTCTTCATCGGTTTTCCCTACTCCTGTAAAAGTGATCTTATTCCTTAAGTAACCGAATTTCAGCGCAAGATAAAGCTCTCCGCCGGAAGCGATCTCGGCTCCCGCGCCTTCTTCTGCAAGTAGCTTAAGTATTTCCGGATTTGAATTAGCTTTAATAGCATAGCAATTTATAAAATCCAGCTTTGAGTTTACAAGCGGCTGGTTAATTTCCCTGTAATTCCGCAAGATCTGGTTTTTGCTGTATAAATATAATGGAGTGCCAAATTCTTTGGCCAGATCTTCAACCAGGAAATTCTCTGCGTAAAGCCTGTTATCTTTTATGTAGAAATGATTCATAAATGAAATTAAGTTTACAGAAATGTAATTTGCAAAAATATGTTTTTGAAATGATTAATGAAATATAATAAATCGAGACAAAAAAAAGCTGCCAGCATTTAATGGCAGCCATTTTGCAAATTATCCTATTGCCCGGTACTGTTTAAAAAGTATCAGACCTGCTTAACAGGGCATACTCGCCTGTTAGTTCTTCTTTTGCCTTGCCAAGTATGCATGTAACCAGTTTCATTGCGGCAAATTGTTTATCCTGATCAACAAATTCGGCAATGCTCTTCCACATTGATTCTTCAAATATATTTATAGCAGTTTGTACTTCCTGCAGCTCAAATCCCATGATAAATCTTTCATCCGATAGCTTATTCATATAAGTAAGCATATCAGTGCAGGAGTTAACTTCTATGCATTTTGTGAGAGCCTGCAAAAGATTTGAAAATCTATCGTGAATTCCATCTTTCCGGAATTTTTCATAATGTGGCAGGTGAGCTCTTACAAGGCAATTGGTTGAATCGAGTAAGATTTGTTCGGGTTTGATATAACATAACTCAAGTAGTGTCAAAACAAGGATCCTCTTTTCTAATTTATGATTCCCATACAAAGATAATCACAAAACCAGGCAGTTGAAATCCAATAATTGTTGAATTTGACCAATAAATCCTACTAATGGTGAATGCATTAGTTATTTTAGTGAAAAAAACGCTTTTTATGATGAAAATTGGAAGGGATTTAACAGGTACAGGCGGGTGGAAATCAGTAACAAAAAAAACTGCCTTAAATTCTAAGGCAGTTCATTTTGCAGTATTTTTTCATATTAGAATCCGTAACCGTCATCGTCTTCCGGTTCGTTTTCGTTATTTCCTCTTTTCCTCTTATCCTGTTTCTTATCCTGCTGGCCGAAGTTATAGCTTAAGTTAAGAAAGAAAGTCCTTGAGTCACGGCTTCTTTCGGAAGTTTCGGAAAATGAAGGATCAAAGAAATTGTACCTGAATTTAGCCTGGTCAAACAGGTCGCTTACTTTAAATGTTACGCTTAGTTTCTTGCCGAAGAAATCTTTTTTAACAGCGGCATCAAACATCTGTATAGGTTCAAATATACCCTGTGCTGATACTCTTCTGCCTGAATAGAAGTAAGACATCTGTAAATTAAGATCTGCAGGCAGTTTAAAAGTTGACATTGCTCTTGCAGTCCATGAATCACCTTTGTTGCTCAAACCGGATTGCAGATTTGTGGCGTCAACTTCTCTTCTGAAATAGCTGAAAGTCCCGTTCAGGCTCATCATATCAACCGGCTGAAGATTAACTATCAGCTCTCCGCCGTATGAGCGCGAACTGTTATAATTTACAAATGTAGAAAGAGTTGAAACACTATCTATCAGTGTTCTTGTCCTTGCAATTTCATCTTTGGTATAGCGATAAAATACACTTGGTGTAATGGTTGCCCACGGCAGGAATTGAATAAAGCTGAGCTCATATGAATCGGTAAACTCAGGGTTAAGATTCGGGTTACCTTCGGAGTAATTATTTGTATTGCCAAAAGAAGTTGATCTAAAAGGATTTAACTGCCCCATCCTTGGCCTGTTTACTCGGCGTGAATAGCTTAGCTGTATTTCCGTATTATTTGTAATTTTCTGTGAAATACTTGCGCTTGGGAAAATATCTATATAATTCCTGCTGAAGTTCTGCCCGGTAGTTTGCAGCTCGCCTTTTACAAAGGTCTGCTCAATCCTTGCTCCGAGCGAGTATCCGAAATTCTTTATCTTGCTTGTAAATATTCCATACAATCCGTGGATCTGCTCTTTGTAAATGAAGTTGTTCGACTGGTTGTAATCTGTAACGAAATGGTTAGTTGTATAATCAAAGTTATCTACCCTGTAATCGTCCTGCCTTTGCTTGTAGGAACCTTTATACCCGGCTTCCAGTTTTGTATCTTTTGAAAACGGCTGAACATAATCAAGCTTTCCTGAAAATGAATTATTTATTTCATTCTCATACTCGTATCTTTGCGGAGGAGTGGTGTTAACCGGATTAATATATGTATTTGAAGTATTGCTGAGGTCATTGTCAACGTCTCTTGAATAAGAAAGGTCCGCTGTTAACACCTGCATCGGTTTCTTAAATTTAAGAGTGTAGTTCAAATTAGCATCAATACTGGAGCCTTTATCATCACTTAAGCTGTTTGAAAAATAATTCGTAACCGGGTTATTGTTTAAGTCATACTCTATATATTCTCCAAGCCCCGACCTGGAACGGTTATTATTCCTGTAATTGAAGGAAAGCCCAAGAGTATTTTTATTATCGATAAAATAATCCATTCCAAGCTTTACGTTATGTGATTTACCTCGCATCCTTCCGGTGCTGTTCTCATCAATACTGCTAAGCAGGCTGTTATTATAGTATATCCTGTCGCTGAATCCGGATGAAGTCATATTCCTGTTATTATAACTGTAATTCCCGAAAACATTGATCTTATCGTTTCTTAAGCTGAGGCTGAACTGTCCGCTGTATTTATCTCCTGTACCAAGGTTAAGTCCCAAATTTCCGGTATATCCCATACCCTGCTGAAGATTCTTTTTCATCACAATATTAATGATACCGGCTGAACCCTCTGCTTCATATTTTGCAGAAGGATTTGTGATAAGCTCAACACTTTCAACATCACTTGCGGGAGTTTGTTCGAGTATTGCAGTTCTGCCCTGTCCTTCCAGTCCGAATGGCCTGCCATCGATTAATATCCTTACGCCTTCTCCGCCGCGGAGGCTTACATTGCCATCCTGGTCAACGTTTACACTGGGAATTTCCCTAAGCAGATCGATAAGCATTCCGCCCTGGCTCACAAGATTTTTTGAAACATTAAAAACCTTTTTATCAGGTTTGAATTCTATGAAACTCTTTTCGCTTTCAACAACTATCTCTTCTGTTGTAGTAGTGCCGGTTATCAGTTTTATCGGCTGCAAAGTTATGTTCTGATTATCGGCTGTAACACTCAGACCGCTTACGACTGCAAAGTTGTATCCAACCAGATTTGAACGCAGGAAGTAATTGCCGTTTGGAATTTCGTTTAAGGTGAAAGAACCATCATTGGTAGTGCTTGTTCCCTTTACCAAAGATGAGTCTTTTGTTCTGTGCAAGGTAACATCAGCTCCTTCAATGGGAACGCTTGTAGTCTTATCAATAACAGTACCTGAAATAACGCCAGATTTAGTTTGAGCATTAAGCGATGGGTTTGATAACCCTGCAATCAGGACCATCAGAGAAAAAATAAAAATTGCCGAGGTTTTAAATAATGCCATCATATCTATTTGATTATTTTATAAAAAAACATGTGTCTATTTGTATCAACACAAAGATAACATGATATGATTCAATCCCGTGTAAAATTATGTAACTATATGGTATTAAGTTGTAATATTGCTCATTTTCTTACAGGAATCGGAGATTTCTGCTTTAGCCCGAAACATTGCTGCATCCCGAAAAAAGAGCAAGTTCCTGCAGTTTTTTTCTGAGCTCAAGATCGAACACTTTGTTCTTCTTAAATTCATTTTCATAGTATATATTGATGATCTTCAGAGTATTTTCTTTTCTATCAGCTTTTGCATCTATCCTTCCAACAATGTTATCTCCTGAGAGAACCGGCATGCAGAAGTAACCGAATTTCCGTTTAGCGGCAGGCACGTAGCACTCAATAGTATAATCAAAATTAAACAAAGCCTTTAGCCGTTTTCTCTGAATTACAAGATTATCAAATGGAGAGAGGATGTGGATCTCGCTCACTGTTTTCTTTTTATCAAGCTGTTTAAGATGTTTTTTAGTTGTATAGTAAAGTTCGCTTTCAAGTCCAGCTATAATTAAGGGAATAATTGTTTTTTCTTCAATCAGCCGGTTGATAACTTCGGGTGTTACTGATCTGTTATGATACCTTAAGTATGTCATTTCTTTTTCAGAGGCGAATCCGTTTGCATTAATCGCCTTCATTATCAAATGCGCGGAGTATTCTTCTTCTGTTGGGATTGTATCATTGATGCCTGAAGGGATTACTCTTTCCGGGAGATCGTAAACTTTCTGAAAGTTCTTTCTTGCCTTAACTGCAAGCTTGCCGGTGTGGAAAAGATATTCAAGCCCGTCTTTTGACGGCTTCCAATCCCACCACGCACCCCGTTTTGAGGGATCTTCAAAATCCTTTGATTGCAGCGGACCCTCTGCTGTGATCCTATCCATTATATACTTTAAAAGCTTCTTATTCTTTGCGCCCCAGTGCCCGTATTTACGCTCATACATTTGTTTTCTGGGCAAGGTGAACCTGTAATGCTTCATTGGTACATAAGAAGCAGCGTGATCCCAGAACTCAAATACTTTTTTATCTTTATCGATCAGCTCATCCAGCATTTCGTTTTTGTATCCTGCAAAACGCGTCCATAGTATATGCTTATGGGCACGCTCTATTATTGAAATAGTATCAATCTGTACATATCCAATGTTCTCAATTATTTTGAGCAGATCCTTTTTTGAATTATTAACATGAGTATCCAATAGGAATTGGTTGTGCAGGGCTAAATAGCGTGCATTTTTTAGTGATATTATTTCCGGTTTAAAGGGCATACTCTGAATGTAGGGTTTTTCTCTCAATTTTGAGTTTCTGAACGAGTTCATTTGATAATTCATCGCTGTAAATTCCGAATGCAGTTACAAATACGCCCTTGACTCCACCCTTAGATTCAATTGCATAAACAACTTCTTCGTCTCCCGGGTTAGAGTCACCTTCGAACCTGTATATTTCTAAAATTTCAAAATCATCAGGATGCAGTTTAAGCTCAATATCCTTACATTCAATGCAATCACTCTGGATATTGAAATTCTTCGTAAATCCACGTTTAGCAAGACCGTTTAATGCTTCGCTCAGAGTATCATATGAATAATTTGTAGTCATCCTTTAAAATTTAAATTAAGATGCGAGCAGTCACAAAACGGTTTATTTTTTGAATTGCCGCATTTACAGGTTTGTGTGCCAGACCTAAATTGCACTTCGCTTTTTTATGATCTGAAGAATATTATCCTGAATATCTTTCATTATCAGCTCAGCCCACAGGCCGGAATAAAAATTGAATGATGTGGTAAGCCTGAAATGGCTGTATAAAATAAGTTTATATTTGCCCGGTGATAGCGGCTCGATCTCATATGTGCCGTCAAGCACAGTAAAATATCTACCGCCAACGGTTACATGCTCATCAAGAGTAGTTGGAGGTATCTCTTCTGTTAATGGAGTAATGCTGAAGTTCATTTTCTTTTCATGCTCATATGCCAGTACAGTTTCATCGAAAACGAGCCCCTTATCAAAAATAGCTTTTCTCTTTCCTCCAGCAGAAAGAGTATCCAGCTCTGCTTTTATTGGCCGGGGGAATCCAATATACTTTGAAAGCTTTCCATTATCTTCAATTTCTTTTATCTCTTTTACTCTCACTACGTTTTCCCATATTTTTTCTTTCGGCGCTTCAATAATTATTGTAGTATATGCTTCATAATTCTGAGGCTTGAAATCAATTGTCTTTTCAATGGGTGAAACAAGGAAGGGGATCAGTACTGTGGCTATAACATTGATCTTATTGTTCAACTTGTGGCGGCGCACAAGCCAGATGATAAATCCGCCAATACTTGCACATAACAGAAAAACCGGAAGTGCCATAATCAGGCAGATCCCACCTTCGAATTTCAACACGAAGGTGAGCGCAAGGAAGATGAGTATTACTGCCCATGGAGCAAATAAACTGTACACAACATTCATTGACCATTCTTTGGGAGCAAGAGCAGCGGTTAAAGCTCCTATACACATTGGTCCAAGCACAATAAAAGCAAATGATGCTATTCCTGCCGCAAGGGAAGAAAGATCATCAAGGAAAAATGCTCTTAGAACAAATCCATAAAGTACCGGAATTCCAAGTGAGAATAAGCTGTTTCCAAGTGTTTTCATTGATCCCTGAAGTTTTCCAAATGATCTGAATTTTGTTTTGAGCTTTTAATTTTTCTTAGTGATGCCAAGATAACCTATTATAGAAAAACATAAAACACTTGAAAATTTACAGTATTTACACGATTGAATATTTTCCGAATATCAATTTGTTCTATAATATGAACTTATCGTGAAATTTTACTCAATTTTATTTAACTGTATTATTGGTTATGTTTGCCATATACCTGTTTAAAATTAATGAATTCCGGAAAATCCCGGACGTAAATGACCACCAATCACACAAAACCAGTGATCAGCCTGAAAGCTTTCGCTGATAAGATAATAGATTATGCCGGACTATTTCCGCCGGCAAGCCTTGAGCTTGCCCAGGCATTCCAAAATTACATATTTTATTCACAGGGTGAATACAAATGGATGCTGAATAAGTTTATTATCCCGGCAAAAAGACTTCCGGAACTGGAAGAAATTATGAACGGAATGACGATTGAGGGCATTGTACCACTTTCTATAATTGGAACCGGCGGCGAAACTGTTTCTGAATTCGATAACAACATAATAAATGATATTGAACTTATCAGCAGCTTCAAAAACAAATTTGAGGCGGCTGCTTCAATTGATGCGTTGGAAGTTCGCCTGCCAAATGAATTGTTCATAAACGAACGCATAGATGATATGCCCGAGCTAATGATATCTGTGTATGACAGGCTGGAAAAGACGTTTGGAAAGAACATACCCATTTTCTTTGAGGCGAATTTGAAGCAAGATCACGAAGCAAGGATAATCAGCGTTGTTGAATCAATTGCCGGCCTGGATAGAAGCTGCGGATTTAAGATCCGTACCGGTGGAGTTGAGCCTTCAAGCTTTCCGGCAGCGGAACAGATCGCATTTGCCATTATGACCTGCTGTGAATTTGATGTTCCTATGAAATGTACTGCCGGTCTGCATCACCCGATAAAGCATTATAATGAAGAAGTATCTTCTTATATGCACGGATTCTTTAATGTTTTTGGAGCTGCGATACTGGCATATACAAATAATCTTGATGAAGAAGAGCTTCTTGAGATATTAAATGATGAAGACCCTTACGAATTTGAATTTAAAGAAAGCGGTTTTGAATACAGGGAAATTGAAGTTACAAACGAAGAAATTACAGATGCGCGTGAAAATTTTATTCTAAGCTACGGGAGCTGCAGTTTTGATGAACCGATCGCCGACCTCAAAACAATGGAATTGTTATAATCAAAATATCAAAATGTTAAAATCTTTTTTGGATGTTAAGCCCGACTCACATTTTTCAATTCAGAACCTGCCGTACGGAGTGTTCAGGCTGAAAGTCGGAAGCCGCCCTGTTATTGGCGTTGCTATCGGAGATTACGTTCTGGATCTATCCATACTTGAAGATAAAGGATTTTTCCAGCGTACATTTCTTGGCTCTAAGAAAGTTTTCGGAAAGAGCAGCCTTAATGCTTTCATGGAGTGCGGCAAAGAGACGTGGAAACAGGTAAGAACTATTATACAAATAGCGTTAAGTGACGGAAACCCTTTACTGCGTGATGATAAAGACCTGCAGAAAATTGCGCTGATACCGGCTAAAGATACAGTAATGTGCATGCCAGTTGAAATTGGCGACTATACAGATTTTTATTCCTCAAAAGAACATGCAACAAATGTTGGTACAATGTTCCGCGGCAAAGATAATGCTCTGATGCCAAACTGGCTTCACATCCCTATTGCATATCACGGAAGAGCAAGCTCAATAGTAGTATCAGGAACAAATATTGTAAGACCTAAAGGGCAGACAAAACCGGCTGACGCAGATTCACCCATATTTGGTCCGACAAAGCTGTTGGATTTTGAGCTTGAAATGGGCTTTTTTATAGGTACGGGAAATTCCTTAGGAGAGCCTATTGCAATAGAGAAGACTTATGACCATATTTTCGGAATGGTGTTGGTAAATGACTGGAGCGCAAGAGATATACAAACGTGGGAATACCAGCCATTAGGTCCTTTTTTAGCAAAGAATTTTGCAACTTCAATTTCTCCATGGGTTGTTACTATGGATGCGCTTGAGCCTTTTAAAGTTAACGGGCCCGTGCAGGATCCTGAGCCTCTGCCATATCTAAGGACACAAAATGAAACATTTGATATAACTCTGGATGTTATGTTAAAGACTGAAAGTGAAAAAAAAGCAGTAAAGATATCTGGATCAAACTTCAAATATCTGTACTGGAACATTCAGCAGCAGCTTGCACACCACACGGTGAATGGCTGCAACACTAAGGCAGGTGATATGATGGCTTCCGGTACAATAAGCGGGCCGGATAAAGATTCATACGGCTCGATGCTTGAGCTTACCTGGCGCGGAGAAAACCCGGTCAAGCTGCCTGGCGGAGAAGAAAGGAAATTTTTGAACGATGGCGATACATTGACAATTAGCGGATATTGCCAGGGAGATGGTTACAAAGTTGGTTTCGGGGAAGTAAGCGGAAAAATTCTAACAGCAAAATAGGAGCCATTTTTGGAATACATAATATATATACTAGCAGCAGTATTTTTATTATTTGTTGTTTACGCAGTGATAAGATTTGTTATTGCCTACAACAGTAAAGATGCCGGCTGAACATCACATCCCGGTTACACGTACGGCAAGATATTTTACTCAGGGAGAGATCAGTGAAGATACACGCGATATTTGGATAGTGATTCACGGCCACAAACAGCTTGCCGGAGATTTCATCAAAGTTTTTAGGGAGCTTTCCGAAAGAGGAAGTTTTATAGTTGCCCCCGAAGGATTGATGAGGTTGTATATTAAGGGAAGCAGCGGCGATGTTGGAGCCTCGTGGATGACTAAGGAAGATAGAGATAATGATATAAATGATTACGTTAATTACCTTGATAAGCTCTTTTCAACAGAAATTGAACCTCTTACAAAACAGTACTCATTAAAAATTAATGCTCTTGGTTTCTCACAGGGAGCCGCAACACTTTCAAGATGGCTTGCCTTAGGCAAAGCTAAAGTTGATAAAGCAGTTTTCTGGTGCGGCAATGTTGCACATGATATAGATTATTCAGCTTACCCTAAATTCAGAGCCATGAAAATTTACCAGGCGTTTGGAAATACTGATCCTTATTACAATGAAGATTTTGTCACTAAACAAATTGAGTTGCTAAGTTCAGCAGGAATTGAAACAAACCTTTGTATGTTCAACGGAGGACATGAGATAAATTCAGGACTCATGGAAAAAGCAGGAATAATTTGACCCGAATATATCAATTCCCGTAATTTTTTGCAGATTCTTACATGATAAATATCATAATTTAAGGGAATTATTATGACTAATTTTGTATAATTAAACAAGCACTCAAGCTAAAAATATGTCATTTAAAACCATAATTGAACCTTTTAAGATAAAAGAAATTGAACCCTTAAGTGTTACCACCGAAGAAGAACGAATTGGATATCTGAAATCTGCACATTTTAATCCATTCATGCTTAAGAGCGAGCACGTGCTGATAGACCTTTTGACCGATAGCGGTACCTCTGCCATGAGCTCAAAGCAATGGGCTGCAATGATGGACGGCGATGAAGCTTATGCCGGTTCCAGAAGCTGGCTCAAGATGGAAGCCGTGATAAAAGATCTTACAGGTTACGAGTACATTTTGCCAACACACCAGGGCAGGGCTGCAGAAAGAATTTTGTACGGCTACCTTGGAGGCAAAGGAAAAGTATTCTTAAGTAATACGCATTTTGATACAACCAGGGCTAATATAGAATTTTCCGGAGCTGAAGCATTTGATATACCCGTTGAAGAAGCAAAACACCCGATGCTCGACAGGCCGTTTAAAGGCAACATGGATATAAAAGCTCTTGAAGAGCATATTATTAAATACGGCGCAGAAAACATTGGAGGAGTGATCCTGACAGTAACAAATAACAGTGGCGGAGGCCAGCCCGTCAGCATGCAGAATGCAATAGAAGTTAAAAATGTTTGCAGTAAATACAAAGTTAAATACTTTTTGGATTGCTGCCGTATCGCCGAAAATTCATACTATGTAAATCACCGCGAAAAGGGCTACGAAGTCAAAACCTATAAGCAAATTGCACAGGAAATGTTTTCGCTTGCTGACGGCTGTGTAATGAGCGCGAAAAAAGACGGACTTGTAAATATGGGCGGATTCCTCGCAGTGAAAGATAAATCGCTTGCTGATGCATGCACAAATCTGCTGATAATCACGGAAGGGTTTGCAACATACGGGGGACTCTCGGGCAGAAGCATGGAAGCTATTGCAGTCGGACTCCAGGAAGTGTTTGAACCGGACTACCTGAAATACAGAATACGCAGCACAGCATACCTTGGCGAGAAATTATATAAAATGGGTGTGCCGCTTATTTATCCCATTGGCGGGCATGCTGTATATATAGATGCGAAAGCTTTTTACCCGCACATACCGGTGGAAGAATACCCCGGGCAGGCTATGGTATGCGAGTTATATACAAAGGGCGGCATCCGCTCGGTTGAAATAGGCTCAGTTATGTTCGGCAAGTATGATGAAGATGGCAAACTTATCCCCGCACCAAATGAACTTGTAAGGCTTGCAATACCGCGCAGAGTTTACACTCAAAGCCACATTGAATATGTAATTGAAGTATTTGAGTTACTCTTAACAGGGAAAGAAAAAGTTAAAGGCCTGAAGATTGTTGAAGAGCCTGAATTCCTGAGGCACTTTACCGCTAAATTTGATAAGATTTAGTTTTTTTAGAGCTTAGATTTGCAACTGCATATAATTGCCATATCAGAAATGGAATGCTATTTCCTTAAATAGTTGAGTATATTTACACATACAAAATTGCTTTCTTAACTTTACTGAGAATCAAGGAGGTAACATGAAAATTCTTACTTTAACATTCATAGCGCTTTTCTTTATTAACAATACACTATCCCAACCGATTGACACTTTGCATTCTGTTCCCGGACTCACCCAATATTACGATTACGTGACAAACGGAAATAACCTGAAGAAGATCTGGGCGAGTGAAGATACTGTTGTAATTGTCAGTGATTATACGGATTCTTTGAATGCAAGAAATCCCACGGCGAGAAGGACTTATTTCAGTTTTACCAGTGATGCAGGGCAATATTGGGGATTGACCGGAATTCCTGTATTCGACTCAAATACGGCTTACCCTGATATGATACCTCTGGTGATAAATGGATTCAGAACTATTTCGATTTCCGGTTTTGGATTTTCGACTGGCGGTTATGTTGCCGCAGATGTTCAGCTTGGGTCAGGCTCGTTTACAATTAATGCGCTTCACACACAAGGCGGCGCAGTTATTTCATCTCCGCTTACATATCCAAACCTGGCATGTGCTTATGCAAGAGGTGACAGCCTTTTTTTCAGGAAGTATGATTATTCCAGTAATATTTTTTCCTCTGCTACATTTATAACTCTACTTCAGACAAATGCCAGGTATTATATTGCCACAAGTTCTAAAGGACAGAATGTATTCATAATGTGGTGGAACGGCTCGCCTGCTGAGTTTAAGGCTCGTGAATCAACCGATAGCGGTAATACTTTCGGTGCGGTATTCACGGTAATTCCAAATACTGTAAATGTAAACGGTACTCAAGTTTCACCGTGGTATGCTGCTGATGTTGTATATAAGCCGGGTACAACTCAACCTTATGTTGCCTAAGTACATTAGGCTCTGGCATGAATCCAACGGCAACGGGCTCGAAAGTTATTATGTGGTCACCGGGAATTAACGGCGGGCAGCCGGTACGTATTGCTGACTGGAGTAATATACCAAATTCATTCATTTCAGATACCACAGGATTCAATAATAACCTAAGGCGAATACAGGTTGGAATGACTCCGGTATCTCACCCTTCAATAGCTTTTTCAAATGACGGTTCCTATTTGTCTTGTCTATTCTCAACAGTAAGAAGGGATACTTCTGTTTATGGTTACCATTTTAATAGTATTTACGGCTCCTATTCTACAAACAATGGAGGTAGCTGGGTTAATCCGGCAACCTTCGGGTGTGTAATACCTGAGAGTGAAACAGCTTGCCCTTGGTGTGATCAAATTTATCCAAGTCTGTCAAAAACGGGTAATTCACGCTATGGTTTTCATTTTACTTATTCGCTTTCAACGTGTCCTGGCAGCGCCAGTTTTACAGATGTTGGATCGCCGGTCTGCAAAGTTTATCAAATGTATGACAAATTTTGCCCAGAACCCATGCCTGGTGTAGTAATTAATACTGGTGGTGAGATTCCAAAGAGTTATTCATTATCCCAGAATTTCCCCAATCCCTTTAATCCAAGTACGGTAATTAGATTCGATATTATCAAAGCAACAGAAGTGAAGATCAGTGTTTACGATATAACCGGCAAAGAAATAGCGCGGCTTGTTCAGCAGAAATTAAATGCCGGCAAATACAGCGTTGATTTTGATGCAGCTGGTCTTGCCACCGGAGTTTATTTTTATTCTATTATAGCAGGAGAGTATGTTCAGACGAAGAAGATGATGCTTGTTAAGTAAGTGTGTCATTCTGAATGAGCGAAGAGAGTGAAGTCACAAAGTGCTCTTTTAAATCCATGCTTATTTCTTGCAATAATTCGATTCTTATCGGTTTCATCAATTAGCGGCTAAAGCCGTTACGGTTTTTTGTTTTAATCCACGACCTGAAGAGGCTGTCTCAAAAGTTCCATTTTTCAGTGGCACAGACATTCTTGTCTGTGATTATTAATCATAAATGTTGTTTTCGACAGACAGGAATGTCTGTCCCACTGGTTTTGAGACAGCCTC
>JAIOIK010000137.1 GCA_019912545.1 Ignavibacteria bacterium | reverse complement strand
TTTGAATACAATAATTTCATAGCTTAACTTATCGTTACGTCAGGTATTCACCTGACGTGCGTCAGATGAATATCTGACGTCACAAATGGGCTTATTTGCTATTGAATACAATACTGAATCATTTTAGGACCAATTTTGATTGAGAATAACTGATTCATTATCTTCCTGTTTTAGCGTCGAGTACTTGGCTTTTTTTTGCTTTCTGCCCTTTGCTTTTTGCCTTGTGCTCACATACAGGTTTGAATCTTCGTCTTATTTAACCTATTTTTGTAGCCTATGAAAAAATTTATGATGCTTTTCTTCATGCTGAGCGCAATTTCAGCATTCTCGCAGATCATTCCCTTTACTGTAAATCTCGATACATCAATAACTAAAACAAACGACAGTATCTATATTTATGCGAAGAATCCCACAAATAAGCCGGTTGAAGTAACATCCATTCGCACTACATCTTCCAGGTTTTTTACAAGAGTCAGTTCCTTCACCATCGCACCAAACGATAGCACAGGCATTTGGGTGCTGTTCTCATCATACCAGAATCTGACCTACCGCAGCTTTTTGATTTTTGAAACAAGCTCGCCGTTTGGGGGAGTGAAATACGCACTGGTGCTCGGAGTTATAGCAACGGCAAAGTACCCTGATATTCAATACGCTTTTACTCAAGGTTTAAGCGATGAGCCGCTTAAGACGGCTTTGAAAACATTCACAACTACCGGCGCAATTTCTCTTGGATATAACACTGCTCGTGACAGAATGTTTGAATCGGTTGACGATTACGGCGGAGATACAATTGAGTGTGTTTACAGCGGGCGGAAAATTTACGCAACTACCAGAACCCAGGCGCAAAACCAGAACTTTGATACAGAGCATACATGGCCGCAAAGCTTTTTTAATGAAGCCGAGCCGATGAAAAGCGACCTGCACCACCTGTTCCCAACGTACTCACCTGCAAACAATGCCAGATCAAATTACCCGTTCGGATTTGTAGTATCAAACATTACTTACCAGGATGGAGGCTCGAAGCTTGGCAGGGACGCACAGAATAACATTGTCTTTGAACCAAGAGACAAACACAAGGGCAATGCGGCGCGCTCGATCTTCTATTTTGTTATCCGGCATCAAAACTGGGAAAACTACCTTGCAATTTCTCAGGAAACTGCATTAAGGCAGTTCCACTTAATGGATAGCGTGGACGCAAGAGAGCGCCTTCGCAATGACCGCGTGAAGCAATACCAGAATAACCGCAACCCGTTTGCCGATCACCCTGAGTTTGTTGAGCGCATTGCCGCTTTCTATACTACTGCCAGCACTCCGCCAAAACCGGAGATTACAGCGGCTCCCTTTAACGTCAGGTTTGATACACTAAGTGCGGCAGGAGATACGGTTAGTTATTTTGTATCACTTATGAATTATGGTAATGCTAATCTTTCTGTAAGCGGTGTTACTTCAAATAATCCTGTGTTTACTGTTGAAAGCTTTCCTTCATCAGTAACGCCGAATCAGTATGGATATGTGTGGATCAAATTCACGCCAACAGCCGCTAATCAATTGTACTCGGGCGAGCTTACCATTACCAATAACGATAGCACGATAAAAGTAAACCTCACGGGAGTAAGCGGAAATACAATTGGCATCAATCCTGTTTCAACAGAAATACCCGCGGAGTTCGGCCTGATGCAAAACTATCCAAATCCGTTTAACCCGGAAACTAAGATTCGGTTCAGCATTCCGCGTTTTAAGAATAACACCAGCGGAATGGTTAGCATTACAATTTATGATGTACAGGGCAGGGAAGTTGACCGCGCGCTTAACCAGTCCATGTATCCGGGAGAGTATGAACTGTCATACAATGCATCTAGACTTGCCAGCGGCGTATATTTCTATAGGTTAACCACTGTGGACTACATCCAATCGATGAAGATGATTGTGATTAAATAGAATTGTTAAAATGTTATGGCATTACAAACAAGGGGCAGTTGCCCCTTGTTTGTTTACTTTCGTAGGGAACGCATCTCAGAGTTAAATCAAAAGCGGAATTAAATTCATTAATTTGTGTTACTCTGTTTCAGTTTGTTTATCGTTTAGATGCGTTCCCTACTGATGTAGAGTGAAATGAATGTGGGCCATTTTCTTAGTACACGACACTAAAGGAAGATATAAGTAAAAGAAAATCTGGTTCTTAAGAGTTAAATTTGTGTGACCAAACAATCAAATAAACTCAAAAGTAACCAGATTATGAAACAGTACAATATTAATCAATTACGGAACAG
>JAIOIK010000136.1 GCA_019912545.1 Ignavibacteria bacterium | reverse complement strand
CTCCGCTCAACGAGTCGAGTCGTCGACCAGTAGGCGGACAAGTTTCATTATCATCGCTTTACAGGAAAATAACTCGATTCAACTTCGTTGACTCTCAAACAGATTTTCCTGTGTTGTATCTGCTCGATAATTTTTTAACGGTAATTTTCATAGGCCGGGAAAATCAAAAGCAGGCAAATCAAAAGACGGTACAACCACGATGTGCCTTGATTATCCACTCAGCACAATAAAGGATGAAGAAGAGGGGTATTGGGAGAAGGGGATAATGTAAGCAACAGCCTGTGGCTTATCGACTTTTGGTTTAGCCGGCAAATAACTGTTTCGTTCTTTTTGTCTTGACATCCCGCATCAAGTGCGGGACAGGCGCCAAGAACCAAAAAGTCAAGGCTGATTAAAAATGTCTAAAATTATTCTCGCTTCATTGCAAGAAAATAACTCGTTCCGACTAACGTCGAAACTCAAACAGATTTTCTTGCTTCATTCGCTCGAATAATTTCTATACGACATTTTTAATAGGCCGTCTAAAATCAAAAGCATCAATCAAAGGCAAAGAAAATACTCAAATATTCTTTACGGCAGTTTTCATAGGCTACACCCCCTCTAGCTTCCCTCCACGAGTCTTTGACTCGATGAGTCATAGACCTTGCAGGGGGAGAACATGTACGCAGATTTAAGCTTTTCAACTGTTTTTACTTTTTAACTTTAAAACTTTTAACTTTATTACTTTATTCTATGGAAAAATTCAATCAATCAAAGCCGGATTCAAATCCGTCAAAGCCGGATCCCGGACCGGATGGAAACAATTGGCGTAACAGGAAAACCGCAGGGGTTTTCAATAAAAATCTTCACGATGACATCAATCAGCTTAAGGTTCTTCATGCGAAGAAGGACAAGACCGAGTTCAATAAAATGAAGGCGGTAATAATGAAGCAGTACAGTATCAGCAAAGCAACTGTTTACCGCGAGCTGAAAAAAGATGTTCCGGGTACTTATAAGACTCCCAAGTACGATCCCCCGATAAGGGAAGTAACAGAGGAAGAAAAAGAACAGGTGCAGGGAATGCTTCTGAAACAGATCCCCATTGAGCAGATAAGAAGCACTATGGAAAAGCGTTCGGGCCTGAGTTATAGCTGGGATAGGATCGACCAAATACGCAGTGAGATCGAAAAGGATTCTGCGCCGGAAAAGAGCAAAGCCCATGCGGAGACGGATGATATGTCCTGCGATGAAGAGCTTGCGGAATCACCTTACGGTGATGTTATAGCGGAGTTTATTGGCCGTGTAATGAAGATAAAAAAGATCTCTCCGGGAAGCGTTGTTAGGGTTCCGATGGGAAAGGTATTAATTCCGTTAACATTTGAGCAGGTAAAAGAAATTCAGCTTTTCGTTGCGAATTACTATGATGCCCGGGGAAATGACCTGGACGCACTTGCTAATATGAGGGTAAAACATCTATGCTACCAGAAATTAAGGCTTAATACGGCCGGCGCACCGCATACCATAAAAGAACTTGATGATGCTCATTCGCTACTTGCAAAATGCAATGGCGGTAAAGTGGTTAAAGAGGATTCAATTGATTTCGACCGGATCGTGGAAATTGTTCAGTTCGTTAAACCAAAGATAACAAGGGAGGAGGTTGTTGGAATTGTATTACGGGTATACGAAAAACATAAAGGACTTAATGAAGCGCTGATGCCGCCTGCAACGGAATCGAAGCTTTATTTTCTTAAATATATCGAGAGGAATAATCTGTTGTGATGAGCTTTGTATGGCGGTTTCCTGAACACGCCAAGGTTATGTTCTGCGGATCGTTCGGGGAACGATCCCTACTGTGCTCGCATGCTTCGACGGGGCTCAGCACTACAAAGAAGAGTTTTGTAGGGCGGTTTCCCGAACACGCCAATGTTATGTCCTGCGGATCGTTCGGGGAACGATCCATACTGTGCTCGCATGCTTCGACGGGGCTCGGCACTACAAAGAAGAGTTTTGTAGGGCGGGTTCCCCTGAACACGCCAAGGTTATGTTTTCTGCGGATCGTTCGGGGAACGATCCCTACTGTGCTCGCATGCTTCGACGGGGCTCAGCACTACAAGTGCAAAGGCAAAAGTACCCCGTCCGGCTTTGCCGGGCTCAACAAGGCTGATGAAAATTACCTCCGCTCAACGAGTCGAGTCGTCGACCAGTAGGCGGACAAGTTTCATTATCATCGCTTTACAGGAAAATAATTGGCTGCGCCAAACAAAGTTTGGCTTGCCGTCCTCCGGTTCGTCCGATTTGCATCGGCCTCAGACACATTTTCCTGTGTCTTTTTTGCTCGATAATTTTTTGACCGTAATTTTCATAGGCCGTTTTAGATCTTAAAAAGCAGGAATGCAATTTAGCTAGAACTTTTCAAAGAATGGATAAATATTCGTATTTTTGCATATGAAGAAATTGCTTTTTGTGATGCTTTGGATAAGCTCTTTTTGCGCTGCGCAGGAAGGCGGGATATATAAATACAGCGCGCTATCGGATACTCTTGCGGATACGCTGGGTAGTGCAAATGTAAGCATCTCTTATGTTGATTCCGTTTTCAGGTTCATTGAATCACAGGGGTATATTCTGGATTTTGAGGATTGCAATACGTGCAAATCAAGGGCGCATATAATGGCGCGCGTTATTGAGAAGAACTTTCCGGATGCAGTGGTTGGCAAAATTTGGCTTGTTGCAGATTGCAGGCGGCTATCAAAATTCGATGAATACAAATACAAGCCGCATGTTTTACTTGAACACAAAAAGTTCTGCAATAACTGGGTTTATCACGTTGCGCCGGTAATAATCAGCGTTACCGATACATTTGTTATAGACCCGGCAACTCAAAATGCACCTGTAACTCTTAGGAAATGGGCAAGTAAACTCATTCCAACCGGCGGCAGCGCATTGGTTGTCATAAAGCGTCCGGAGTATTTCATCTACCCGGAATCGAATGAGTTGTTTGAGGATGAGTTAGTTAACTGGAGTGATACTGACGATAAAATACTTGATACGGATTATTCCAGATCAATTGACGAGATGACACGCGCGAAGCTTGGTTTGATCGAGCCGTGGAAGATGAAGAATCTGAAAAGGGAGTTAGAGGAGTTGGTGAGATGATGATAAGGAAAAAATAAAAAAGCAGAAGGCAAAAATTCATGCAAAGTGGTTCTATTTGCAGACTAATGTTAGAATGCAGCGATATGTTTGTGTTCTTTTTGTCTTGACACAAAAAGAACCAAAAAAGTCAAGACTCATGAAAATTACCTCCGCTCAACGAGTCGAGTCGTCGACCAGTAGGCGGACAAGTTTCATTATCTTCGCTTCACAGGAAAATAACTCGTTCCGACTGTCGTCGGAACTCAGACACATTTTCCTGCATTTATTCTGCTCGATAATTTTTTAACGGCAATTTTCATAGGTCGTTTTTAGGTGCAATTAAAATTCACTCAATGAATCATTGTTGATAAAAAATATTTGACTGAAATTCTAAAAAGTAAGTTACTCTCAGGTGTAAACGGACTCGTGCATGGGATATCTACCAGGGCAGGGGGAAGTGCGCCGTACTATAATAATCTGAGCAGGCACGTTGGTGATGATGAAAGTGCTGTTGCGGAAAACCGTGCGCGGTTTTTTGGCGGGCTGGGTATAGATGAGTCAAGGCTGGTACATGCCAACCAGGTGCACTCTGACGGGGTGACAATCGTAACAAAGCCGGGGTTGTATAAGAAAACCGATGCGCTCATCACGCAGAAGGAGGACCTGTATCTTGTTATAAGTGTTGCGGACTGCCTGCCGGTTATGATATTCGATCCGGTAAGAAGTGTGATCGCAAATATTCACTCAGGCTGGCGCGGAACACAGAAGGGGATTGTAACCGATACAATCAGCATGATGCAGAGTGAATTCAGTTCATCTCCAGGTGATATGCTTGTGTTTATAGGGCCCGGGATCAGCCACGAATATTTCGAGGTCGGTGGGGAAGTTGCCCGGATGTTTGATGATAAGTATATCAGTTTCAGAGATTCGGGAACATCTGCAAAACCATTTATTGATATTGGTGCCGTTGTAATGGATCAGTTAAAGAGCGCTGGAGTGAAGCTTGAAAATATAGAGCGCCTGGAACTATGCACATTCAGCAATGCGGACTATCTGCATTCATACAGGCGGGATAAGGAAAACTCCGGCAGGATGTTTGCGGTTGTAGGAAAAGTAAAAGGGCAAAAACAGAAAAACTTATAGCTGAAGAGCAAAAAACTGCACATTTTGAATTTCTTAAGTACTTGGCACTGCTTGCTGAATTTAAGATAGAAGGGATAAATAAGAATAACGCTAACGATCTCAAGATGTTAACAGATCAAATCAATAGAATGAGCGCAAACCCTTTGGGAGCAAAGAACTGGCTGATAGAGAAGCCGCAGCGCTAAAATAGTGAATTAAATTAACCGGGTATAATGAAGACCTTATCTTTTGAGGCTGCACCGGAAATAAGATCAATGTGAGATTTGGGAATTTTCAAGTGCTTTGAAATGAGCTCGATCACTTTTTCATTTGCCTTCCCTTTTTCAGGCGGAACTGATACTCTGACCTCATAATAGTTCTTCTCAATCTCTATTATCGAGTTTTCTCTTGAATTAGGCTTTACTTTTACTTTGATCTTCAAGAAACTAATTTAGTATTGAACAAATATTAACTCATAAATTAACATAAAAAAGGAGCTAATTAGCTCCTCTACTTCTTATTCATCCGATGTCTTAAAATCATCGGATGAATAAGAAGTTTCCTGAAAATAGATGCTCAAGAAAATGAACTATTTACTTAACAAGTATCATCTTCTTTACATCAGAATATTCGCCGGCTTCGATGCGGTAAAAATATACTCCGCTTGAAAAATTCGAAGCATTCCAATCAGCATTATATGAGCCTGATGACATGTTCTGATTCACAAGTGTTTCAATTTCTTGCCCTGAAATATCATACACCACAAGCTTAACGAATGATGATCTTGGGACTGCAAATTTTATGTTGGTTACGGGATTGAAAGGGTTGGGATAATTTTGTGAAAGCACGAAATCTAAAGGAATTTCCTGATGAATGGGAGTAATTCCCACTGCGCCGCCGAGCTGTCTCCTGTAAGTACCGCTTCCGCCTGACCCATTACCGCCTGCGATTACAAAATCGACGGACCTGCATACTGCGCTAATACCTATTGCAGAGCCCAGGCCATCATTATATGCCATCCAGTTTGCTCCACGGTTGGTGCTTAGATATACTCCCGAATTACTTGTCCCCGCAAAAACACTATCACCCTTAACTGCAAGCGCGAGGACATATTGCGTCATCCTTTGCGTCCAGCCAGAGCCACCGTTAGTTGAAACATATATTCCGTTTTCTGTGCCTGCAAGAATATAACCTCCGGAGACCGCAAGCGCGTTAATATTACGGTTGTTCAGCGATGTTTGTGACCATGTACCGCCATCATTATCAGAATAATAAACCCCCTGTGAATTCCCTGTTCCTGCAAACAGATCACCATTAGCTTCTAAAAGTGAAATAACATCCCTGTTGTTAAGCACAGTTTGTACCCAATTCTGCCCGGAGTTTACTGACTTATAAACACCACTTGATATTGTTCCTGCAAAACATATGTAGGGCGCATCCTGCAATACTACAAGTGATCGGACACTCCGGTTGTTCAGGGAAGTTGTACTCCAGGTATTTCCATCATTTTGTGATTTATATACACCATGTCCCGATGATGTACCTGCGAGTATATAACTTTGTCCTGATGCTATTGCCGCGACATTTTGGGTAACATTAAAAGAAGTCAGGCTCCATCCTGTTCCGTCACTGGAAGCTCTGTAAACTCCGTTATTGGTTCCCGCAAAAATTGAGCCGGGGCTTGTACTCAATACAAAAACCTGTTGGGTATTATTTACAAGCTGCCACTGTGCTTCTGCCGAAAAAGCAAATAATAAAGTTAATATTAATATTGAAAGTATTTTCATTGTTTTATTAAGTAGAATATAGCTAAGAAATATTGTTCTATAAATTTAATCCCTCAAAAACCATACTTTTGCTGAGTTTCGCGGCTATACGATGCTCAATGAAGATATATGGAATATTTGGGGGATACTTTTAGTAAAAATTCGGATTCTTTTCTGAGAATCATATAGCCTGTAGTAAACATAACCTTCGATTGTAGATTTTCAAAAGAAAAGTATCTGTGTTTTAGAAAATTTCTATACGCAAACTTCATCAATTACTTATTATTAGCTTGTTTTAAGCATTAATTATGTTAAAATTTTAGAGAAAATTCTTGAGACATTCAGGGAAAACATTGAAACTTCAAAAATTTATCAGTTTCAATCTTGCCTGATTGTCTTCTTTGGGATTTATTTATACTTATAGAATGAAGTTACTTTAAAAAATTTGCAGAACACAAAACTGATAAGATTATTAAAGACTTTCTCTGGACCTGAAATGAAAAAATTCAGGGACTTTGTTATTTCTCCATATTTCAATAAAAATAAAAATGTGATCAGGCTAAATGATGTTTTAATGAAATTTCATCCCGATTTTGAAGCTAAATCCTTTACTGAAGAAAATATATATTCAGTAGTTTTTGGCAGAGGAAAGTTTGAATATTTCAAAATAAGAAATATCTCGTCGGATCTTTATAACCTGGGGCTTGAATATCTGAGGCTAATGCCTAATCCTTCCACTTTCTTTATGAATGATTACAATCTTATGGTGCAGCTGCGTCAGCGCAAACTATTCGGCCTGCATAAGAAACTGGTGAGATCAATGGAGGAAAACTTTAAGAACACAGAAGTAAAAGACAGTCCATTTCTTTACAGCAATTACCTTTTGACAGCAGAAAGCCAGCTTGTTGATCTTTTTGAAGAGCCCAGCAGCATCTCCGGGATTCTGAATGAGTTTGAAAGCTTTTTTGAATTCCTTATCTATCACTTATTGCAATTTTACAACCTTATGATACATATTGGCAAAGAAAACAATGTTAATATTGATATAAAGATGATAGATGAAGTTGTGAATTACCTTGAAAAAGGTCCGGTAAGCAAACATCCTACCACAATTTCATATCAGTACCTGATATTGTTGAAGATTAAAGAAAAGGAAGAATATTACTTTAAGCTTAAAGAACATTACTTTGAGCATTTTGCAGAAATGGATGCATCAGCTGCCTATCGTGCCCATATGTACCTGTTTGGATTTTGCGCTGATATGTATAATTTCAAGGGAGATCGCAGATTTGTAAAAGAAGGTTATGAATTATACAGGCATTCATACCTGAATAACAGGGTTACATCAGGGGAAATGCTGTATCCTGATTTTGTGAATTTTATAAAAGTATTTGTAAGAGCAGGTGATACCGCTCTTGCAAGGAAATTTATATCTGAATTTGCTGAAAAACTTCCTGAAGACCAGCTTGATAATTGCATAAATTTCTCAAATGCATACATAGCCCATTATGAAGGGGAGCATAGTAAAGCACTGGCGTTCATATCCAAAGTAAGCTTCCCGCTGGCAATTTTAAAAGTACAGGTAAGGATTATGCAGGTTCAGCTGAACTATGAACTTAGTTTTTATGAAGAAACAAGAAGCTTAATTGATTCTTTTAGAAAAACACTGTTGAAGGAAGTGGTGATATCTGAAGACTACAAAAACTCAATACTGAACTTCCTGAAACTTACTATTAACCTGATCAATATAAAACAGGAAACTAGCAGAAAAACACAAGAATTTGAAACACAAAAACTCTCTGAGATAATAAACAAAACACAATCAAATCACTTCGGTGTTAAGTTTTGGCTTGAGGATAGGACTAACGAACTTTACTAAACACATAATATTAAACACAAAAGGAGCCAATTAGCTCCTTTTTTTGTTATACTTTTACAATCAGTGAAATCTGTAAATCAGATCAATCAGTGATTTTATTTCATTTTATTAACAGCTTTTGTAAGTTTTGATTTCTTATTCGCAGCATTGTTTCTGTGAATAATACCCTTAACTGCAGCCCTATCGAGTACCGTAACGGCTTTTTTCAGCTCTTTTTCAGCTTCGTCCTTTTTCTTAGCAGTAGTAACGTTTTTTAAAGCGGATTTAATTTTAGCTTTAAAGTGCTTATTATATTCAGTCTTCTTAGGTGTCTGTCTTGCTCTTTTTTGCGCAGATTTATGTCTTAACGGCATCTATTTTTTATCCTTTTTATACTAAAATTATACGATTATTATTGCTTAATTCAAACTTAATTTCAAAAATAGCCATAACCTTATTGAAAATCAATTTACTATTTTCCTCCTAAAGGCAAAAGCCACTGAGATTCCCGGATACATTACAATGAGCAAGCTCAGCAATGGCGGTGTAAATTAATTAAAAACAACGAATAATGGAAAAAAACAAGAACAAGATCCTATGGGTTGATGATGAAATTGAACTATTGCGTTCAAACATCCTATTCCTTGAAGATAAAGGCTATTTTGTAGAAAAGGCGACAAATGGCGAAGATGCAGTTGAAATGGTGAAGAAAAAGGATTTCGATCTTATTTTCCTGGACGAAATGATGGCCGGCATGGGGGGGCTTAAAACCCTGGCTTCTATAAAAGAGGCACAGCCAAACGTGCCCGTTGTGATGGTTACTAAGAATGAAACCGAATCCCTGATGGAAGATGCCATCGGTGCAAAGATTTCGGACTACCTGTTGAAGCCGGTCAACCCAAACCAGATACTGCTTGTCTGTAAAAAATTCCTTGAAGGCAAGCGTATTAAAAGCGAAACTGTTTCGCGGGATTATATACAGGAGCTTAACAAGATAAACATGGCTATGATGGAGCCGCTGGATCATAATGACTGGATTAAAATTAACAGTGATCTTACTCAGTGGGAAATGGAGCTTGATGAACATCCTGAGCTTGGATTAAAAGATACCGTTCTTGCAACAAGAAAAGAATGTAATGCAGAGTTTTGCAGATTCTTTGAAAGAAATTATGTTGAGTGGATACACGGCAAAAAAGAAGGTCCTGTTTTTTCAAACGGTATTGTTGAAAAATATGTTTTCCCTGAGCTTAGTACTCACAAATCCGTTTTCTTTTTTGTAATTGACTGTATGCGGCTTGACCAATGGATGCTTATGGAGAAAATGCTGTATGATTACTTCAAGATCACTAAGGACTTTCATTACGGCATGATACCTTCGGCAACTCCATATGCAAGGAATGCAATTTTCAGCGGGCTATTCCCAAGTGATATAGAAAAACATTACCCTGAGCTTTTTGCCCGTGGAGAAGATGATGAGAACAGCAAGAACAATTATGAAAAAGAATTCATGCAGAAGCTTATTGAAAGAAAAAAGATCAAACTCAGAAATGAGCTGCGTTATGTTAAGATACTTGATGCTGAATTCGGCAAAGGTATAGAGCATAAGATCTCCAGCTTCAGCAATACGCACTTAAATGCAATTGTTGTAAATTTTGTAGATATCCTTGCTCATAACCGGAGTGATAACGCAGTATTAAAAGAAATTGCGCCGGATGAATCCGCATACCGCTCATTAACGCAGTCATGGTTCGAGCATTCAACTCTGCTATCAATGTTCAAGATTCTTTCACAGCAGAAGGATATTAAGATAATTGTAACAACCGATCACGGCAGCATACGCTGTATGCGCGGCGCTAAAGTGCTGGGTGATAGAGAAACATCCACTAATTTAAGATATAAATACGGCAGGAATGTTAAGATTGATGACCGCCAGGCAATATTCATCCGCAACCCGCATGATTACAAGCTTCCAAAACGCGGCGGTATTGTGAATTACGTGGTGACAAAGGAAGATTTTTATTTTGTGTATCCAACCGATTATCATTATTACCTGAATCATTACAAGAATACTTTCCAGCACGGTGGTATTTCCATGGAAGAATTGATATTGCCTGTGGCAACGCTTGAACCGAAAGTGTAATTGCATAATTGAGATTTCACAATGAAAATTTTTAAATGATACGCGATTTTGCCGTAACAACAAATTCCGCTGAGGAAACTCAAAAATTCGGATTTGAACTCGCAAAGAGTTTGAATCCAGGAAGCATTGTTGCAATGTTCGGCGATCTGGGAAGCGGCAAAACTCAGATCGTAAAAGGTGTTTGCAATGCTTTGGGAGTAAAACAAACAGTAAACAGCCCTACCTTTATTATTGTGAATGAATACACTGCATCAGATTCAAAGCTAATTTATCATTTCGATCTTTACAGAATGAGATCACTTGATGAAATCCTTGAAATGGGATTTAAAGAATACCTTGATGAAAATTCAATTGTACTCATCGAATGGCCGGAGAAAGTTGAAGACATTTTACCTGCGAATGCCGTTAAGATACATATTGCCCATACAGTTGAAAATGAGAATGCAAGATGGATAAAGATGGAGAAGCCTGATTGAACCTGCTGCTTATAAATTCAAGTGATAAAGAACCGTTCGTTGCCTTGTATAAGAACGGTGAATTGATTACCTATCATGCTTCGCAATATTTACAAAGCACAAATCCACACAACAAAAAACCCGATAAACTTGTTAACTGCCTTGATGCCTTGAGGAAAGAACACATCATTAAAGATGTTGATGCAATTGCAGTTACAATCGGCCCCGGCTCGTTTACAGGCATAAGGGTAGGGCTCTCTCTTGCAAAAGGGCTCGCGTTCGGACTAAAAACAAAACTCATTCCCATCACAAATTTTGATCTCACACTAAACCGCCTTGAGAACATTTCTCCTGAAAAAAGATATTGCACGGTAATTCCTTCAAAGCTGCCGGAGTATTATTACTCTGTTAAGAATATGGGTAATGATTACGAAAAGGGCTGCACAGAATTTGAAGATTTGACGAAAACACTTCAAAAAGATACAATTTTTGTGGGAGATTTTGATGATGAAACTCAAATAAAACATAGTTATTTTGAGTTTATAAACGTAAAGAAACTGAAAAAAGAAGCGGTTTCATTGGCAGAACTTGCAGTTTCAGGATTCACAAACGGAAAGATTCTTGATGCTGAAAATACAGAACCGCTTTATTTGAAAGATTTTAACTTAAGAAAACATGACAAGTAAAGAGATTAAGCTTAAAATAATTGATGCCGTCAACAGTGTTCCGGATACAGAACTTGTTGATGTCTTGAATTATCTTGAACAAATCAAAAATTATAATAAGCAAGACCTGCAGAATATCAGCCTGATTTCAAAAATATTAAAAGAGGATGACCAAATATTACGTAAACTAGCTCAATGATTGACATTTATTTTGTTCTTAGAGTTCATAAAATACTTATTGGTATTTATGGTGGTGAATTTGGTATAAGAGACAACAATTTATTAGATTCTGCAATTAACAGACCTTTTCAAACATTTGATGGTAAAGAGTTATATCAAACAGTAATTGAAAAGGCGGCTGCACAGATTCAAAGCATTATTGTAAATCATCCGTTCGTTGACGGAAACAAGAGAGTTGGATATTTTCTTTTGAGATGGTTTCTGCTAAGAAATAACTATGATTTCAATACTAACATTGATAGTAGATACAAATTCATAATTCAAATTGCTTATGGCAATTATTCTTTTGAAAGCATCAAAGAGTGGTTTAGAGTCGAATACAGTTTCAACTTAAAATAATTTACTGAACAATGGCCTGGTTTAAAAGAACAAAACAGAATATTGAGACCCAGGAAAAGAAGGATCTCAGTGAAGGGCACTGGGTTAAGTGTCCTAAGTGTGATGAAATTATGCACAAAAAGCAGTGGGAAAACAATTTTTACCTCTGCACTAAATGCGATTACCACTTCAGGATCGGAAGTGAAGAATATTTCACTATACTTTTTGATGAAGGCAAATTTAAAGAATTTGATAGAAAAGTTATTTCAAAAGATCCACTTGATTTTGTTGACTCAAAAAAGTATAAAGACAGGTTAAACGATACTATAAAACAGACCAGCCTTTATGATGCTATAAGGAATGCTTTTGGTGAAATTAACGGAAAAGAGTGCGTTATCAGCGCAATGGATTTTAAATTCATAGGCGGCTCAATGGGCTCCGTTGTTGGCGAAAAAATCGCGCGCGGCATTCAAAAAGCGATCAAAGAAAAATGCCCGTATATAATCATTTCTAAATCCGGCGGCGCAAGGATGATGGAAGCGGCAATCTCACTTATGCAGCTTGCCAAAACTTCTGCGTGGCTGGCTAAACTGGCTGAGCAAAGACTGCCGTATATATCAGTTCTAACAGATCCCACCACAGGCGGCGCTTCTGCTAGCTTTTCTATGCTTGGTGATGTTAACATTGCTGAGCCCGATGCACTAATTGGATTTGCAGGCCCAAGAGTTGTAAGGCAGGCAACCGGTAAAGATCTTCCTAAAGGATTCCAGCATGCCGAATTTGTACAGGAACATGGCTTTTTGGATTGCGTTGTAAACCGCAAGGACTTAAAAGATAAGATATACCAGTTCATGAATTATATGCATGAGGGATAAACGCTGGTTTTTTGTATCCGGCATATAAAACATGAAACATAAATGAAGATACTCCGCAAAATAAGCGAAACCAAAAGGATTACTTCGGCTCTTATACTCAAAAAGAAAACTATTGGCTTTGTTCCCACAATGGGTTACCTCCATGAAGGTCACCTCTCGCTTGTTAAGGCAGCAAGGAAAAAAGCAGATGTTGTAATTGTAAGTATTTTCGTCAACCCCCTGCAATTTGCACCCAACGAAGACTTCACAAAGTATCCCCGGAACTTTAAGAAAGATGAAAAACTTTGCCGTAACGAAGGCGTTGACTATATTTTTTATCCCGATATAAAGGAAATGTATCCTGATGATTATTCCACTTATGTAATTGTTGAAAATGTAAGCTTGGGGCTTGAAGGTAAGATCCGTCCTGAGCATTTTAGAGGAGTAGCTACAATTGTTCTTAAACTCTTCAATATTGTGCAGTGCAGTTTTGCTGTATTCGGGCAGAAAGATGCACAGCAAGCCTGTGTCATAAAAAAAATGGCTGAAGATCTGAATGTAAATACGAAGATCATAATTTCTCCTACCATAAGAGAAAAAGACGGCCTTGCAATGAGTTCGAGGAATGTTTACCTCAACCCTGAACAAAGAGAAGACGCAGCTTACTTATACAAAGCTCTTGAATATGCCCGCCGGAAGTTAACTCTCGAAAATTACAACAGGGATATTGAGTTTATAAGGGGGCAGATTAGCAAACTTATAAAATCGCGCAAAACTGCAACAAAAATTGATTACATTTCGTTTAACAATAGCAGAACGCTTGAGGAAGTTAAAACTCTGAAAAACCTCAAAAACACTGATATATTGATAAGTTTGGCCGTCAGATTTGGCAAAGTAAGGTTAATTGATAATATAGTAATTAAGCGTTAATTTTGAGTAATAAGAAAGGGGCTTCACCATGGAAAGAATAATGTGTAAATCAAAGCTGCACCGCGCAACAGTAACGCAGGCTGAGTTGTTTTACGAAGGAAGCGTTACGATTGATGCCGATCTGCTTGATGCTGCAGATATTGTGCCATACGAAAAAATTCAGGTTGTAAATATCAACAATGGCTCCCGGTTTGAAAGTTATGCCATCGAAGGCAGAAGAAGAAGCGGTACAATCTGCATTAACGGCGCTGCAGCAAGAATGGCTGCTGTTGGAGACGAAATTATTATTATTTCGTATGCAAACTATACTGAAGAAGAACTGAAATCTTTTAAGCCTACGCTTATTATGATGGATAAGGGCAACAAAATAAAAGACATTAAGCACACTAACGAAATTATAGAAGTGTAATGAAAAAACTTATATATTTACTTCCGATAATTGTATTATTTTTTTGCTCCGGCAGTTTGTTTTCACAGAAAATGTATAAGGTTCAGTATGAATCGCAGGCTGATCTGAAAATTTATGTGGTCCCGTATGAATCTCAGGCTGATTTGAATGTTTACATGGTCAAATATGAATCACAGGCAAGTAAAGACGGCTTGTGGTATAACGTAGATTATGAAAGCCAGGCGGATTTTAAGCTTTACTTTGTTGATTATGAATCACAGGCAGACTTAAAAATTTATTTTGTTGACTACGAGTCACAGGTTGGATGGAAGAACAAACAGAAGGAATATCTTCTGAAGTTTAAGAATTAACTCCCGGACTTACTAAATTGATAAGAACATCTTTATCAATCCCCTGCGATCACTCAATTAAATATCTAACATGCCAATAACCGATACCAATTTTAACGAGAAAAATTTAGCATTCCGCGAGAATGAACTTGCAGAATTAATGAAGCAGGTTAAATCCACTGAAGGAACCCAAAACAAAAAACTCGCTGTGGCAATACTTGCGGCGGGACTGGGCAAGAGGATGAAATCTCCGGAAAAGCCAAAAGTCATGTTTGAGATTAATAGCAGGCCGATGATTGATTATGTTGTTGAGCTTGCTTTTAAGGTCAATGCAGATGAAGTTGTGCCTATAGTTGGCCATCACCGCGAGCAGGTAATTGATTTTCTGAATAATAAATTCCCGGGAAAAAATATTAAATATGCAATTCAGGCAGAACAGCTTGGCACAGGGCATGCGCTCATGCAGACTGAAAGCCTGCTTAAGGATTTTGAGGGCGAGATACTTATCTTATCGGGAGACGTCCCGCTGTTGAGATTTGAAACCGTTGAGAGACTCCTTGATGAACATTTCCAAAACGAAAATCTGGCAACTTTGTTAACAACTGTATTTGAAGATTCTCACGGTTACGGCAGGATCGTACGCGATACCGAAGGCAAATTCCTCAAAATCGTAGAAGAAAAAGATACAACTGGCGAAGAAAAGAAGATAAAGGAAATAAATCCCGCCATATATTTAGTAAATTCCAAAACACTCTTTGATGCACTCAGTAAGATTTCCCCTGAAAACAATCAAAAGGAATATTACCTGACCGATATATTTAATTTCATCCCGAAGGATAAAATAGGCACCGTTGTTACTGAAGACGAGCTTGAGGTCACAGGTGTTAATTCCATCGAGCAGCTTAAGGAAATGGAAGATTCGCTTAATTCACGCATTCCTACCAAATAACAGCAAAATATATATAAGACTTGACCCAACCATCCAAACAGGTATCCCAATTTTATCCCGAAGACCTTATCGCCATATCTGTTTCAGGCATAATTGTACTGGTGCAAATATACTGCTTCTGGCTGGGTATGATAAAAGATGTTTCTGAGATCATCATTCCGGCAGTATCCTCTTTAGTATTAACCTTCTTTATTATCTACCGCAGAAGCACTTCATCAAAAACAATAAAATTTCTAAGCAGCTACCAGCATATTCCGTTTTATGGAATAATTTTCAGCGCATTCCAGTCAGTAGTACACAAGCTGAATCCGAATGATTATGATTCACTGCTTCTGAAAATTGATATGAGCGTCTTTGGATTTGATATAACACGCAGTTTTGAACCATTCATAAGTAATGGATTGACCGAAATACTTACACTCTCTTATTTTTCTTATTACGTTTTGCCCACACTAACTTTTGTGCTGCTGTATTTTAAGAAGGAAAGCGGAGCATTTACTTTTTCAAGGCAGTACCTGCTTGCGATTTTAATTGCATGGTATAGCGCATTTGTTTTTTACATCCTGTTGCCGGCGGCAGGTCCTGATATTGCTTTCCCGGAGCATTACACAATTACTTTGCAGGGGCTATCTCCCATAACAAATACTTATTTGAATAACCTTGGCCAGTATTTAAGAGAATCATTTATCCGCAATACATTTCCAAGCCTGCACTTTGGAATAATACTTATCACAAACTACTTCGCTTACCGGCTAAGAAGAAAATATTTTCTTTTCTGTACACTTCCGCTTGGCACTCTGCTTGCTATTGCAACCGTATATCTAAGGCAGCATTATCTGATCGACCTGGTTGGTTCATTGCCTCTTGCCGCCATCAGCATTTACCTCTCGATAAAGATAATCGATTCAGGAAATAAAAAAGAGGCCGCATAAGCCTCTTTATTAAATATGATATAACCATTTCTGCCGTTTCACATTTCACGTTTGACGTTTCTACTTCACTAAAACCATTTTCAATTCCTTACCAAAATCATCTGTCGAAGATCCGGCTTGACGGACATGTATCCTGTAAAAATATATCCCGCTTGCAAAAGTAGACGCATTCCAATTAACGTTATACACTCCTGCTTCAAGCTGTGTGTTAACAGGCTCAGCGATAGTTTTCCCAAGCGCATCATATATAGTGAGCTTAACAATAGATTGTTTCGGAAGATCAAACATAATGTTTGTAACAGGGTTAAACGGATTCGGGAAATTCTGATGAAGATCAAAAACCTTTGGTATTTCTCCTGCATTTTGGCTAAGCCCGGTAAATGAAGTGGTTCCGCAAGCTTGCGGTGAATTGGCTGATATTCCGACACAATTCTTTGCATAAACTCTATAACAATACTGGGAATTTTGGGTCAAACCGTTATCGGTATATGTAATTATACCTGCTGCAACAGAATCCCTTAAACTCCAGTTCGTTCCGCCGTTTGTACTTCTTTCTATCATGAATTTATCTTCATTGGTTGAGCTATCCGCCCAGTCAAACCTTAAGCTTGTACTGCCAAGCACACTAACACTTGTCCCGCCCGGCTGGCGTGGCGCTGAAAGTTCAAGCCCTGTATTCAGTAAAGCAATTGGCTGAATAGCTGCCCATCTTCTTGCTCTTACCCAGTCAACCGTGAGTGTACCCGCTCCCGAGGAAATGCCCCCTATTCCAAGTCTTAAACTTGTGTCTCTGGGAATTTCGGTATCGGTAGTCTGCATAGGTGTTACTCCCGGGAAAGTTGCGCGGATATCACCGGTTGCCGCCCATGTAGTTGTCCACAATCCCACCGGATTTGTAAATGAATTCTGAACCGTAAAATTATGTCCCTGGCATGCACCAACGCTCACGCCTGATTTTCCTATTCTCACCAGCAAAGAGGAATTCTGAACCAGGACGCCGTAGCTTCTCTGGTTAGCATCGTTTTTTACCCAAACTAAAACCGGCCAGTTACCTGTACATGCCGTGACATTCATTTCTGCCGTGTAAACTTCCTGCCGCGAAAAGACAGTATCAGAAACAATAACTTTATCGCTTGCCCAGTTGAAATTGGCATTCCCCCCCGAAACCGTAACAGTGCCTGCGCCGCATGGCTCAGTAAATTTCTGAAGAGTGTTCCCGTCAAAACCTTCGAAAAACTTAAATGTGTTTTGCTGGCTGCTTAAGGATGCTGCCGCAGCATTCCCATAATACATATAGATTGTTCTGTATGAGCTAGCCGGCAGATTCGGGACGCGGATCCAGATGACCGTTGAGGCTGTATTAATTCCGCTTTCTACCCAATAACCAATTGGATTGCAGAGTGAATCTGTAAACCTGATATCGCCGCCATCGGCTTTCATTTTTCCGGCTGTAATTAGTGCAAGAGTGTTAATAGTATCTTTAACTTCAAATGCAGTGTATGCGGATGCATTAGGATTTGTTACAACAAGCGGTGCCCTGTATATCCAGCCATTCAAACAATTGCAGTTTTGCGAAATCAGAACTTTTGTGAATACCGAAAGGAAAATAAAAGATAGCACGATCAGTCTATATCTTTTCATAACATGTGCGTTTAATTATTAATTTACCTTATGCGGTAATATAAATAATTAATCCTGCAATGCGCAATAACGCTATCGTTTATATTAAGCCTAGTACTGGAATAACGGTATGAAGCAGATCTTATGAATGATGTGTATGTTCTTCCATATCCTGACCGTCGGGGAAGTGAAGCCTCAGGTCCACATCAATATCCGGATGCAGGCTTTTTGAAACCGGGCAATGAAGTGCAACTGCTTCGAGTATTCCCCTTTTATCAAATGGAATACCTGCAGGAAATTTTATTTCTGCAACAAGCCTGAAAACTCTTCTGGGGGAATCCGTGCTCATATGTTTTTCCACCCTGCAGGTTGTACCTTTCATGTTTATACCACGATCTTCTGCAGCCAGGCCCATTGTTGTTAAGTAACACACGGCAAGTGAAGCTGCCAACAGATCGGTTGGTGAAAATCTTTCGCCCTTACCGTGATTATCAACCGGTGCGTCAGTTTCCAGAACTACGCCGCTTGGTTTATGTACAGCTTTGCATTGCAGGCCGCCTTGATATGTTGTATTTATTTCTACCATAATATTATCTCCGGTTTATTAATGTCCTTATGCAAAATTAACCAATTATTGTATCAAATAATCTGACGAATTCGATGAATTCATTTATAATTGCATGAAAAAGGAGCCCTTGGGCTCCTTAAATTCCTGTAGTTAACGCTTTCAATTATAATAATTGCAGAGAATTGCGGCTAAAGCCGTTTAAATAGTTATTATTATCCACGACCTAAAGAGGCTGTCTCAAAACCAGTGGGACAGACATTCCTGTCTGTCGAAAACTACATTTATGTTTAACAATCACAGACAAGAATGTCTGTGCCACTGAAAAATAGAACTTTTGAGACAGCCTCT